>DAIRTT010000154.1:0-6262 GCA_036803745.1 Solirubrobacteraceae bacterium | reverse complement strand
GTAGGAGATCAGCGAGAGCTGGCGGATCAGCTTCTCGGTGTCCTTTGCCATCGGCCACCAAAGATAGAAGCCGACGGCGATACGGATGCCCGCGGGTGCCCTCGCCGCCCCGCTATTTGCGGCGTTTCAGGCCGCTTCGCGCTCGGGCGCCGACGGCTGGACGATCTCGCCGCGGTCTGCGAAGAACGCGCTCCCCGAGATCGCCCGGTCAAATCCCGACCAGCGCCTGCCCGGAGCGAGCTCCTTCTCGATCCGGTCGAAGCTGCCCAGGCGACCGCCCAGGTTGTCGATCATGTGCACCAGCGTCGCCTCGCGGGTACACGGGACGACCGGGCTGCCGTGCTCGAGCGTGCCGTGGTGGGAGAGGATGATGTGCCCCACCGCCTGGGCCAGCTCGGGCGGGAAGCCCTCGATGTCCTCGATCGCGCGGCGGATCCGGTAGTAGCCGAGCGGTATCTCGCCCAACAGCCGCCCGGCGTCCGTCAGGTCGATGTTCTGAGGGTCGTCGGTGTAGGCCTCGAGCTTGCCGATGTCGTGCAGCAGCGCGCCCGTCACCGCCACGTCTCGGTCGATGCCCTGGAACGTCGCGCTTATCGCGCTCACCGCCTGGGCCACGCCCAGCGAGTGCTCGAGCAGCCCGTGGCGGTAGGCCTGGTGGTAGTACTTCGCCGCCGGCGCCACTCGATAGGAGGCCCACAGCTCGGACTCCTCGCCGAACACGTGCTCGAGCAGGACCCTCAGGTGGGGCTCCTGGATCGTCTCGAGCAGGTCGCGGATCTCGCCCTCCATCTGCTCCACCTCGCGCGTCGGGCCGTCGAGCAGCTCGGCGGGGTCGAAGCTACCCGGCTCGGCGGCTTCCAGACCGCGCAGGTTGATCTGCGGGCCGAAGCGGGGGTGGACCGTGTAGCGACCGCGAACCCTGACCGGCGCACCCGCGCGGGCCAGCTCGCCGACCTCCCCCAACTCCTCCCAAACCATGCAAGCAACCGCGCCCGTCCGGTCGCCCAGCTGCAGGCGGAGGTACTCGCCGCCGTCACGGCGCTGTCTGCGCTCGGCCTCGCGAACGAGCAGAACCTGCTCGATCTCCATGCCGTCGACGAGCTCGTTCAAGAGCATGATCTGAAGGTAGAGATGGTCGCGGACGGGATGCCACGGCCAGACCTTCACGGACGCCGCCCCCTCGGTAGGAGCGACGCCCGCGGAGACCTGGCATCGAGGGGACCCAGGTCTCTCCCGAGCACCGTACGGAGAGGGAATGGACGATGCTCAAGACTCCGCCCCACAGGCTGCCTGTGCGTCTCGAACATAGCCCCGCGCCGGCCGATTATCGAGGCCTGTCTCCCACTGGCCGGCGGGCCCGCATCCCAACCGGCCCATACACTTGCCGGCAATGCGCGAGCAGGCGATCACATGAGCACCACGCCGTTGTCGAGCGCCGGTCCGGGGGCCGGCGCCGCGGCCGCCGCGGACTCGCTCGGAGTGCTGCCCGCGCAGCGTCTGCGCGAGGCCATCGCACAGGAGTGGATCGTCGCGGGACCCTGGCGGATCCCCGGCGAGTCGGTCCAGCCGGCGAGCATCGACCTGCGCCTCGGCGAGCACGCGTGGGCGCTGCGCTGCAGCTTCCTGCCAGACAGCGACTCGACCGTCGAGGAGAAGATCGAGGACCTCGCCTTCGAACAGATCGACCTGCGCGACGGCGCCACGCTCGAGCGCGACCGGCCCTACCTCGTCCCCCTGATCGAGGAGCTCCGCCTGCCGGATGAGATCCGCGCCAAGGCCAACCCCAAGAGCTCCACCGGTCGCCTCGACGTCTTCACCCGCGTGCTCACCGACCGCAACCACCGCTTCGATGAGATCTCCGGCGGCTACCACGGCAAGCTCTACCTCGAGGTCGTCCCGCGCACGTTCGCGATCCGCGTCAAGACCGCGCTCGCGCTCAACCAGGTGCGCCTGATGTCAGCCGACGCGCGGCTCGGCGACGAGGAGCTGCGTGTGCTGCACGCCGAGTCACCGCTGCTCTACCGCGACTCTCAGCCGCTGAGCGGCTCGGAACTGTCGATCGCCGACGGCCTCTTCTTGAGCCTCGACGTGTCGGGCTCGGCTGAGAGCATCGTCGGCTACCGGGCGCGCAAGAACAGCCTGCCGATCGACCTCACGAAGGTCGGCGCGCTGAAATGGCGCGACTACTGGGAGTCGGTCCACCCCGAGGCGGGAGGGCGGATCGTGCTCGAGCCGGAGGTCTTCTACCTGCTGCTCTCGGCCGAGGGCGTGAGCATCCCGCCGGCCTACGCGGCCGAGATGCTCGCCTACGACCCCACGGCGGGGGAGCTTCGCACGCACTACGCCGGCTTCTTCGACCCCGGCTTCGGCTACGCGCGCGACGGCGGGTCCCAGGGCAGCCGTGCCGCTCTGGAGGTGCGGGCTCGCGACGTGTCGTTCATGGTCGAGCACCGCCAGCCCGTGTGCAAGCTCGCCTTCGAGCGGATGGCCGAAGAGCCCGACGTCCTCTACGGCAAGGACCTTGGGTCCAACTATCAAGGGCAGTTGACAATGCTGAGCAAGCACTTCCTCGAGTCGCGCCCGGCTGCCTGACGTACTCTCGCCGGACTCTGCTCTAGTCGCATCCGAGCCCTGGACCGGCATTGCTCTCGGTCGGCCTCGTCGGCGGCCGTCAGGCCGGATGTCGGGACGAGCCCACGTTGCTGACTCTCTTGAGACTCTAGTGTTTCTCGCTGTCTATCCGGATAGATCGAACTAACATCGACCCATCGGATTGGTGAGCTTTCCTATAAGGAGAGTTTATCGTGAAACAGACAAAAGGTGCCAATGCCCCGAACGAGCCCAACCGCGAAAGCCAAGAAGGACAAAGCCGAGCCCGCCTGGTCGATTCCGAGCCTGCGCGAGCCGCGTTACTCCCAATCGCTCGAGCGCGGCCTGGCCATTCTCAGCTGCTTCACGCCCAAGCGGCCCGTCCTGGGCATCGCCGACATCGCCGACGAGCTCGGCATGAGCCGCTCGACGACCCACCGCTACGTGATCACGCTCGTCGCGCTCGGCTACCTCGAGCAGGGCGCCTCGCGCAAGTACCGCCTCGGCCTGCGCGTCACCGACCTCGGCATGTCGGCGCTCAACTCGACCGGCCTGCGCGAGCACGCCCATCCCTACCTCGAGGAACTGCGCCAGCGCACGACCTACACGGCGAACCTCGGTGTCCTCGATGGCAGCGACGTCCTCTACGTCGACCGCGTCCGCAGCTACCGCCGAGGCCAGGACAGCATCGACCTCGACCTCCACACCGGCTCGCGTCTGCCCGCCTACTGCACCTCGATGGGCAAGCTGCTGCTCGCCAACCTGCCCGAGTCCGAGCAGAAGGACCTGATCGCCTCGATCAAGCTCACCAAACGCGGCCCCAACACGGTCACGTCCAAGAAGGCTCTCCGCGAGGAGCTCGACAAGATCCAGGCGGCCAACTTCGCCGTCAACGACCAGGAGCTCGCCGCCGGCCTCTACGCGATCGCCGCACCCGTTCGCAACGACGCCCGCGACGTGGTCGCCGCCGTCAACCTGTCAGCCCACAGCTCGATGATCTCCCTCGACGAGCTCGTCGACGCGCTCGGCCCGCACCTCGTCTCGACGGCCGACCGCATCTCCGCCCGGCTCGGCTACCGCCGCGACGACGAGCAGAAGTAGCGCCGGTCCCATAACCTCTGGCGCCGGAATGCCCCGCCTGCCCGCCGCCCGCCCCACCCTCGCGCTGCTCAGCGTCCCCCTCTGCGGGCTCGTGCTGGCCGCCTGCGGCACAACGGTCTCCACCGGCTCGTTCAAGGGCGAACAGCACGAAGTCGCCCAGGTGATCTCGAACCTCCAGGCCGACACGACCGCCGGCGAACAGAAGAAGGTCTGCGCCAACGACGTCTCCGCAGCCGTCGTCGCCAAGCTCGGCGGCACCAAGGGCTGTGAAAAGGCAATCAAATCCCAGCTCGCCGAGGTCGACAACCTCAACGTCACAATCCAATCGATCGCCATCGCCCCCGGCGGCTCCACCGCCACCGCCCACGTCACGAGCACCTACGAAGGCAAAGCCAAAGCCGGGACTGTGGGGTTCGTCAAAGAGGGCAAGGTCTGGAAGATCTCGACCGCGTCGTAGGGGCGCGGCTCCTCGGCAGTCGGAGGACTAAAGCGTGCGGGAGAGCTTCTCCGCCGCGACCCTCAGCATCGCCTCGCGTGTCCGCCGTGTGGCACTCCCCACGTGCGGCAACAGCACCGTCCGCGGCGCCGCCAGAAGCGACGGCGCGACCGCCGGCTCACCGTCATAGACGTCGAGCCCCGCCGCGAACAGCCGCCCCTCCGTCAGCGCGTCGGCAAGCGCCTCCTCATCCACGACAGCACCCCGCGCCGTATTGACGAGTACCGCCGTCGGCGTCATCAGCCCGATCCGGCGAGCGTCGAGCAGCCGCCGGGTCGACTCGCTGAGCGGCACGTGAAGGCTCACGATGTCGCTCGCGCGCAGCAGCTCGTCCAGGTCGGCCGTCCACCCGGCCTCGCCCGTCGGGGTGCGGGTGTGGTGGATCACGTCCATGTCGAAGCCAGCCGCCCGCCGGGCGACCGCGCGGGCGATCCTCCCAAAGCCGACCAGGCCGAGCCGCGCCCCGTGGACGTCGCGACCGAACCGCGGCTCGACATAGCGCCACCCCTCCCACCCGCCGTCGCGCAGCTTCGCCTCGGCGTCATGCATCAGCCGCGACGCCGCCAGGATCAGCGCGAACGCCAGGTCGGCCGTCGTCTCCACCAGCGCCTCACCCGCCGTCACCACCTCGATACCCCTCGCTCGCACCGCCGCGTCGTCGATCGCGTCCGATCCAGCCCCGGCAACCGCGATCACCCGCAGCTGCGCCATCCGCTCGATCGTCGCCGCATCGACCGGCTGCATCGGCCCGCAGATCAGGCCGTCGGCCTCCGCGTCCGACCCCGGGTCCCCCGCCACCAGCTCGTGTCCGGCCAGCGCGTCGAGGCAGCCGTCGAGCATGGGGAGGGAGACGAGGATGCGCGCCACCCGCGGCGTCCTACGGCTCGAGGCGGTGGGGGCCTCGATATAGGAAGGTGACCTCACGAACGTTCTCCTGCCCCAACATCTGCATCAGCAGACGGGTGAAGCCGAAGCCAAAGCCGCCGTGGGGAGGGGCGCCGAAGCGGAAGAAGTTGAGGTAGTACTGGATCGGCTCGACGTCGACCTTCTTGTCGGCCGCCTGCTCGAGCAGCTGCTCGTAGCGGTGCTCGCGCTGGGCGCCCGTGGTGAGCTCGATGCCCTTCCAGAGCAGATCGAAGCTGTTGGTCAGACTCGGATCGTCGGCGTGGCGCATGTGGTAGAAGGGCCGCACCGTGGAGGGGTAGTCGGTCACAAACGCGAACTCGTGGCCGTGGCGCTCCTTGATCAGTGCCGACAGCGCCCGCTCGCTCGGCGGGTCGAGGTCGTGGCCGACACCGGGCGGCTCGTGGCCTGACTCGCGCAGCATTCCCTTGGCGTCCTCGAGCGTCACCCGCGGGAACGGCAGGCTCGGGACGATCAGCTCCGTCCCGAACGTCTCGTGGATCTCCTCGCCGCGCTGGAGCTTGACCGCCTCGAGCACGTGGGCCAGCCAGCGCTCCTCGAATGCCATCACGTCCTCGTGGGAGTCGATCCATGCGATCTCAACGTCCACGCTTGTGAACTCTGTGTCGTGGCGCGAGGTGAACGAGGGGTTGGCCCGGAAGACGGGACCGACCTCGAAGACCCTGCCGAAACCCGCCGCCATCGCCATCTGCTTGTAGAACTGCGGCGACTGCGCGAGGTACGCCACGCCCTCGAAGTAGTCGACCTTGAACAGCTCAGCGCCCGACTCCGACGCCGAGCCCATCAGCTTCGGCGTGTGGATCTCGATGAAACGCTCTTTGCGCCAGAAGTCGCGCATCGCGGCCTCGGCCGTCGTCTGGACTTCGAAGATCAGCCGCCGGTCGGGCCGGCGGAGATCCAGGTAACGCCAGTCGATCCGCTTGTCCAGTGCCGAGTCGGGCGCGATCGGCACCTCCGGCTCCGCCGGCGAGTCGACCGTCAGGCCGGTCAGCTTCAGCTCCAGGCCGCCCAGTTTGACCCGCTCGTCAGCCACCACGTCGCCCGTGATCGTCACCGCCGACTCGACCGTCAGAGCCGAGATCGCCTCGGTCAGCTCGCTCGGCGGCTCCTCCTTGGACAGCACCGCCTGGGCGAGGCCCGTTTCGTCGCGCA
>DAIRTT010000153.1:0-6298 GCA_036803745.1 Solirubrobacteraceae bacterium | reverse complement strand
CGCGTTGCGATGGATGAAGTCCCCCGACCAGCCGAGCGCCTGGGCGCCGCGACGCACCACCAGCGCGTTGTTCCCAGCCAGGTCCTCGGGAACCTGTGCGACGTTCACTTCGCGTTCCACGCGCCGGAAGAATGGGTCCAGCGACGCCGGCGTCCACTGCTCGAGGCCAAAGCGCCGCGACCACAGCTCGAGGACCGCGGGTGGCGTGCGAAAGCAGGTGGCGGAGTTCACGAGGCTCGTGCCGCCCACTGCCTGCCCCAGCGGCAGCCCAATCGAGACGTTCCCGACAGTCATCAGCTGGGCCGCGTCGCGGTAGAGCAGCGAGGTCATCTCGCTGGGCCGCGCCGTGAACGACTCGGGCAGAACCCGCTCGCCCTCCTCGATCATCGCCACACTCAGGCCGCCCTCGGCGAGCTCCTTCGCGACGACGGCTCCGCCGGCGCCGGTCCCGACCACGACGGCGTCGACGCGCACCCTACGTACCCCGGAGATCCTCGACCCGTCCTCCAGACGTTCGATGGTCGGGCGGAACGCGCCCCGGCCGTCGGTGTAGGCGGCGCCAGTGCTCGGACGTACCCCGGCCGAGCTCACGGCCGTCCCTCCGCCTGGCGCAGCTCACGGCCACGTCGCACGTTCGCCTCGGCGTCATAGCCAAGGCGCACCATCACCACCGGGTCGCCGTAGTAGCAGAGCAGGATCAACGTCTTGAGCGCCCGCGTCAACTCGCGAACGACTCGCCACGGGAGGTGCTCGACGCGGCCCAGCCATCGCCGGCGCCGTTCGGGGTCCAACCGCCGCAGACGCCCGCCGCCACCGAACAGCAGCGGGGCCAGCTCGGCGACATGCAGCAGGACTCGGAGGCCGACCCGGTTGAGCCGCGGCGAGCGCGCCAGCCAGACATCGAAGGTCCTAAGCGCGTCGGTGTCGCGCACCGCCGGCAGCGCCGGCTCGGGCGCCACGAACGCGTCGGCGAGAGCGGTGAAGATCGACGCCTCGCGCGGGCCGATGGCGGTGAGGGTCACGGGAGCGCGGCCCGTCGCAGGGCGGCCAGCTGGGCGACCCGCCCCGCGGCAAGGCGCCTGCCATGCCCCGCGATCGCCTGAGCTGGCGCGATGCGCCAGCGAAAACCGCGACATCGGCGTTTATGCGGAGGAGGAGAAGCCGCGAAGAAGTCTAAGATAAGCATCGTGGGCGCGGACTCTAGCGCACACAAAATCGTTTATTCAGGGCCGTTGACGAAGGGACGACGCAGCCCCCACACCGCGGCCCGGACCTGATTTGATGTGCGTCGGCCCCGCTCCCCGTCGGGTCCGGCGGTACTCCCGATGACGCGCCCTGCAGACCACCTCCCGCCCCCACCACCGTCGCTCGACCGGGCGCGCAACGCAGAGCTGACCGCGCTGACCAAGCATGTCCTGCAGCGCCAGCGGCGCCAACTCGCACAGGCGACCGACAGGGCGCTCGAGCACATACCGCGACCGCTGCGCGGCGCCGTGCGAAGGGCACTCGGGGCGTGAGCCGCGCCTCGGAGAGCCGCGCCGAGACGGCCAAGCTCGCTCGCCTGCTGAGGGTCGACGATCCGCAGGCGCTCGCGTTCCTGCTCCCGATTCCAGCCCCGGAGCTGCGCGAATACCGCGAAGCCGTGACGGATCTACTCTACGACGACGAGGAGGAGCGGCTGCAGCGAATGGCCGACGCCGCCCGGCTGTTGCCGGCGAGCACGCTCGCGGCGATCGGCGAGGGTGCGCTCGGTCCGCTCTTCTGCGCGCGTCTCACCAGCCTGCTCGATCCGCGCCGCGCCGTCGAGATCTCTGCTCACTTCACGGTCGACTTCCTCGCGCAGCTTGCTGCCGAGCTCGATCCGCGCCGCGCCGCCGAGGTCGTGAGCGCGATCGCGACCGACACCGTGGTCGCGGTGTCCGCAGCGATGGCCGCCAACGGAGAGCACGTCGCCATGGGGCGGTTCGTCGCCTACCTCGACGACGCAGCTCTCAGCCGCAGTTTTGAGGCGCTCAGTGACGAGGATCTGCTGCGGGTGACGTTCGTGATGGAAGGCGAGGAGCACCTCACCTCGATCTTCGAGATGATCGGCGCCGAGCGCGTCGATCAGATGCTCGCGGCGGCGCACGAGAGCGGCCTCGCCGAGGAGGCAGAGCACGTGGCCGAGCGCCTCGAGGCCGTCAGCGCTCCCGCGCGCGCCAAGCCGCGCGGAGGCAAGCGCCCCAAAGGCATCGCCTCGACCGAGAACGCCGCCAAACGGTGATCGACGCGCAACTCCCCGCCGCGGCTGTGCGGCCTTCTCCGGTTGGCGCCCGAACCCGCAGCCCTAGCTCTCGCGGCCGTTCCAATCCGAGGAGCGCCACGCCGTCGAGCGCGCCAACGCCCTCAGCATGCTGCCCGGCGTCCGGACCCGCGTGAGATGACGGTGGCCGCCATGGAGGACCACGAGATCGACATCCCGGGGATCCCACCAGATCGCCAGATCGACCTCCTGGTCGGCCTGCTCGAGCCGCTCGAGCGCGTGACGCGGCCGAAGGTCTACGGAATCGAGAACGTCCCCGACGACGGGTCGCTGCTGGTGGGCAACCACACCCTCTACGCCTTCTTGGACCTGCCGTTCATGCTGGCGGAGATATGGAAGCGACGCCGTCTGGCGGTGCGCCCGCTTGGCGAGCACGCCCACTATGCCATTCCCCTGTGGCGCGACGCACTCACGGCATGCGGCATGGTGCGCGGCACCCGCGAGAACGTCCGAGCCCTGATGGACGAGCGCCAGACGGTCCTGGTCTTTCCCGGCGGCGCCCGCGAGGTCGGCAAGCGGCGCGGCGAGAAGTACCAGCTCATGTGGAAGGAGCGCATCGGCTTCGCCCGCCTGGCGATCGAGCACGGCTATCCGATCGTGCCCTTCGCGGCCGTCGGCGCGGAGGAGATGCTCGACATCGTCATCGACGAGAGCAACCCAGCCTTCGCGCGGCTCAGCGATCTCGTAAGGAAGCTCACCGGGTGGCCGATGCCGCCCCTCGTGCACGGCATCGGCCCGACGCTTCTGCCGCACCCCGAGCGCCTGTACTTCTGGTTTGGAGAGCCGATCGACACCAGCCAGTTCGCCGGTCGTCACGACGACGACGCGGCCCGTACAGTCCGTAACGAAGTCAAGCGCGCCGTCGAAGGTGGGATCGACTTCCTGCTCGCCGAGCGCGAGGCCGACCCACGACGACCGCTCCGCAAGCGACTGCTCAGCCGCGACGCGAAGGACGATTCCTAGCGCGGACGCGTCCGTCTCATCCGAGCTCGGCGCAACCGACCCAGCACCGCTGCCCTCGCCGGAAGAGCGAGCGCGTACCGAGCCTCGGTCGGTGCTGTCGAGATTCGTCCCAAGGGAGGCACCTGATGAGCGCCCGGCGAGACGACTCCTATCACGCGGATGGGGAAGCGAGAGCTCGCCGGGAGCGCGCTACTGACTTCACCCAAATGAGCTCGACAGCACCCACGCGGTGCCTGGGCCGCCATCGTCGACCTCAACTCCGACCAGCGCGGTGGTGCCCGCCCCGGAGAGCGCCACACTGATGCCGAACAGACCGTTTTCAATGCTGGTTCCCGCGGCCGCGAGTTTGGCTCGCCGAGTCCACCTCGAGCCCGAGCCGGAGAAGAGCCACACCGAGCCGACGCGCTCGAGACCCGAGCTGTTTTCCTGCGGGCAGCCGAATAACGCGATCTTCCCGTTGGCGGAGAGGGCCACGCTTTCCCCGAAGTTCCCGAGCCCTCTCTCGCCGCGACCAGTGAGCTTCGCGCGGCGCTGCCATGTCGACCCTGATCGCGTGAAGATCCAGGCCGCTCCGTGCTCGCCATCTTCGCCTCCGGCACCGACCAGCGCCGTGTCGCCGTCGCTCGAGAGCGCAACCGTTGCGCCCAAGCGCCCGCTTTGTTCCTTTCCCGTGAGCCTTCCACCCTGGCGGCTCCACCTTGAGTGCTGGCGCGTGAACACCCATGCCCCGCCGGCACTACTGCCCCCACCGGCACCGATCAGAGCGGTACCGCCGTTGGAGGCGAGCGCCACGGTGCTCCCGAAGCCGGCGTTAGTCGCACCACGCACCGCTAGCTTTCCTCCACGCTGCCAGCCGGAACGCGTACGGGCGAGGATCCACGCCGCCCCGGCTCGCCCCGAGCCCGGGGCGCCGACCAGAGCCGTGGCGCCACTGGCGGACAGGGCAACGCTGGTGCCGAATTCGGCGCTGTCGCTGGCCCGGCCGTCCGTGAGCACCGGGCCCTGCTGCGTCCACGTCGAACCAGATCGCGTGAAGACCCACACCGCACCGCTCGCGCAGCACTGGCCGTCGCTCGAAGAACCATCCGAGCGACCGCCGATCAGCGCGACGTCGCCGTCGGCGGACAGCGCCACGCTGCTCCCGAACGCACCTTGGCCGATCTCGCCGCTACCTGCGAGCGGCGGGCCCTGCTGGCTCCAGGTCGAGCCTGAGCGGGCGAAAACCGAGACCGAGCCAATACCGCCGTCGTCGCCGGGCGCGCCTACGAGCGCAGTGTCGCCATTCGAGGACAGCGCCACGATCGTTGGGGACTCGGATTCGCCGCCCTCTGCGCCGTCGCCGAGCTTTGCGATCGGATGCAGGAGCTGACCGAGGGGGATGCGGGACGCTGCGCGCGATCCCTGTGTGCCGTCCACCGGCGCCGCGCGAGCGCCGAGAGCCACGGCGATTACGACAGTGCCCAGCACCGTCAGCCGCCGGGCAGTCACCCGCGAGCTCCCATTCATTTCCGCATCTTCCTCGGCCTCATCAGTACTCCGCGGCACAAGACACCGCAGATTATTACCAACGCACGACGCGGCTGCTCTGCGCGAGAAGCAGCACTCTCGCCGGCGCCCCGGGAGACGCCCGCTCAGGACGACGAGGAGCAGTCTCGGATGGCTCCACGCAGGCGCCTCCTTCGTCGACAAAGCAGGCGTCCGTGCGCACATCACCAAGGCCACAAATGGACAAGCCACTTCAGGAACACTGCACTAGCCGCCGTCCGAGGGCAGAGCGTCCCCGGTGCCCCTCCGGCATCAAGGTGACCCCGACGGTGGCGTGATCGCGGGGATGGGAAGTCAAGGCTCTATCGGCACGAGCTCGCCCTCCGAGACGCCCAAATCGCTGAGCGCGTGCCTTCGGTCGACGTAAGACTTGAAGTAGACGATGAGGCCCGCGAGCCACTCGAAGACGAGTGCGACCGGCATCGCGACCGCCGCGTCGCTGTCCTGGCCGCCTGACTAACGGGGTTGCGCTCGGCCCGCGTCACGCCTGTCTTCGGTGCAGACGCGGAACCGAGCCGCAAAGAGCGAGGCCAACGAGGTGTGAGGCCGCGCCACCCGAGCCGGAGCGCCGAAAGGCGAGCCGGGGCGGGTTCCTCAAGCGGCCCGGGACCGCGTCGATTTCGTTCAGTGGCCTGCGGCAGTTCAGGCATCGGTCACGGCTCCCCGCGCCACATCGTCTATAGGCTGGTCTCCCCTTTACCCGAGCTAGGACGTGACCGTGACCGACTTCCTTGACGAGAAGCGCCGAGAGATCACCGAGCGACTGAAGGAGCTGGAGCCGGTGGTGGAGGAGTTCAAGCGCCTGGAGGCAGCAGCGACCGCCTTGGCGGGAGCGATCGGGTCGGCTGCCTCCGACGCCGGAGAGGCCGTGCGCCGCCGCGGGCGCGGGCGTCCGCGGCGCGCGAGCAGCCGCAAGAAAGCCGCAAGAGCCACGGCCACAGCCACAGCGGCTGCGCCGAAAGCGGCGCGTAAACCGGCTGGCCCCGCCAAACGCCGCGCCGGCAGACGCAAAGGCAGCGGCACGCGCGGCGCGGAAGCGCTCTCCCTCGTGCAGAGTCAGCCCGGCGTCACAATCCCCGAACTGGCCGCGAAGATGGGCATCAACCAGAACTACCTCTACCGCGTGCTCCCCGGACTGGAGAAGGAAGGGAAGGTCCGCAAGGACGGGCGGGGGTGGCACGCAACGGCGAGCTGAGCACCCCCACCCCGTCACCTACCCATGCGTCTGGGAGGGTTTGGCGAAACGACCAGCGAAACTCCGCAGTCTCAGGCAAGCTCGGCTGAGAGCCGCTCGAATGAGCCCGACCGGCTCTGCGCGCGCTGCAGGCCGGACGTCGGCTCAGCGACTGGCCGCCGCGCTCGCGACCCCGATCAAGGCCAGCTTGCGCTCGACCACCCCGCGCTGCTCGGCGAGCGGGTGACCGCACGCGCCCGGCTCGCAGCCGTCGAGCTCGACGATTCGCCCACTGCGCAGTCGCAGTTTCAGCC
>DAIRTT010000152.1:0-6298 GCA_036803745.1 Solirubrobacteraceae bacterium | reverse complement strand
ATAAGACGACCGCCTCCTAAGCGGTAGATCCAGGTTCGACTCCTGGCGGGGGCATCTTTTCCTGCAAGTACAGCGGCCAACGGATGCAGCGGCTACCGCCCTAGGCGGAAAAGAGATCATGGGGCTCCCTGACGGCGGCCCCTGCCGAGCGTCGCGCTCGAGTGTGCGGCCGCCGACGCCGCGGGCTATTGAGCCTGGCCCGGCGGCGAGTCGGGCGGATAGCGGAACAGCAGCGCGCCGACCACGTTCAGATCGTCATCTTCGTCATCGCCGCTAATGGCCTGTATGCCGCCGAAGCTCGTCGGGGCAATGACGAGGCAGACCTGGTGCATCAGGGCGCTCGTGATCCGGCTGTAGGCGCCGGGCGCGAGCCAACCCCCCCAATTCGCGCGGTCTGCCGGCTGGTTGAGATAGCCGCCCGCCTCCGCCGGCTTCGCGATCTCTCGGCCGCGAACGGTCCCGCAGGTAAGGTTCATGGCGCCGAGACCGAACTGGTAGAGGCCGTCGGCGGCCAAATCGGTGGTGTAGGTGACGTGGTTGCGAAAGCCCCGTGGACTGACCTGGCCGTTGAGGCCGACGGCGGCGATCTGTTCACCCTGTCCCGTCGTCCAGTAGCTGGGCAGAAACGGGCTGTGGGGCGGCGCGACGCCGTCTTCGGCGTAGTGCTCATAGAACGCGGCCAGTTCGCGAATGGCGCGCGCGGGGCTAGTCCAGGCCGGCTGAGACGCCGGCGCTGAGAAGGTGGCGGGTGCTGCGAACGCGCCGAGATCGAGGCCCACCGATGTCTGCTCGATCGTGCCGTGGTAGTTGGTTTCCATCGCCACCCGCCACGTCGCCGAGCGACTCGCCCTGGTGAACACGAGCAGGGCGGTCGCAAGGCCGGCCGGGGTGTGGCTGACAGGCGAGGCCGACCATTGGGAGGTCGTCTGCACGACGGCGAGAAACGATGCCGGAAAGCGCATCTGCTGCGGAACTAACACCACGGACCGCTCGAGCGGCCGTTGGACGCGCTGACTCCAGCCGCCCCTGTCGCGAGCCTCTATCGTCACGCTCATGTCGCGGGCGAGCTCGGGGCTCGTGTCGAGCGCCTTGATCGCGTCCGCGTCATCCGATGTTCTAGCCAGCTCGCGCTTGCCCCACACGGCTGCGAGCACCAGTCGCGCCGCGGTCGGCGTGATCACGGGACCGCGTCCCGAGGCTGAGCCGCCATGCGGGATGGCGAACGCCAGAGCCGCGGGGAGCAACGCGGCGAGCGCGGCCAGCGCGCTTCTGCGGCCCAGCCGACCTGTACATCGTGCCATGCGCGTAGCATCGACATCTGCGATGGCGGAGATGAGCCGGCCTCGGACGTCCGGCGTCGCCACGGCGTTCGCGCCGTGCGCTCGGCGCGGGTCGCCTCGCCTGGGCGCGAGATCCCGGGCTCAAGCTTGCCCATCTCACGTCCGATGGCACAAGTGTGAAGCCCAGCAGACGGATGTCGGTCCTCGTGCTCGCCGCCGCTTCGGCGCTGGCCGGGTGCGGCTCGAGCTCCACCCCGTCGCCGACGCTCGCCGAGTTCGCGCAGCGGGCGAGCGACGTCTGCACCGGACTGTCCTCTGAGCGGCAAGCCCTCTACGCCCGAGCGCACGCGCTCGAACAGAGCAACCCCTCTGACAGCGAGGGCTTCGCCGCCCTCACGCGCGAATTCGCGGCCGTATCACGCGACGCCGACGCCAAGGTGCAGGCACTTGCACGACCGCCCGCCCAGGCCGGGACGATCAGCCAGCTGGTCACCGGCTACTTCCAGGAGGCGACCGATGTCTCCAGCCTGGCGAGCGCGGTTGCCAGGAGGGACGCCCGCTCATTGACGCTCCTCGTCGGTGCATCCAAAGCGCTCGCCGAAAGCGACGCGGCCGTCGCACGCTCGCTCGGCATGACGGCCTGCGCGAGGGTGCAGCTTCCCGCGATCCGGTACGAAAGCGCCCCTGGCGGCAAAGCAAGCGCGACCGCCGGGGCCGAAGCAAAGTCGCGTGCCGTCGCCTACGCGCACTCGGTCAACCTGCGCCAGGCGGATCTCCTCGGCATGGCCAGCGTCGCGCCGGAAGGCGAAAGCCACGAACGCTCCGATAGCGCCGAAGCCAAGTGCGGCCTCCGAGAAAGCCACGTCCACGTCGTCGACATCCAATCGCCGAAGTTCAAGGGCGGCAGTGCGCTGCACGTCGCCGAAGTCAGATCCGACGTCGAAGTCCTCTCGACGGCCGCCCAGGCGGACGCGAAGCTCACGGTCATCGAGAACGCCTTCCGCAGCTCGACCGCGCGCAACTGCCTGCAGCTGACGTTCGCCCAGGCCTTCGCGAAGGGCGTCAACAAGGCCGCGAACCACCGGGCACGGATCACCCCCGGGGCGACCCGCATCTCGATGCTCGCCACCAGCGTCCCCCACAGCTTCGGCGTGCGCCTGCTGATACCCCTCACCGTGTCGGCCAACGGCGTGGCGCTGCAGATGCGCTTTTACATTGACGCCTTCGGCTTCGTCGTCGGACGCTCGGCGATCGGTCTCACCGCCTTCGGCCTGTCGAATCCCGTGCCCGGCGAGCAGGACCTGCTGTCGCTGCTCTACGGTCGGGCCAGCACGCACGCGGCCTAGATGGGGCGCGCGCGATACCGGCATTGCGACTCGGCACACCCCGCCGACGAGGTTGTCGACGCCCTGCGAACGGCGTAATAACGGCTATAGACGTATCCTCGATTTTCCGGGGCGACAAATGAGGGCTGAGCGCGGGAAGTCCAGTCATGAGGCACCTCCGATCGCTATAGCCATCGTGGTGTCCGCCGCTTGTAGCGCAACGAGAGCTATCCCGACCGCGCCGTGCTCGTCGAGGCAGTTGGCGACGGTCGAGCGGTTGGGCAGCAGCCCAATTCCGCTGCCCAAACCCAGCCGGATCGCGCCGGATCGCGCCATATCCGCGTGAGGGGATGAGCGGACGAATCGCCACAAACACGAGCAGATCCCGCGTTTTTTGCCTCTGGCGCAATCGACCTCCTAAGCGGTAGATCCAGGTTCGACTCCTGGCGGGGGCACTCTCCGAAACGACCTGCAAACGGGTCAGTTCTGACGCAAAACGTCAGGGTGCTTCGGCGTCGGGCGGTCCGCAAATCCCGGCTTGCTGCCCATTCGCTGCCCAAACGACAGCGTGCAAGGCGTGACTCAACTCAGCGCCTGGGCAGCACACGAAGCCCGGCGAGCAAGGGCTTGATCGTCCGACCGCGTCTTGAACCGCCGGCAGAGGCGCAGCATTGCGTGCCGGGTCGTTTCGCGCATCATCTGGGGCATGCACTGCAGGGCTCTGATCTCGCGCGCGCCCGGAAGTTGGCGCGGACGCCGTCGAGACGAGAAGCTGACGCTCGTCGCCAGCGTCACGCTGGTGACCGGCGCGGTCGTCGTCCGCGTATGGCTGATGCTCGGCTACGGCCCCGCCCTCTTGGGCTTCGGCGACTCCCACGAGTACGTCGACGCGGCGGCGACCGGGGTATTCAGCGATCCGCAGAAACCTGCGGGTTACCCGATCTTCCTGCGCGTGGTGAATCTGTTCGACGATCGGCTGGGCTTCACGATCGCAGTCCAGCACGCGTTGGGGATCGCTGCCGGGTTGCTGCTCTACAAGGCTGTGCGCCGCACGGGCGCCCCCGCGTGGCTGGGGCTGGTGCCGGCGGCGGTTGCCTTCTTCGGCGCCGGCGGGCCGCTGCTCGAGCACTCTCTCCTGGCCGACAGCCTGTTCGCATTCCTGCAGGCTGTCGCTGTGTATGCAGCGGTTCGTGCGCTTGGAGAGTCGGGCCTACGCTGGGCGCTGCTCGCGGGAGTGGCAGCAGGGGCCGGCTTCTGGGTCAAGACCATCGGCCTGTCCAGCGCGATGGTCATTCCTCTCTTGTTGTTGCTCGCCGCCTCGGGCAACGTGCGCCACCGACTGGCGAGCGCTGCGGCGGTCGCAGTCGCGGCGCTCGTACTGATCCTCGCTTACCCGGCGGTGCAGGGTGTGGTCACCGGCTACTGGGGTTACGAGCGCCAAGGGGCATGGAACCTGTATGGGAGGGTCGCCACCTTCGTTGACTGTTCGACTTTTGATCCGCCGGCGGGCACCGGCTTCCTGTGCCCAGACGGACCTCCAGCGCATCGGCAATCTGAGAGCTTCTACCAATACGCGCGCGCCTCGCCTGCCGTCCGGCGGTTTGGCGGTCCCGCGCACGCGCCCTCCAACGCGGATGCCCTGCTGCAGCGGTTCAGTGTGGCCGCGATCGAGCACCAGCCCCTCGCGTACGCCGACGCGATCCTCCACGGATTGACCTTCTTCGTGTCCGCGAGAGCCGGCGAAGGCTATACGCCATCCTCGCTGCGCGAAGCGCTGCTGGACCAGAAAGGCGTGCTGTCAGTCGACCCAGCGATCTCGCATTTCTTCCGTCAAGGCGACCGCGGCTACGTGGGTCATGGCAGCTCGACTCGGGCGCTCGTGTACTACGACGACCACAGCCAGGTGCAGGGAGGCCTGCTGATCCTGCTGCTGCTCGCGGCTGTGGTCGGCGTTCCCTTGCTGGGCTCGCGAGACCGTGCCGCGGCGGCGATGTGCGCACTCGTCGCAATCGCGTCCGTGACGCTCGCCGTCGCCGGCAACAGCTACGACGCGCGCTACGGCTATCCAGCGGCTGGGCCGCTCGCGGCCGGCGCCGCGCTCGGTGCTTGGGGCATATGGGCCCGCGTCAGCAGAGTGCTCAACAAGCCGCGCGGAAAGGATCCTCCGACGGACATGGAGGCAGCGGAACCGCTGTCGCCGTGAGCAGTTAGACGCCTGAAGCATCGATGCCGATGTTCAGCGCGTTCGATTGGCTTTCGGCGACGGCCGCGTACACTGACCCGACGAGTGACCCGGACGTGCACCGGCGACAGCTCGACGAGGCGCTCGCCATCCTGGCCGAGGCCGGCGTGCCGGCCGAACCGATCCCCGCCATCGGCAATCCTGCCGCCGAGATCATCAGTGCCGTCGAATCGCGCCACGTTGATCTGATCGTCATCGGCCGCCAGGGTATGAGCGTCGTCAGGCAGTTCCTCCTCGGGTCGGTCGCCGATCGCGTCGTGCGCCATGCGACGTGCTCGTCGTCCGCTAGCCAGTCGCTCGGCCGTTTGAGCCATCAGATCGAGGCGACTCCGCCCCTTCTCGACTCGGCGTCAGCAGGGGTAAGCGATCTGCATCAGGAGCAAGTCAGGTGGTTGCCGCTCGAACGCGATGATAGTTGGAGCTTGGTGGGGTTTAGACTCCTGACGTGAAGTCGGACGATGAGACCAGGAGCGCTTTCGGTTCGGGAGAGCCGTTCTCCGTCGGTGTCGAGGAGGAGTTGTTCCTCGTCGATCCGGTCACCGGACGGCAGGCGAACGCATCGGCGGCCGTGCTGGAGCGGCTCGGTCCGGTCGAAGGAACGGTCGAGCGCGAGCTGCACGCGTGTCAGGTGGAGCTCATCACGGACGTCTGTGGCAGCGCTGGCGAGGCGGTAGGTGCGCTCGGCGGTCTGCGCCGGGCGGTGGTCGCGACGGGCGCGGGGCTGCTTGGGTCGGGGACGCATCCGTCGGCGATGGAGGGTGAGGCCGAGATCACCGACAAGGAGCGCTACGAGCGCATCCGCGACCTGCTCGGAGATGCCGTCGCTACGCCGGTCGGGGGACTGCACATCCACATCGGGATGCCGGACGCTGATACGGCGATCCGGGCCTTCAACGGTCTCCGCCGCCACTTGCCACTGCTGCAGGCGTTGGCCGCCAACTCGCCGTTCCGCCACAGCCGCGATACCGGCCTGGCCTCTGCCCGTGAGGTGACGATCCGCGGCTGGCCGCGCTCTGGCGTGCCACGGGCGATGCGCGACTTCGCGGATTTTCGCGCCATGACGCGGCTGCTGGCGCGCGCCGCAGACGTGCCCGACTACACGTGGTTCTGGTGGAAGCTGCGCCCGCATCCGCGGCTGGGCACGGTCGAGATACGGGCGCTGGACACCCAGGCGTCGCTCGAGGACACCGCCGGTCTGGTCGCGCTCGCGCACTGCCTGGCGCGCCACGCTGCCGAGGCCGATCCCGAGCCGGATCCGGCGGCCGAGGTGCTCGAGGAGGGCGTGTTCCGAGCGGCGCGCTTCGGCGTCCGCGCCCGGCTGCCCGACGCCGACGGTCAGCTGCGGCCTGTCAGCGAGCTGCTCGACGACGCGCTGGCGCTCGCGCGCGGCCACGCCCCCGAGCTGCACTGCGCCGATGAGCTGGACGGGCTGCCGGCGCTCTTGGCGCGCG
>DAIRTT010000151.1:0-6432 GCA_036803745.1 Solirubrobacteraceae bacterium | reverse complement strand
GCGTCCTCAGCGCGCAGTCCGCCTCCGGGTGCTCGCGCAGCGCCGGGTAGGAGCGGGTCGCCAACGGCGACAGGAGCCGCTCCTCGGCCTCTACACAGCGCTCGGCGAAGCCGGACGCCACGATGTCCTGCTGGCCGGCGATGCTCATCGAACGATTGTGGCAGCGGCTTCCGGAGATCGCCGCGCTCGGTGCCGTCGGCCCGCACGAGGTGCTCTCAGCGCTCGTGATGCCAGTCGCTGCGCCCGGTCATGTGATGGACCCAGTGGCTCCACTTCGTCTGCTTCGCCGGGTCCTCGTCGTAGACGGGCGCGCTGTGCTCGGGCGGGGGGAGGGCGCGGGCGGCGGCCGCATCGATGCGGAGGTCGACGCCGTGTTCGTGGATCGACGCGATCGCGGCCGCTTCGAGAAAGCGAATGCCGTGGCCGGGCGTGTTGATCAGGAGCCCGTGAAAGACGTCCTCCTCGGGCGCGCTCAGCACGCTTCCCACCGTCCCGACCTGCTCGCCATCGGAGGCGAGCACGGGCACCCCGCCCTCGAGCATCTCGTAAGCAATCGGCAGGCCCTCATCCACGGCCCCCACGATACAGACACAGCCCGCGCGCCGAGACGGACGCCATCGCGCGGCGCCCGAGCGGACCCCGTCAGGCCGCCACGCCGGCGGCCGGCATCAGGCGCAGGTGCGCGTGATGCTCGAGCGTCACCGCAATCGCCCGCTCGACCTGCCCGAGGGCCGCGTCCTGCGCGCCCGGCGCCTCGTTGAGAGTGCGAGCGAGTGCCTCGGTCATGAACGCATAGGCATCCTCGCCGAGAGGAAACGAGCCCGCCTCGCAGGCGGCGCACACGACTCCGCCCGCCGCGCCGGAGAAGCCAACCAGGTGCTCGGGCTCGCCGCAGCTGGCGCACGCCGCGAGCTGCGGCGCGAGGCCGGCCGCGAGCAGCAGCTTCAGGCGGAAGGCCAGCGCCTGGGAGCGACCGCCCTGCCCGCCGGCGCCGCCGACCTGCTCGTCGAGCAGCACGAGCTGGCGGCAGAGCAGGTTGAAGACGCCGGGATGCGGCTCGGAGGTCTCGAACAGCCGGCCCACCGCATCGCATGCCCGCGCCGCGGCATCGAGGGCCCGCGCGTCGCCGCGCAGGCGAGCGTAGCCGTCGATCGTCTGAGCGCCCGTGACTGTCAGAAGCTCGCTGCGCCCCTCGTGCAGCTCGATGTTCAATCTGAAGAACGGCTCCAGGCGCCCGCCGAAGCGACTTCGGGCGCGCCTCACGCCCTTCGCGATAGCGCTCACCCGGCCCCTCCCAGGCGTGTAGAGGTGCAGGATCCGATCCGCCTCGCCGTAGCGCATCGAGCGCAGAACCACCGCTTCTGTCTTGACCGGTCCCGCCATCGGCCCAGTCTAGGCTCGGCCCCGGCGCAGGTCTAGGCGCCGCCGCCTCCGATCATCTGCACTTCGATCGTTTTCTTTGCGGCCTCAAGCATCCCGATCGTGACCCAGGGGAACTGCCCGGCGCGAATCCTCAGGCCGACCTCATCGTTGGGCCGCAGGACCTCGGCCACCAGGATCACGCGGCCGATCTGGTAGGCATCGCCGAACTCGGTTTCAATCGAGTCCATCTCGTCGGCGACTTCCTGCATGAGTTTGGCTCGCGGGTTGGGCTCCGCGCCCTCGTTCGCACCCTCTGTGCCTGCCATATGGCCCCCTTGGTCGAATGAATCGCAGAGCGGTCCATCATGCCATCGGACGAGACCACCTGCAGATCGTGCGTTGGCGTCGCGGACAACCCAGCCGCCGATGTCCGGTGGCCTGCGCGATCAAACTGAGGACCACCGCACCACACCGTTGCTATACTTTCTGAAGTAATGAGCAACGTAACCGTGTATACGACAGATCCGTGCTCTTTCTGCGCCCGCGTCAAGGGCATCCTGAAGTCCCGCGGGGTGGAGTTCGCGGAGATCAACCTCTCCCGCGACGCCGACGGCCGCGTCGCACTCGCGCAGCGTACGGGCATGATGACCTTCCCCCAGGTCCTCGTCGACGGGGAGCTTCTCGGCGGCTTCAGCGAGGTTCACGCGGCGGCCGAGGACGGCCGCCTGGACGACCTGCTCGCCGCCTGAGCCGCGGACGCGGCTGGCAGGTCTCACACACATAGGTCCCCCGCCCCGCGACGACCGTCTTTACGATCGTCGAGCCGCACACCGGGCACGGCTCGCCCTCGCGCCGGTGGACACGGAACTGGTTCTGGAAGCTCCCGTGGACGCCGTCGATGTGGCGGAAGTCATCGATCGTCGCCCCGCGCGCGTCGATGCCCGCCCGCAGTGTGGCGATGACCGTCTCGCGCAGGCGCCCGTATTGGGCCGCAGTGAGCGCGCCGGCCGGACGCAGTGGATGAACCCCTGCGCCGTGGAGTGCCTCGTCGGCGTAGATGTTGCCCACCCCGGCGATCTTGCGCTGGTCGAGCAGCAGCGCCTTGATCGGCGCCCTGCTCCCCCGGGCCACCGCCCGAAGGTGATCGCCCGTGAAGTCCTCGTCGAAGGGCTCGAGGCCCAGGCGTGCGTTGAGGAACTCATGGAGCGAGCCTGAGCCGAGCAGCAACTCGCCCGTCCCGAACCGCCGCGGGTCGACGAACGCCAGGCGCACCCCCACCCGCCTCACGCCGCCTGCAACCGGGAGCGAGCGCGGCAGCGCACCCAGATCCATCCGCACCCGGGTGTGCGGCGGCTCGGGGTCCGGCGCGATCAGCACCGAGCCGGTCATCCGCAGGTGCTGGGCGAGATGAATGTCTTCCGAGAGGTGCCACAGCAGGTACTTTCCCCGTCGCCCGAGACGCTCCACGCGCCGGCCCTCCACCGCGTCCGTGAGCTCGCGCGGAGCCAGCGGCCGCGACCAGCGTCCGTCGAGCACCTCCAGGCGCTCGATCCGTCTCCCCTCGACCACGGGCGCGAGCTGGCCCCTGATCGTCTCGACCTCCGGCAACTCGGGCATCGCGCCTCAGATTATGAAGGAGCGGCCCGGCAGCCCCGGCGCCCCTACGCCCAGCAGCCACTCGAGCACGCTCGCGCCCACGTCCGCCAGCGCGCCGTCGTGGCGCTCACCCGGGGCCGCGCGGCTCGCGCCCCCACCCCGCCTCCGCTCGCGGGCCATCGCGCCGGTCAGCGCCAGCAGCGGCGCGTACTCGCGCGTGTGGTCGGTGCCAGGGTGGGTCGGGTCGACGCCGTGGTCGGCAGTCACGACCAGCAGATCGCCCTCGCGAAGCACCTCCATCAGGCCGCCCACGCGCGCGTCGATCTCACGCAGCGCCCGCTCGAAGCCGGATATGTCCTTGCGGTGGCCGTAGTTCTGATCGGTCTCCACCAGATTGACGAAGACCAACCCCTCCTCCAAATCATCCAACAGCCGCTCGACGCTCGCGAACGCCTGCTCGTTGGTCGCGCCCGGGTGTGAGCGCGTCACCCCCACGCCCGCGAACAGGTCGCGGATCTTGCCCACGCCGTCGACCTCCACACCGCCGTCCTGGAGCTCCTGCAGATAGCTGCGCGACGGCGGCTCGACGGCGAAGTCCATGCGCCCGTCGGTGCGCTCGAACGCCCCCTCTGAGCCCGTGAATGGACGGGCTATCACCCTCCCCACGGCGTGCTCGCCCGTCATCGCCGCCCGCGCCGCCGCACACGCCCGGTAGAGCTCGTCGACCGGCACCCGCTCGACGTGCGCGGCCAGCTGCAGGACCGAGTCCTGGGAGGTGTAGGCGATCAGCGCGCCACTGCGGAGGTGCTCGCCGCCGAACTCCTCGATCGCCGCGATCCCGCTGTCCGGCCGGTTGCAGATCAGCTCGTGGCCGGTCGCCGCGCGCAGCAGCTCAATGACGTCTCCCGGGAAGCCCTCCGGGTATGTCGGCGCCGCGTGCGCCGCCAAGACACCCATCAGCTCCCAGTGCCCGCAGATCGAGTCCTTGCCCGGGCCCAGCGGACGCAGGCGCCCGTGGATCACCGGGCTCGCTGCCGGCGGGACGCCCCGGATCGGCGTGATCGAGCCAAGGCCCAGCGACTGCAGCCACGAGAGCTCAAGGCCTCCGACCGCGTCGGCCAGGTGAGCAAGCGTGTTCGTCCCCTCGTCCCCATACAGATCGGCGTCGGGCAGCGCGCCCACGCCGCACCCGTCCATCACGAGCACGATCGCCCTGCGCGCCCCCGCCCCGGTCATCCTCGGATGTCCGCCGTCAACGCGACGCCCGCGGATGGGCGCTGAAGTAGGCGTCCTTCAGCCGGTCGGCCGACAGGTGGGTGTAGACCTGGGTCGTCGCCAGGTCGGCGTGGCCGAGCATCTCCTGCAGGGAGCGCAGGTCACAGCCGCCCGCCAGGAGGTGTGTCGCAAAGGAGTGGCGCAGCGTGTGAGGGCTCATCTTCTCCTCCAGGCCCGCCCGCCGCGCGTGACCCTGGACGATCTTGTAGAGACCCTGACGGGTCAGTCCGCCGCCACGGCGGTTGAGGAACAGTCGCGGGCTCGCTCCGTCGCCCAGCAGCAGGCCCCGCCCGCCGCGCAGATATGCCGACAGCGCCGCCACCGCCTGGCGGCCGATCGGCACGATCCGCTCCTTCGAGCCCTTGCCGCGCGTGCGCAGCAGGCCCTCCTCGAGATCGACGTCCGCCAGCTCCAGCGCGACGGCCTCCGAGGAGCGCAGCCCACACGCGTACATCACCTCCAGCAGCGCCCGGTCGCGCAGAGCAAGCGGAGCGGCCCCCGTGGGGCGGCTCAGCAGCCGCGCCACCTCCTCGCGCGAGAGCACCCGCGGCAGGCGCTGGGGCTTGCGCGGGCCGCGCAGCTCCGCCGTCGGGTCGTGCTCGATGATCGCCTCCCGGCGCAGGTGTCGATAGAAGGAGCGCAGGCACGCCACCTTGCGCCCGAGCGTCGTCGGCGCGACCGGCGCATGCTCGGCGTCGCCGGCGGCCAGCTCGGCCAGGAATGAGGCCAGCTCGCCGTGGCCGATGCTCAGCAGATCGAGGTCGTGGCGCTCCAGGAAGTCGGCGAACTGGCGCAGGTCGCCGCGATAGGCGCTCAGGGTGTTGCGCGACAGGCCGCGCTCGAGCTCCAGATAGGCGAGGAAGTCGAGGGTCAGCCGCTCGATGCCCGCAGCCTGCTGCGGCGGGGCGATCTCGGCGGTGCTCATGCCCCTGGCTTCGCCTCCCCCGCTCGGCCTCCTTGAACGTGCAACCCGCCGTTCAGTCTCCGCGCCAGCCACTGGAGCCCGATCAGCGTCTTCGCGTCCGGTGTCCCATCGATCGCCGCGTCGAGCTCATCGAGCGGCCAGCGGACGATCTCGATGCGCTCGTTCTCCTCGCTCTCCGCGCTCGCCTCATACAGACCCCTCGCCGCAAACAGGTGGACGCGCTCGTCGGTGAAGCCGGCACTCGTGTAGTACGTCAGGATCGGCTCCCATTCGCGCGCGCCCAGGCCGGTCTCCTCGGCAAGCTCGCGCTGGGCCGCCTGCAAGGGCTGCTCGCCCTCCACGTCCAGGCGGCCCGCCGGGATCTCCAGCAGGTCTGACTCGCCGACCGCCTCTCGCGGCTGGCGCACGAGCCACACGTCCCGCTCGTCGTAGGCCACCACCGCGACCGCCCCGCGATGGCGGATGATCTCGCGCGAGACCTCTTCGCCGTCGGCATGGCGGAAGCGCTCGATCCGCACGTCGACGAGCCGGCCCTCGTAGACCGTCTCGCCGCCCAGCGCCGTGAAGGAGCGGTCGGGCACGCCGGCGCTCACCCGCCCTCGTCGGGCTCGCCCGCGAGCGTCAGCTCGGCAAGAGCCGTCCCGCCCGCGAGCGCTGCGCCGAAGAACATCGGGTCCTCCGCCATGCGGCGGCCCATCGTCTCGCTCGGCAGTCCGCTCGCGGCGTAGGCGGGCAGGTCGACGACCGCCCTGCGCCAGTCGTGGCGGGTGATCCGCACAGGGCGCTCGACATCGAGTGCCAGCGTCGGCTTGACCCCTGAGGCCCCCCCGAAGATCGCGCCGAGGCCCGCCCGCAGGTCCGCTCCGACCGGCGAGCGCATCCCGGCCGGCAGCGCCACACTCACCGGCTCGAGCAGCAGGTCCAGGACGGTCAGCGTGTGGTGGGAGATCCCGCGGTGGCGGACACGGTCATCGCTCGTCGACATCCTCGCCACCAGCAGCGTCGGGCAGCCCAGCGCCAGCGCCACGTGACCCGAGTCCAGCGCGCTCATGCCGCCGTGTCCCAGCGCCGAGCTCGAGCCCACGATCCCCGGCCCCGGGCCGCACACGGCTGCATCCCAGCCGAGCGTGCGCAGGCCGTGGTGCAGCGCGCCGGCCGTCGTCATCGCCTCGCCCTCACCGCCGAAGGACGCGCCCGCAGTCAGGTGGCCCGCGAGCAACCCGGTCCGGCGCAGCGTGCGCACCGTGCGCGAGTGTCCGCCCGGCAGCGCGCCA
>DAIRTT010000150.1:0-6476 GCA_036803745.1 Solirubrobacteraceae bacterium | reverse complement strand
GATCTTCCGCGACGAGCTGTGGCCGGACTTCACGCGCGAGGCGCTCGAGCAGTCGCTGGCCGAGTACGCGGAGCGCAGGCGGCGCTTCGGCGGGCGATGATTCCTCGGTGATGGCCAGCGGACCGCACACCCCCCACGGCTCTCGCACGGCTCGCCGGCCGCGGCCCGACATCGGCGCGCGCCCCCGCGCACGCCGGGCGCCGCCGCGCCGGCGAAAGCGACCGCGCTCGGATCTCAGCGCCCGGGCCCTGACGGCGATCCCGGCGATCGCGGTCGCTCTGTTCCTGGTGATCGAAGGCGGGCTGATCTTCGCCCTCGGGATGATGATCTTCGGCGTGGTCTGCATGCACGAGCTCTACGGCATGTACGAGCGTGCACGGCCCGTCCGACTGGCCGGACTGCTCGCGCTCGCCGGACTGCTCCTCGCCGCGCTCTACGGCGATCAGTTTCAGGTCCTGCTCGTGGCGGTCGTCGCGCTGCCACTGGTCTTCGGGCTCACGCTGCTGCAGCCGCGGCCGTCGGTCGGCTCGATCGCGGTGACGCTGCTCGGCATCTACTGGATCGGGTTCGCGCTGGCCCACGCGGTGATGCTGCGCGGCCTCCCGCACGGCCTCGGCATCGTCATCGATGTCCTCGTCGGCACCTTCCTCGGCGACACCGGCGCCTACCTCGGCGGGCGCATGTTCGGCCGCCGACCATTGGCGCCGGAGATCTCGCCCAACAAGACCGTCGAGGGTCTGCTCATAGGCATGGTCTGCGCGGTGCTCGGCGTGTGGATCGCCGGCCGCTACCAGGAATGGCTGCCTGGCACCCACGCGCTCGTGCTCGGCCTCGGAGTCGCACTGGTTGCGCCTGTGGGTGACCTGTTCGAGTCCTTCGTCAAGCGCGAGGCGCAGACGAAGGACTCCGGCGGGCTGTTCGGACCGCACGGCGGCGCGCTCGACCGTCTCGACGCCGTGCTCTTCTCAGTCGTTGCGGGGTACTACATCTGGGCCGCGTACGTGCACTAACCGCTACGCCGTGACATTGCGACGAGCCGCCCGCAGACACCGCTGAGCGAACGCTCCGGCGCAACCCTGGACAATGGCGGCGGCTGACGTGTACGTTGTCGGGCGGAGCAGTAGACGGATTCACCGGCGAGGGAGAGGGAACACCATGGAGCGAGCGATCGACAGCGCGCGGAGCACGACATCTGGGGCCCGCCGCACGCGACGGCTTGCGGGCTTCGCGACCCTCGCCATGATGCTGCTCTGCGGGATCCTCACCTCCGGCGCCTCGGCCGTCATCGTCCACGTCGGGCCCGGAAAGACGCTCAGCTACCAGCCGCTGCGCGGCGCCGTGCGGCCGTTCGACGCGTTCTTCTCCAACCTCGACTACAACGGCGGCCCCGTGATGGCGTCCAACACCAACTACGCCTTCTACTGGGACCCCTCCGGCGGGGCGGCCTACCCGGCCGGCTACACCTCCGGGCTCGACCAGTACTTCGAAGACCTGGCGCACGACAGCGGCGGGCACCAGAACGTCGACTCGGTCTCGACCCAGTTCAACGATGCGGCAGGCGAATTCGCGAACTACGAATCCCACTTCGGCGGCATGATCATCGACACCGACCCGTATCCGGCCAACGGCTGCAAACAGGCGAGCAAATGCCTGACCGACGCACAGCTCCAGGCCGAGATCAAGAGCTACGTCAAAGCCCACGGTCTGCCCGAGGGCCTGACGACCGAGTACTTCCTGCTGACGCCGCCTGGCGTCGAAGACTGCTTCACCGCATCCGGCGCCGAATGCTCCGCCGGGACCGCCAAACCGGTCTACTGCGCCTATCACGGCAACATCGCCGACGGCGCCAGCGAGATCATCTACTCCAACGACCCATACGTGACCGGGGTCGAAGGCTGCGACGACGGCAACCATCCGAACAACAGCCCCTCCGACGGAGCGCTCCAGGGTGGCCTCAGCCACGAGCACAACGAGTCGATCACCGACCCCGAACCCAACAACGCGTGGACCGACATCGGCGGCAGCGGCGGCGAGATCGGCGACAAGTGCGGTGGCGCCAACGGGGCGGCTCTCGGCACCGCCCCCGACGGCTCGCCCTACAACCAGCTGATCAACGGGCACGAGTACTGGTATCAGCAGGAGTGGAGCAACCAGGGCAGCGCCTGCCTGCAGCGGTTCACCTTCTCAGGCGCCCAGCCGACGGCGAGCTTCACGAGTGCAGCGGCGGGCGGCAACGCAGTCAGCTTCAACGCCGGGGCCTCAACCGCCTCGGGCGGAGTCGCTCACTACAACTGGCAGTTCAACGACGGGCCGGGCCTGAGCACCCCCGTCGAGTCCTCCTCGCCGACCGTCACCCACACATTCCCCGCCGGCGGCACCTACACGGTCGCGCTGACGGTGTTCGCATCCGACGGCGCGAGCATCGGCACCGCCCAGAGCATCGTGGCAGGCACGCCGCCCGCGCCCAAAGTCACCAAACTCTCGCCCACGAGCGGCCCGGCCGCGGGAGGCACGACCGTCACGATCACGGGAACCGGCTTCACGGGCGCGACGGCCGTCCACTTCGGCTCGACCGAGGCGAGCGGCTTCACCGTCAAATCCTCGACCTCAATCAGCGCGACCGCGCCGGGCGGCACGTCGGGCATCCTCGACGTGACCGTGACCGGCCCGGCGGGGACCAGCGCGATCGTCACGGGCGACCACTTCAAATACCTCGCGCCGACCGTCACCGGGCTGAGTCCGGCATCCGGGCCCAAAGCGGGCGGCACGAGCGTGACGATCTCGGGGAGCGGCTTCGCCCTCGGCTCGGGCACGACCATCAAATTCGGCGCGACGCTCGCCACGGGAGTCAGCTGCTCCTCGACCACCACCTGCACCGCGAGCGCGCCCGCACGGACCAAAGCCGGTGCCGTGGCGGTCAAAGCGACGGTCGGCGCGGTGTCGAGCAAAGCCAACCCGGCCGACCTCTACACCTACTTCTAGCGCGGGCGCCAGCGGCCCGGCCTCGTATGATCGGCCCATGACCGCTGCAGTCCCGCGAGCCGCAGCCGGCCGCACGATCCGGGCCGGGGCATCGGGATGAGCGCCCGCAAGCGGTTGCTGATCCTCGGCTCGACCGGCTCGATCGGCACGCAGGCACTCGACGTGTGCTCGCGCAGCGAGGAGTTCGAGCTCGTCGGCCTGTCGGCCGAGAGCTCGTGGGAGGCGCTCGTCGAGCAGGCCCGGACCCACGAGGTCGCCCACATCGCCCTCGCCGATCAGGACGCTGCCGCGCGGGCCTCGGAGGCTTGGACCGACGGCCGCGTGATGGGCGGGCCGGAGGGCCTCGTGCGGCTGGTCGTCGAGTCGGGGGCCGACCTCGTGCTCAACTCGCTGGTCGGCTCGGCCGGCCTCGGACCGACCGTGGCGGCGCTCGGCGAGGGCATCGACCTGGCGCTCGCCAACAAGGAGTCGTTGGTCGTCGGAGGCGAGCTCGTGATGGCGCTGGCGGAGGCCACGGGCGCGAAGATCGTGCCCGTCGACTCCGAGCACGCCGCGATCCACCAGCTGCTCGCCGGTCAGCCGCCCGGAACGGTCGAGCGCATCACCATCACGGCCAGCGGCGGGCCGTTTCGCGGCCGCCGAAGGGATGAGCTCCGGGAGGTGACCGTCGAGCAGGCCCTCGACCATCCGACGTGGGCGATGGGCGGCAAGATCACGATCGACTCCGCCACGCTGATGAACAAGGGCCTCGAGGTGATGGAGGCCCACCACCTGTTCGGCACGCCCTACGAGCGGATCGACGTCGTCGTCCATCCCCAGTCACTTGTGCACGGCCTGATCCAGCTCACCGACGGTGCGATGCTCGCCCACGTGGGGCCGCCCGACATGCGCATCGCGATCTCCTACGCCCTGCACGGCGGTGAGAGCGCGCCGCTGCCGGTCACGCCGCTGGACCTCGCCGCGGTCGGCGAGCTGAGCTTCGAGGCGGTCGATCTCGAAGCCTTCCCGTGCCTGCGGCTGGCCGGAGCGGCGGCGCGGGCAGGGGGCACCGCTCCGTGCGTGCTCAACGCCGCCAACGAGATCGCCGTCTACGCCTTCCTCGCCGGGCGCCTGCGCTTCCTCGAGATCGCCGAGGTCATCGAACGCACCCTCGAGGAGCTCGGCTCAGAGCCCGTGCTGTCGTTCGAGTCGCTGTATGAGGCCGACCGCATGGCACGGACGCTCGCGGGCGAGTCGGTCGCCGCGCTGAGCTGAGAGCGCTCCCCAACCGGCCGGAGGAGTGCGACGGGCCTGCCACACTTCAGGCCATGAACCTCCTGTGGACCCTCGTGGGGATCATCGTGCTGATCATCCTGCACGAGCTCGGTCACTTCGCCGTCGCCAAGGCGGTCGGCATGCGCGTGGAGCGTTTCTCGCTGTTCTTCCCGCCGACCCTCTTCAAGATCAAACGCGGCGAGACCGAGTACGCGATCGGCGCGATCCCGGCGGGCGGCTACGTGAAGATCACCGGCATGAACCCCGAGGAGATCAACGATCTCGACCCCGAGGTCGCGCGCCGGGCCTACTACAGCATGGCTCCCTGGCGGCGGATTGCGGTCATCCTGGCCGGTCCGGGCGTGAACATCGTGATCGCCTTCGTGATCTTCTGGGCGATCCTTCTCAGCGGCAGCCTAAAGGGGGCCACCACGCTGGGCAGGCTCGACCCGGCGGTGCAGACGATCGTCACGAACGCGTCGGTCCTCGCCGTCGAACCGGGAGCGCCGGCCGACGGCGTGCTCAAGGCCAGCGACCGGATCATCTCGGTCGAAGGGCACCCCGCCACGGTCGCCTCGGCGAAAGCCGCGATCGGCTCCCACCGATGCGCAGGAGCGCAGAGCGCCGGCTGCCGGGCGGCGACGCCAGTGCACCTGACGGTCAGGCGTGGCGGCCGCGACGTCGCCATCTCGGTCTATCCCCGCTACAGCAAGGAAGCCAAGCGGATGCTGATCGGCTTCGTGTTCGGCTCGGTCAGGTCCTTCGGCGTCCTCGGCGCCGCCGGGGCGGCGCTCAGTGAGATGTGGCACACGACCACCGGCACCATCACCGGCTTCGGGAAGGCACTCACGAGCTCCAAGGTGCGCCACGAAGTCCACAGCATCATCGGGATCACCGAAGTCGGCAGCGAATCGGTCGCCCAGGGCCCGGGCGACGCGTTCGTGTTCCTCGGCTACCTCTCGCTGATCCTGGCGGTAATCAACCTGTTCCCGTTCCTCCCGCTCGACGGCGGCCATGTGCTGTGGTCGGTCGCCGAGAAGGTGCGGGGCAAGCGGATCTCGCTCCTGGCCATGTATCGCTTCAGCTCGGTCGGGATCATCCTGCTGATGTTCCTCGTCATCAACGGCGTCAGCAACGACATCAGCCGGCTGGGGGGCTGACACAGACCCAGCTCTTGACCACCGGTCCGAGGCGCTCGGCCCGGGCGGGCCCAAACAGTCGCTCCATCTCGGCGCGCCGCAACAGCGCGATGTCCTCCCAGTCGCCCGCCGCGCCCAGCCGCCAGTAGGGCCGGCGCAGGCCCGGCGGGAGCCAGTGGGCGAACGGGAGCAGCGCGTGTGGCTCGATCGGGAAGGAGAAGGCCGGCGTCTGCACGAACCAGCCACGACCGACCCGGCGGAGCTCCGCGGCGAACGTCGGCCGGCGGGCGGGGGGGACGTGCTCGATCACGCTCGAGCAGTACACGAGGTCGAACTCGTCATCCGCGAATGGGAGGCCCGCGGCGGCATCGGCCCGCACGAACGGGCCCGGATAGTCAGGGCGCTCGGCGAGGTCCACTCCCGTGATGTCGAGCCTGGGCTCGAGGCCCAGGAGACCGAGCGCGCCGCAGCCGAGGTCGAGCACGTGGGCATCCCTCGAGATGCCCGTGCGGGCGAAGAACTCGGCGTGGCGCCGAGCGCGCGCGCGAGCCGCCATCGGACCGGCCAGTCGCGCGAGCGGCCCGCGGGCAGTGGCGTAGATGTCGGTCATCGAGCGGGACACCGTACTGGGCTGCGGTCCCCAGGCGCACGGCCGGACCCGGTCGTGTTCGTGTTCACGATCGCGGAAGGGCGAATCGCCCGCCTGCGGATGTTCGCGACGGAGGCCGAGGCGCAGACGGCGACGGGCAGGGGACGCTAGCCGCGGAGGTCGGCGGCGCGACGGGGACATGGACGCGGCCATCTAGAATCACGTCATGGCCTCAGAGCAACAGATCCACGTGGGCGCGGTCCCGATCGGCGGCGGCGCACCGGTTGCGGTCCAGACGATGACCAAGACCGAGACGGCGAACCTCTCGGCGACGATGGAGCAGATCCGCACGGTCGCGGACGCCGGCGCCGACATCGTGCGCGTGGCCGTCCCGCGCGAGCAGGATGCCGAGGCGCTGAAGACGATCGTCGCCCAGTCGCCGATCCCGATCATCGCCGACATCCACTTCAACCACACGCTCGCGCTCAAGGCGATCGAGGCGGGCGCGCACT
>DAIRTT010000149.1:0-6536 GCA_036803745.1 Solirubrobacteraceae bacterium | reverse complement strand
GCCCAGGCCGTGGCCGCCTCCCTACGCTCGATTTTTCGTCCCAAGCGCCGGCGTTGGGCTCATCTCTAGCGGCGACCGCTTCGCCCGTGAATGCGGGAGTGGCTCGTGCTTGCCGACTACTTCCAGAGGCGGATCTGCCCTACGTAGTCGCTGCTTCCATCGGATCGAAGGAAGTCGATGTCTGCCCCTTTGGCTCCGAGCACGCTGAGCGACCACGAGGGCGCCACGAATGTCGCCCAGCCGACAAGGCTGCCATGTACCGCAATGGGCTGCTGCTGAAAGACGGAAGGTATGGGAGCTTGCCTGCCGTTGAGGATCGCCGGGAAGCTGATGTCCTCGTCCGGTCCGGAGCGGGAAGGGAGCGCCAGTTCGACGATTGGATGTCTCGGGTAGGACGGGGCGGCCTCGTAGCCGACTCCGGGGCCAAAGGTCAGAGGCTTGTCGCTCGCGTTCGTGATCATGACCTTGACGGACACGAGCTGTCCGCGACCGCCCGGATATAGGTCCTCGTTTTCTGATGCATTAGGCACGTGCGTGGGAGTGATCTGCGAGGCCAACAGACGGGCCTCGTATTCGGGCATGCGAAGCACATGGCTGCGATCGACCACGTTGTAGACAGTGGTGGGACCGATGAGGAGGTTGCCGCGAGCGCAGATACCTTCGCGACCTGCCGCTGTGCTGATGCCTGCCGCCGCGCAGGATGGATATGGCGAGCCGACGTGCAGCAAGGCTCGTCCAGACGAGAATGAGAGCACGATTAGCAGCAGCCGCGCGAGAACGACGATGCCGACCACGCCAAGCGCCACCCGCCGCACCGGAGGCCGCTGTGCGCCGAATGCATTTGCTGCATCGCTCCCATGCGAAGACGTGGACTTGCGCATTGCCTAGTGATCGACATGCGAGCTGCGGTGCTTGACGGTCGCCACAGGCCTAAGCGAGCGACTCTAGTCGCGGCCAGAGCTCCGCGCCCGGAGGCGCGACACCCCCTGCGTGCTCCCGCAAAGGGTGATGCGGGCAGCTTCTTGGCGCCTCAGAAGTCTTGGAGTTCCCGGCAGTCAGTTGCAGCAGCCTGTCGAGCAACTTTCAGGCCGCGGGTGCATGCGATCAGTGCGGCCGTTTCAGCTCGTGAGTTAGGGAGGCGGCACGGTTTTCCGGCGGTCGTGGCGGCGGTGCGTCGGCCCGGGGAATACGGGCTGCGGGAAGGTCCGCCCATGCTGCCGAGAACCCCCGCTTCCGAGGGCGCGGAGCCTGGGTTGTCACAAACGAGCGCGTGGCGCAAGCTGTTGATAGTGGGCTCACAAGATGATCGTCGGGACGATGATGAGCTGCTGCTGGCGAGCGCCACGGGCGATGGTTCTGCTTTCGCGGCGTTCTATCGACGGCATGTCGCCGAGGTTCTGGCGTTTCTGTCCGTTCGCGTGGGCTCTGAGGAGGTCGCCACCGACCTCGCCGGCGAGACGTTCGCCGGCGCGCTGCTGTCCTGCGAGCGCTACCGGCCGGGCGAGGCGCCGGCGTTGGCGTGGCTGCTTGGGATCGCGCGCAACAAGCTGCGTGAGAGCGCGAGACGCGGGCGGGTCGAGATCGAAGCCCGACAGCGCCTGGGAGTGCCGCCGATCGCCTTTGACGACGAGGACCTCATGCGGGTGCAGGAGCTAGTGGGTTTGGGCGAAACGGCACTGGGTCTGCTTGAGCAGCTTCCCGCCGCGCAGCAGGACGCCGTTCGAGCGCGAGTCGTTGATGAGCTCGACTACAAGCAGCTCGCGCTGAAGCTCGGGCATTCCGAGCAGGTGGTCCGCCAACACGTCAGCCGAGGGCTTCGGCGACTGCGAACACAGATGGAGGAGCAGCCATGAACGATCATCTCGGCCAACTCGAGCAGGCCCTGAGCGACGCTGCGGTGCGACACTACGGCAGTCCTGCCCACAGCCGCGCGGCGCGGGATGCGACGTCCCCGGCACGGAACATTGGCTCTCCGGCGCCGCGTGATCGGTGGCGGTCGGTGCGGCGCTGGTCTCCGTTCGCGGTGGTGGCGCTGCTCCTCGCGATTGCCGCGGCCGCGGCCGCGGCGATTGTGGTGCTCGTCGAGCGTGGTTCGGCGCCGTTGACGGGGACGGTCCCGAACCTTCGCGTGCTGCACTACGACGTGTCGTTGACCCCGGACCTGGAGGCTGGGGATGCCGGCTGGTGCAGCTTCCCGCGCTTCTGGGTCAGCGGTGTCTCTTCGCCCTATTACGGTGGTGGGACATGCGCGCCGGCATATCGTCCAGGCTTCCCGATCGTCTCCTCCGCCGAGCAGCCGATCAGCAACGCCAGGAACCTCTTGAGGTCCTCGCACACCGCTCTAACAGCGCCGCAGGGCAACAGCAACCTGTTCTCGGCGATCGTCACCTCTCGTGTGGCGGCCATTCGCCTGCGCCCTGGGGATATCGTCACCGCGAGAGCTGATCACCGTCTCGCGCCGGGATGGAAGGCGGTCATCGCGTTCGTCTCCGGGCAGATCGACCCCGTGGCGCTGGACAGCGCAGGCCGAGTGATCCCCGAAAATGGCACAGCGCCCCAGCTCACGCGAGCGGCGACCCGCGCCTATGCGCTGGGCAGCAGCGCCGCGTCTAGCCCATGCTCGATCCGGGCTCCACGCCTGCCTTACGTGACCGCCTCCTGGGGGGTCATTGCCACACGAGTGGCGACACTCGGAACCGCCGTGGACGCGAACGTGCTCTTCAGCTGCGCCCGCAGCTGGTACTCGATCAAGGGCTCCACCAACGCCTCCTCGGCCACGATCCTCCTCAGCGCACGACGCCCGCAAGACGCCGCGCCCACCCTGCCCGGCCTGGAAGCGACCGCTCACCCCGGGGTCTTCAGCGAGGATGGCGGAGCAGACGGGCCGATTCTCGGCAGGCGCGTCGGACGTGCGTGGCTCGTCGTGCAGGGACCATCCATCTCAACGGACGCGATGCTGCTTGGCGCGCTGCGCGCTGAGGGAACCGCAGTCGGTGTCACGCAACCGTAGATGAGCTCGCACCGACGCTCGCCGGCGACGAGGGACGCATGAGTGATTTGATCCGGCTTTGGCCCTGGATGGGCACATGATGGGCGTGGGCCGCACCCAAGGCGCGCCCCACGCCTGGGTCGATGCCAGTGCGTCTCCTCCGGCGAATTACTCGCGCCCGCCCCGTGTAGCGGCAGCGAGCGTCCGGGCCAAGGACAGTGGACACGCTCGCTCTGGACGAGTTGCGCGCGCCGTGCGCGGATGGTCGGCTGCGCTCCTGTATTGATTGGGCAGCAGCCGCGATTCGCTGCCCAAACCACGCCTAATCGCGCCGACTCGGCGGTCGGGTGGTTCGGCGTGTCACCGTCGGCTAGGATCGCGCCCATGGGGGTCGGGGGTTGACGCGCACGGGAGGCTACGTCGCAGGCGCCGTGCGCGGCGATCGCGTCGAGCAGCCGATCCGCGCGGCCGACCTAGTCGCGGCGCTGTCGGTCGCGACCGACCTGGGGACCGGACAGCCGCTCGAGCACGCCGTTCGCTCGGCCGTGCTCGCGGTCCGACTCGGCGAGCTCGCCGGCGCCTCGGCGGACGAGCTCGCCGATACCTATTACGTCGCGCTGCTGCACGCGGCCGGCTGCACCTCCAACGGACACGAGGCGGGGCAGCTGTTCGGCGACGACATCGCGCACCGTGCCGCGTTCTACCTGATCGACCCCACCAGGCCGGACGAGGTGCTCGAGTTCTATCGCGCCTTCGTCGGGCTAGGACGCCCGCCGGAGGTTCGCGCGAAAATGCTCGAGCAGGCGATCGCCGAGGCCGGTCCGAGGGCGCGCGAATCGCTGGAAACGATGTGCGAGGTCGCGCAGCGGTTTGCTGCATGGCTCGGTCTGCGCACGAGTATCCAGGTGGCGCTCGAGTACGTCTTCGCCCGCTGGGACGGGCTCGGCCTCCCGGCCGTCGCCGGCGAGCAGATCCCGCTTTCCGTCCGCCTGCTGCATGTCGCCAAGGACGCCTCGCTGTTCCTCTCGGCCGCCGGCCCCGAGCGCGCGTGTGCGGTGCTCGAACATCGCTCCGGCGCCGCCTATGAGCCGCGCCTCGCAGAGCTCGCGGTCGCGAACCTCGACGCGATACTCGGAGAGCTCGACGAGTCGCGGATGTGGGAGTACGCGCTCGCGATCGAGCCCTCCCCGCCGGTCTGGCTCCACGGTGACGCGATCGAAAAAGGCTTCGCGACGCTCGCCGCGATCACCGGTCTGAAGTCGCCCTGGCTGCGCGAGCACTGCACGGCCGTCGCCGAGCTCGCTGAGGCCGCCGCCTGGCGGGCGGATCTCGAGGAGGACGACGTCACACTCGTCCGTCGCGCCGCGCTCGCCCACGACCTCGGCCGCGTGGGCGTGCCTAACTCGATCTGGGAGAAGCCGGCCGCGCTCGGGGTCGGCGAGTGGGAGCGCGTTCGCCTGCACGCACACTTCACCGAACGCGCCTTCGCGCAGTCCCCGGCGCTCGCACCGATCGGCCAGATCGCCGGTGCCCACCACGAGCGCCTCGACGGCTCCGGCTACCACCGCGGCGTCCGTGCGCCCGAACTGGGCCAGGCGGCCCGCATCCTCGCCGCGGCCGACTGCTACGTCGCGATGCGCGAAGCCCGTCCGCACCGGCCGGCGCTCGATGCCCCGGCCGCCGAGGCCGAGCTGCTGCGCGACGCGAGCGAGGGCAGGCTCGACCCGGACGCCGTCGCGGCCGTGCTCGCGGCGGCCGGCCACCAGGTCTCCAAGCGCGCCCGCGAGCTGCCCGCCGGGCTCACACCACGCGAGCTCGAGGTGCTGCTCGCGCTCGTCCGCGGCGACTCCAACCAGGCGATCGGCGACGCTCTAGGCATCTCGGCAAAGACCGCCGGGCACCACGTCCAGCACATCTATGAGAAGGCGGGGGTGCGCAGCCGCGCCGCCGCCACGCTGTGGGCCTTCGAGCAGGAGCTCGTGCACTCCGCATAGGGCATTCGCCCGATGTGCCGCACCGGGGCGGCCCCGATACTCGCCTCGACATCGGCACCGAAACGCGGCGCCGAGCATCAACAGGAGGCAGAGATGTTTCTGGCAACCACCACCGTCGAGGACTTCGAGCGTTTCGAGCGGATCTTCTCCACCAAGGGCGCCGAGAAGCGCCGTCAGCACGGCTCCAAAGGCGCGCAGGTATTCCGTGACCCCAACGACGAGACCCGCGTCTGGGTCGCGTTCGACTGGGACGCCGAGGGCTGGCAGAACTTCGCGTCCGACCCCGAGGTCCCGCCGATCATGCAGGAGGCCGGGCACATGAGCCGCCCCCAGGTCGCCGAGCGCGGCGGCAGCTTCGACGCCTAGCGCGCGAAATCGATCGAGAACGGAGGAAACGTCATGGGAACACCGACAGCTTCACCGAGACGGCCCATCAAGTTGGGAGTAGTCGCCGACCTGACCGGCCCGATGTCGTTCATGGGTATCGCCGACGCCAACGTCGCGCGGATGGTCGTCGACGAAATCAACGCGGCCGGCGGCCTGCTCGGCCGGCACATCGAGCTGCACATCGAGGACAGTGAGACGACGGAGGAGGCCGCCACGGCCGCCGCCGCCAAGCTCGTCCAGGATGTGCAGGTCGATGTCATCCTCGGCGGCATCCTCAGCTCGACGCGGCAGGCAATCAAGGCGGCCGCCGTCACCGAGGGCAGGATCCTGTACATCTATCCCGAGCAGTACGAGGGGCAGGAGTGCGACCCGCTGATCCCTTGGCTGATCGAGAAGACAGGCGCCAAGCGCTTCGCGCTGCCGTCGGCCGACTACATCTGGCCGCGGATCATGAACGAGAAGGTCCGCCGCATCGTCACCGCCGCGGGCGGCGAGATCGTGGAGGAGGACTACTACCCGCTCGACCACACCGACTACAGCGATGCGATCGAGAGGATCATGTCCGGTGGCGCCGAGGTGGTCTTCAACACGATCGTCCCGCCCGCTGTCGTGCCGTTCTTCGAGCAGCTGCACGACGCCGGCTTCAGCGAGCGCGGCGGGCATCTCGTTTGCACCTACTTCGACGAGAACTGCCTGAACCTCGTGCCGGCCGTGCAGGTCGAGGGCCTGTACAGCTGCCTCGACTACTACCAGGACGCCGAGGACCCATTCAGCCGTGAGCTGCTCGACCGCTACGACAAGCGCTACCCCGGCGGCGCGATGTTCACCGGCGGCGGCGCCTGCTCAGGCATGTACCGGGGCATGAGGCTGTGGGAGGCCGCTGTCCGCGAGGCCGGCTCGCTTGACCAGGGCGAGGTGATCGAGGCGCTCGACCACGCCAGGATCTCCGTCGGCCCGGGCGGACCGGCGGAGATGGTGCCCGGACAGCACCACGTGCGGATGAACATGTTCATCGGCCAGGTCCGAGACGGCGCCGTCAGGACGATCAAGCAGCTCGGCGTGATCGATCCCGACGAGCAGATCGTCCCGGCTGCGCCGCTCGCCCGCGTCTGAGCACAAGCCGTGGGGCCCGACAGGCGATCGGGCCCCACAGGCGCGGCTCGAGC
>DAIRTT010000148.1:0-6585 GCA_036803745.1 Solirubrobacteraceae bacterium | reverse complement strand
CGCCCCAAAGCACTAAGACACCCGTTCCGACCCCAACGCCGGTGACGATCCTTCCGGCCTCGCGTTCGCCCGCGAGCAGCAGCCCTAGTCCCACCACGGCGATACCTAAGGCTACCCGCAGAACATTGACCCAAGGCGGCACCCTCTGCGCGGCGCCTCGGAGGCGCACTTAGACGCTCGAGGCGCGGCGCAAGAGCTGCTCAAACATCGCGTCGGGCGTGAGCCGCGCGTTGCGGCGCCATACGAACTCGTTTAGGTAGCCCTGCAGCCACTTGTGGGACACCTTGCGGTAGGTGCCCTTGATCGAGGGCTTGAGGTGCCCAAAGAACCCCTCGATGGTGTTTGTGTGCGTGTCGCCTTCGACGTAGACGCCCGTGCCGTGGTTGATCCGACTATGCGAGATGAAGTGCTGGTCCAGGCCGTTGTAGGCGGGCCACTCGTCGGTGATGATGATCGACGTTGGCTCGACCCACTCAATGACCTGCTTCTTGAGCCCCGGACCCCTGCGGGACGGCAGGACGGTTGCCTTGATCCGTCCGCCGCGCTCGACTGCGGCGAAGATCGTTGCTCTACTACGCTCGCGCAGTTTCTGCGCCTCCGAGCGGCGGTTCAGGTTCGGCGGCGGCGCGTAGCGGTTGTAGCCGTGCGGTTTGCGCGGCTTGCCGTCCACGGATGCCTCATCGACCTCTACGTCACCGGAGAGCGGGCCGGAGTCGTCGGCCATGGCGATGTTCCGGAGCTTGTTGAGCATCCTCCACGCCGTCTTGTACGTGACGCCAATCTCGCGCTCTAGCTGCTTGGCCGACAGCCCACAACGAGTGCTAGTCATGAGGTAGCCCGCGTAGAACCAGAGGTGCAGCGAGGTGGCGGAACCCTCGTAGATTGTCCCGGCCGTCACGGATACGTGCTTTCCACAGCCGGTGCATGTCCATGAGTGCCGACGCTGAGCGGTCGCGTAGCGCTTGAACACGCGCTCCTGCTTGCACTTGGCGCAGTAGGCGTGTTCGCCGTCGTCGGAGAACCGCGTTCGCCACAGCCAGTTGAGGCAAGCAGCATCGTCGGGGAACGCCTTCACGAACTCCATGAGCGAGTAGGACGACTCCGAGGACTTGGACCGTTTCGGGTCGTTGCGGTCAACGCGAGGCATCGTCCGCTCTCCGTTCGGCTTCTCGGTCTTGCTTGGCGTAATGCCGTTTGGCCATCGCGACAGAGCCTCGGACCAAGACGGCGAAGGTGATCAATACGGGCCATGTCCACGCTGACGACATAGCGATAGTCTAGCACAGTTTATACACGGATGGTATATATGTGATCGATATCACACAGATCACCGCCCACCGTCGCGATCATCGTAGATGTTCAAGAGTGCAACATCATCTCTCCTGAATCCCTCCTCCCCGAAACGGCCCGCTTCCCCGGCGGGCCGTTTCTTTTAAGCCGTGATCGGGATGCGCCGGGGCTGCGCCTCGACGCGCGCGGGTCACGCCCGGATCGCAGGATGGGACGCGAGCCCGGGTCAGGCGCCGACGATCGCTGAGCCCCCGCGCTGGGGCTGCGGCGACTCGCCCGAGGCCCCGACGGCGGCCAGCACGCGCTCGGCGATGCGCTCGCCGGTGAACCCGACCTCCTCGTGCAGCAGGGCGGGCTTGCCGTGCGTCACGTAGCGGTCCGGCAGGCCGACGCGCAGGATGCGCGCCGCGCTCGCTCCGGCGCCGGCGTCGTTTAGCGTCTCCCAGACGGCCGAGCCGAAGCCGCCGGCCAGAACGCCCTCCTCGATCGTCACCAGCAGGTCGTGCTCGGCGGCCAGCTGAGCCATCAGCCCCGCGTCGATCGGCTTGGCGAAGCGCGCGTCTGCGACGGTCACGGCGATGTCGTGTCCGTCGAGGCGCTCAGCGGCCTCGAGCGCCTTGCCGACACCCGAGCCGTAGCCGATCAGAGCCACGCGGCGCCCCGGGCTTGCGTCGCCGTCGGCCTCCTGCAGGATCTCGCCGGTCCCGAGCGGGATCGCCTGTGAGATCTCCGGAATCGCCACGCCCGTGCCCTCGCCGCGCGGATAGCGAAGCGCGATCGGGCCGTCGTGCTCCAGTGCCGTGCGCAGCATGTGGACGAGAGTCGCCTCATCTCGCGGGGCCATCAGGACCATGTTCGGCAGGCAGCGCAGGTAGGCGATGTCAAAGACCCCGTGGTGAGTCGGCCCGTCGTCGCCCACGAGGCCCGCCCGGTCCATCGCGAAGACGACATTGAGGTTCTGCAGGCAGACGTCGTGGACGATCTGGTCATAGGCGCGCTGTAGGAACGTCGAGTAGATGGCGGCCACCGGCTTCACGCCCTCGAGCGCCATGCCGGAGGCGAACAGGATCGCCTGCTGCTCGGCGATGCCGACGTCGAAGTAGCGCTCGGGCATCGCCTTCTGCAGGATGCTCAGCCCGGTGCCCGAGTTCATCGCGGCCGTGATCCCGACCACGCGCGAGTCGCGTTCGCATTCGCGCACCAGCGCCTCGCCGAAGACCTGCGTGTACTGGGGCTTGGCTCTGGCCGGCTCCTCGCCCGGTGCCGGCAGCGGCGGCGGCACGGCCCGCGTCGGCGAGCCGTTGAGGATCGACTTGGGCTTGGCCGCGTGCCACTTCTCCATGCCCTCCAGGCCACCGTCCTCGGCCGGAGCGAAGCCCTTGCCCTTGACGGTCGCGATGTGCACGACGACGGGGCGTTCGGCCGCGAGCGCCTCGCGCAGCGCCTCGCGCAGCGCCCGCACGTCGTGGCCGTCGACGACGCCCATGTAGGCCCAGTCGAGCTCCTCCCACCACAGTCCCGGCGCCCAGAAGGCCTTGATCGACTCCTTCAGGTTGGGGCCGAGGCGCTCGAAGGCCGCGCCGATGCCGCCCGGCAGGCGCGCCAGCCCGCCCTCCACCCCGGCGCGCGCGTGCCACAGCTTGGGGTTCAGGCGCACGCGGTTGAAGTAACGCGACAGCGAACCGACATTGGGCGCGATCGACATGCCGTTGTCGTTGAGCACGACGACGATCGGCGTCCCCAGGCCGCCCGCCTGGCTGATCGCCTCGAAGGCCACGCCTCCGGTCATCGCGCCGTCGCCGATCACGGCGACGACCTTTCCGTCGACCTCCGGCCCGAGCTGGCGCATGCCCTCCTTGATCCCGACCGCGTAGCCGATCGACGTCGAGGCATGCCCTGCGCCCATGATGTCGTGGGGCGACTCGGCCATCGAGCAGAACGGGGCGAGGCCGCCGTATTGGCGGATCGTCGGCAGCTGGTCGCGCCGGCCCGTGAGGATCTTGTGCGGGTAGGCCTGGTGCCCGACGTCCCACAGGATCTTGTCGCGCGGAGACTCGAGGATCGAGTGCAGCGCGACCGCCAGCTCGCACGTCCCCAGGTTGGCGCCGAAGTGCCCGCCGATCTCGCCGACCGTGTCGATGATGTGCTCGCGGACCTCCTGGGCGAGCTTCTCGAGGTCGGCCTCAGACAGGCCGTGCAGGTCCTCGGGTCCGTTGATGTTCTCGAGCAGGCTCATGAGGTCCGGGTGAAGATGAAGTCGGCGATGCCCTCGAGCTCGGCGGTGTCCCGCGGCCGAGCCGCGGCCGCGGCCGCAGGGAGCTCGGCGGCCTGGGCCAGCGCCTGCTTGGCCATCCGGTGCGAATCGCCGGCCAGCTCGCGTGCGCGATCGATCCCGAACTCGCTCACGTATGTACGCTTCCCGTGACGCTCATCGCTTCCTCGTGGCTTTCCAAGTGCATCGTCGGTGCCCGTCACATCGAGTATGTCGTCGACGATCTGAAAGAGGACGCCCAGCTCGGCGGCGAACCGACGGAAGGGCGCGGTCTCCGGACCGTCTTCGATCCCCGACAACAGTAGTACGCAGAGCACCGAGGCCCCGATCAGACGGCCCGTCTTGAGCTCGTGCAGGCGCCTCACGCCGGCTGGCCCGGCGGGCCCCTCGGGCCGCACGTCGGCGTACTGGCCGCCGACCATCCCGTTGACGCCGGTCGCCGCCGCAAGCTCGGCGGCCGCCTCGAGCACCCGCTCGGGCGCTGAGCGCTGGTTGCGCAGGAGGTGGCGGAAGGCCTCTGCGTACAACCCGTCACCCGCCAGGATCGCGACGTCCTCACCGAACTTGACGTGGCAGGTCGGCTGCCCTCGGCGCAGCGCGTCGTCGTCCATCGCCGGCAGGTCGTCGTGGATCAGCGAGTAGGTGTGGATCAGCTCGATCGCGCCCGCCAGGGGGAGCACGTCGCGCTGCTCGAGCCCGACCGCTCTGGCCGTAGCCAGCGCGAGCACGGGCCGAATGCGCTTGCCCCCGGCCAGCAGCGAGTAGCGCATCGCCTCCTCCAGACCGGCCGTGAGGGGCTCCTCGGAGAAGCGCATCTCCTCGAGGTAACGCTCGATCTCCTCGCGCAGGTGGTCTGGATAGCCGGCGGTCACGGCACCTGTGAGGCCGGCGTGCAACGGCCTGGACCTATAGCAGCGAGTCCTGTCCAGGCGCCGGCGCGGTGGCCTCCGCGCGGCTCAGCTCCTCCAGCTCGGCGGCGGCCTGGGTCGCCAGGGAAGCGCAGTCCTCGACCATCGTCGCCGCGGCATCGGAGGAGAGCTCGCCCGAGCGCAGCTGCTCGGCCGCGCGTTCGAGGCGGGAGATCAGATCGTCTAGGCGCTCGACGCTGCTCATCGGACACGCGCATTCTCGCGCACGTCGCGGAGCACTGCCGCGAGCACGCCGTTGACGAAGCCCGGCGCGTCCGAGCCGCAGAAGATCTTGGCCGTCTCGACGGCCTCCTCGATCGCGCCCTCGGCCGGGATCGGCTCATCGCCCGGCGCCGCGTCCGGGTGGAGCATCTCGACGAGCGCCACGCGCATGATGCTGCGCTCCAGCGGCTGGATGCGCTCGACAGTCCAGCCGTGAGCGTGCCGGTCGATCACGGCGTCGAGCTCCTCGGCGCGGTCGGAGGCCGCGTGGGCGAGTGCGCGGGCGAACAGCGAGTCGTTCGCCATCAACGTGTCGGCCAGCGGACGGCCCGTCAGATCGTGCTGGTACAGCGCGACCACCGCTGCCCGGCGCTGATCGGTGCGCCGCATTCAGGCACGCGCCATGTAGTCGCCCGAGCGGGTGTCGACGCGGATGCGCTGCCCCTGCTCGACGAACAGCGGCACCTGGATCACAGCCCCCGTCTCGAGCGTCGCGGGCTTGGTCCCGCCGCCTGAGACCGAGTCACCGCGCAGGCCCGGGTCGGCCTCGGTGACCTCGAGGTCGACCGAGCTGGGTACCTGCAGGTCCGACGGCTCGTCGTCGATGAACAGGACGTCGACCTCGCTGCTCGGCGTGATCCAGCGCAGCGCCTCGGCGACCGTCGCTTCGGCCACAGCGATCTGCTCGAAGGACTCCGTGTCCATGAAGTGAGCGTCGCTCCCGTCGGCGTAGAGGAACTGCATCTTGCGTGACTCCGTCCGCACCGAACGAAACTTCTCTCCCGCCCTGAACGTCCGGTCGATCACGTTGCCGTCCGCCGTCCGCCGCAGCTTGGTGCGCACGAACGCGCCGCCCTTGCCCGGCTTGACGTGCTGGAAGTCGACGATCTTGAAGACGGTGCCGTCCACCTCGATGTGGTTGCCGTTCTTGAATTGATTGGTAGTTATAACCACACTGTGCTACCTTCCGAGTTGCGATGACTGCCAAACCTGCCCGCATGGACGGCTACGTCAGAGTATCTAGGGTCGCGGGCCGGACGGGCGATTCGTTCATCAGTCCCGACGTCCAGCGCGATCAGATAGCGACCTGGGCCAAGCTCAAAGGCGTCGAGATAGCTCAGTGGCACGAGGACATGGACCAATCGGGTGGCAAGCTCAGCCGTCCTGGCCTAGATGCGATGCTTGAGCGGATCGAGCAGGGCGAGACAGAAGGCGTCATAGTCGCCAAGCTCGATCGCTTGAGCCGTCTCGGCGTGGGCGACGCGCTCAAGCTAGTCGAGCGGATCACGGCCGGGGGCGGCGCGCTCGCTGCGATCGACCTTGGCATCGACCCCACCACTCCAACAGGCGAGCTAATGCTGACGCTCATGTTGGCGATGGCCCGCATGGAGCGCCGCCGCCTTAGCGAATCGTGGGAGACAGCCAAGAGCCTCGCCATGGACCGTGGCGTCAAGATCGGACCGACGCCGCTCGGCTATCAGCGCGAGACGGACGCGACCATCAGCGAGCATCCCCATGATGGCCCGATCGTGTGCGAGGCGTTCAAGCGGGCAGCCGCCGTCGACCTAGAGGCGGCGCGCGCGTACCTAGAGGAAAAGGTGCCGAAGCGAACTTGGACTACCTACACGGCCCGCCGCCTGCTCGGCACCCGCACATACCTGGGCGAGAGCCACTACGGCGACCGCGTAGAGCTGGACGCCCACCCTGCCCTCACGGATTCCCTCACGTGGGAGCGAGCGCAGAGTGAGCCGTCGCGGCGTCGAGCGAAGGGCGACTACCCGCTGAGCGGCATCGCCACGTGCGGCACGTGTGGGGCGCCGATGATCGGCGCGAGAGCCGGAAAGAACCAGCGAACCTACCGTTGCAACGCAAGCCTTGCGCTCCACAAAGGCG
>DAIRTT010000147.1:0-6646 GCA_036803745.1 Solirubrobacteraceae bacterium | reverse complement strand
TGCTGGACGCCGACGCCCCCGCCGCGATCGCGTGGCTGGGAGTCACCGAACAGGGCAACTTCCTCGACCCGCATGCCCCGCAGCCCGGCCTCAACGTGCTCCAGGACCGCGGGCCGCGCCCGACCCCGGAGGTGCGCGAGCGGATCCGCGCGACGCTCCTGCAGGCGCGCGAAGAGCGCCCGCGCCCGGCGCTCGACGACAAGCGCCTGACGAGCTGGAACGCGCTGATGGTCAGTGCGCTGGCGGACGCCGGCGCGGAGCTCGAGGGGGAAGCCGGGCTCCAGTACCTCGCGGCCGCCACGGCGTGCGTCGAGTTTCTGCTCCGGGACATGCGCGACCCGGACGGGCGTCTGCTGCGCACGTACAACGACGGGCGGGCGAGAATCGTCGCCTACCTGGAGGATCACGCCTTCCTGCTCGAGGCGCTGATCGTCCTGTTCGAAGGCACGTGCGAGGAGCGCTGGCTCGACGCCGCGACGGAGCTGGCCGACGAGATGATCGCCCGTTTCGCCGATCCCGAGCGCGGCGGCTTCTTTTCCACCGCGGCCGACGGGGAACAGCTGATCGCGCGACGCAAGGACCTCGAGGACTCCCCTATCCCCGCGGGCGCCTCAAGCGCCGCTCTGGGCCTGCTTCGGCTCTCCCAGCTGACCGGCAACCGGGAGCACGCCTACCAGGCCGAATCCGTCCTGCGGCTGCTGAACGAGATCGCGCCCAGGCACCCCACGTCCTTCGGCCACCTGCTGCAGGCCATGCACTGGAGCCTCACGCCCGCCCGGCCGATCGCGTGCGCTGTGACTACAGGATCGACAGGTAGCGGTCGAGCTCCCACTGCGTGACCTGCACGCGGTAGTCATCCCACTCCTGGCGCTTGATCTCGACATAGCGGTTGAACATGTGCTCACCGAGTGTCCGCAGGGCCAGCTCGGACTCGGCCGTGATCTCGATCGCTTCGCCGAGGCTCTCGGGTAGCTGCTCGACGCCGAGGCGGCGACGCTCCTCGCCCGAGAGGTGGTAGAGGTTCTTCTCCATCGGCTCGGGCAGCTCGTAGCCCTTCTCGATGCCCTCCAGGCCCGCCTGCAGCAGGGCCGCGAAGGTCAGGTAGGGGTTGCAGGCCGGATCCGGGCAGCGCAGCTCCATGCGTGTGGCCTGCTCCCTGCCGGGGTGGTACATCGGCACGCGCACGAGCGCTGAGCGGTTGCGCCGCGACCACGCCACGTACGTGGGCGCCTCGAAGCCGGGCACCAGGCGCTTGTAGGAGTTGACCCACTGGGCGAAGATCGAGCAGATCTCGCGCGCGTGCTTGAGCTGGCCGGCGATGAACGCCTTGCCGACATCCGAGAGGAAGTACTGGTCGTCGGGGTCGTAGAAGGCGTTCTTGCCGTCGCTGAACAGCGACTGGTGCGTGTGCATGCCGGACCCGTTCTCGCCGAACAGCGGCTTGGGCATGAAGGTCGCGTGCCAGCCGTACTTCATCGCGTACTCCTTGACCGTGATCCGGTAGGTCATGCAGTCGTCGGCCATCTTCAGCGCGTCGGCGTAACGCATGTCGATCTCGTGTTGGGAGGGCCCGACCTCGTGGTGGGTGTACTCGACGTGGATCCCCAGCTGCTCCATCGCCAGGACCGTCTCGCGCCGCACGTCGGACCCCGCGTCGAGCGTCGTCAGGTCGAAGTAGCCGCCCTGGTCGAGCACCTCGGTCGACCGTGAGTCCTTGAACAGGAAGTACTCGAGCTCGGGGCCCACGTTGAACGTGTCGAAGCCCATCGCCTGCGCGCGCTGCACGGCGCGGCGCAGGACATGGCGGGGGTCGCCCTCATACGGTGTCCGCTCGGGCGTGATGATGTCGCAGAACATGCGACCCACGCCCTGCTCCTCAGGGCGCCAGGGCAGCACCGAGAACGTGCTCGGATCGGGCATCGCGATCATGTCGGACTCCTCGATCGCGTTGAAGCCGGTGATCGAGGAGCCGTCGAAGCCCATGCCCGCCTCGAACGCGTCGTCGAGCTCGGCCGCGTTGATCGAGAACGACTTCAGCTGGCCGAGGATGTCGGTGAACCAGAAGCGGATGAAGCGGATCTCGCGCTCCTGGACGAGCGCCTTGACATCGGCCGCGGTCTTGGGCTGCTCCTGCATGCAGGCGGACCCTAGCCGATGGCCGGGGCCGGTCGGTATCGACGCCTGGCCAAACCGCCGGGGCTCAGTGCCCGGCGACGGCGGCGACGAACTTCGCCACCTCTTCCGCTTCCTTGCCCTGGTACAGCAGGGCCGGCATCTGGCCGAGGCCGCGTGCGCGCCCTTCGGTGATCGCGCTCAGCACGAGCGCCTTGCGTCCGGCCGGCGTCGCGATGTCCTGGCCGACGCGAATATCCAGGTTGGGCCCGGTGCGGCCCACCGACCTGGTCGCCGCCAGCGTGTGGCAGACGGCACACGAGCGCGAGAACAGGTTGCGCCCAGCCTGCTCTTCGGCGTTCAGGTGGACACCGCCGGAGCCGACCGAGGCCTTGTGCTCCCCGTTGAAGGCCAGCACGATCGCCGGCACGACGAGTCCGAAGGCGAAGAGCACGACGATGCCGAGCGTGACCCAGCGCTGGCCCACCCGCGAGTCGGTGTGCAGCGACTTGCGTGCGCCGCGCGGCCCGCCGCGCATGGCGATGAAGAAGACACCGAGGCCGAGCAGCCCCCAGACGGCGAGAAAGATGATGAGCATGCGCGCGGGAAGATATCGGGTGGCGGCCCGGAACGGCCGCCAGAGGAGCCCCCCGAGCGCCACATGAGAGCCTCCTCAGCTTTAGGAGCGCCAAAGCAACGGCGCTACCCTGAATGAGTAGGTCCCCCCCAAGGAAGTGGTGTGTGAACCGTGAATCTACTGCGCCGTCTCCCCCTCTATCGCCTGCTCCTCCTCGTCGCCGTCGTCGTCGTGGCCGGCATCTCGGTCACAGCACTCGCGTTCGCGTTGAGCTCCGGTCCGACGCCGCCGGCCAAGCCGCTGGCCACAGCAGTCCACGACGCCCTCAAAGGCCCTCCGGTCGAAGGTGTCAGCGCCAACATCACGTTCACGAACCACCTGCTCGAAGGTGCCAACCTCGCCAGCGGGACCGGCCAGGGAGGTGGGCTCGCCTCCAGCCCGCTGATCTCCGGCGCGTCCGGTCGGCTGTGGATCGCGAAGGACGGACGCGCTCGTCTCGAGCTGCAGACCGAAAAGGGCGACACCCAGCTGATCTACGACGGCCACACCATCTCGATGTACGACGCGGCGTCCAACACCGTCTACCGCTACACGCCGCCGGCCTCGGCGAGCAAGCCCGACGCGGCGACGGGCAAGGCCGATGAAGGGACCGGCAAGGTGGGACACGCGATCCCGAACGTCGCCAAGATCGAAGAAGCGATCAAGCATCTCGACAAGCACGCCACGCTCTCGGCGGCCACGCCCACCAACGTGGCCGGTCAGCCTGCGTACACAGTGCATGTGGCGCCGAACGAAAGCGGCAGCCTGCTCGCCGGCGCCGAGCTCTCGTTCGATGCCAACAACGGCGTCCCGCTGCGGGCGGCGATCTACTCCACGACGAGCAGCTCCCCGGTCATCGAACTCGCGGCCTCCGAAATCTCCTTCGGCCCGGTCGCCGACTCCGTCTTCTCGTTCTCGCCGCCGTCCGGCGCGAAGATCGAAGAAGTCAAGGCTCCGAGCACCGCCAAGGCCTCAGGTCACCACGCGAGCTCGAGCTCGGCTGCGGGCAAGCCGAAGCTGACGGCGCACGGCAAGGGCCTCTCGACGATCGGCGTGCTCGAAAGCAACTCCTCGTCTTCGAAGCCTGCAGCGAGCGGACAGACCGAAGGCCTCCCCAAGGTCAAGATCAACGGGATCAGCGCGACCGAGCTGCGGACAGAGCTGGGCACACTGCTGATGTTCGAGCGCTCCGGCGTGCGCTATGTGGTCGCCGGGTCGGTGTCCACGAGCGCGATCGAGGCCTTTGCCCGGGGCCTCTAGCGTGACTGGCGAAGCGCCCCCCGTGCGGGCGCGCGGGCTCGTCAAGCGTTACGACGACATCCTCGCAGTCGATCACATCGACCTGAACGTCCGCTCGGGCGATGTCTACGGGTTCCTCGGCCCCAACGGTGCCGGCAAGACGACGACGCTGCGGATGGCGCTCGGGCTCATCACCCCCACGGAGGGCAGCGTCGAGTTGTTCGGCCGCGATCCCATGCGCCACGGGGCCCGCGCCCTTCGCGGCGTGGCCGGCTTCGTGGAGGCGCCGCGCTTCTACCCGTACCTGACCGGCCGCAAGAATCTCGAGCTGCTCGCGGCTCTCGACGGCTACGACGCTGCGAGTCGCATCGAGGAGGTACTCGAGACGGTCGATCTCGCGCTGCGAGCCCGCCACCGGGTCGGCGGTTACTCGCACGGGATGCGCCAGCGCCTCGGCATCGCCGCGGCCCTGCTGCGCCGTCCCCGCCTGCTGATCCTCGACGAGCCCGCCACAGGCCTCGATCCCGCGGGCATGCGCGACATGCGCGCCCTCATCCGCCGCCTGGCCGACGAAGGGATCACGGTTCTGCTCTCGAGCCACCAGCTCCCCGAGGTCCAGGAGCTGTGCGACCGGGTGGCGATCGTCGACTCCGGGCGCGTCGTCTATGAGGGCGCACTGACGGACCTGCGCCGCCAGGGCGGCGTCGGCTACCAGCTGCGCACCACCGACGACGCTCGGGCACTGACCGTGGCCGTCCAGCAGGACGGCATCGAGCATGTGCGCGACGCCGACGGCGCCATCGCCTTCGAGTCCGAGGATCGCCATGTCGGCGAGCTCTCGCTTGCCCTCGGCCGGGCAGGCATCGGAATTCTCGTGCTCACCCCCGAGCTTGCCACGCTCGAGGATCTCTTCTTCCGACTCACCGAGCAGGATGGCAAGGCCGCCACAGGCTCCGGGGAGCCGGCCGCCGGTGCTGCAGAGCCCGGAGCTTTGGTGGGGACGCGATGAGCAGCGTAGCCACAGCGGCCCCGCGGCACGTGCCGGTGAAGGAGGCCATGGCGGGCCGGGGGCCCTCGACGCTGACCGTCTATCGCTGGGAGCTGCGCAAGCTCGTCTCCCAGAAGCGCACGTATCTCGGGTATGCGCTCGCGGTGATCCCGCCGCTGCTGTTCGTGATCTTCCAGAACGTCCACCACCAGCACGACCGTGGCGCGGAGAACATCTTCGCCGCTCAGATCACGCACTCGGGTCTCGCCACGCCTGTGTTGATGCTGCTGTTCGAGTCGTTTCTGCTGCTCCCCCTGATCGCTGCCCTCGTGGCGGGTGACATCGTTGCGGCCGAGGACGGCAATGGCACGCTCAAGACGATCCTCACGCGCTCGGTCGACCGCGGACAGGTCTACGCGGCCAAGGCTCTCGCCGCTGCCAGCTACGCGATCAGTGCAGTGTTCGTCTCGGCGGTCGTGGCGACCGCCGCCGGCGTGATCTCGTGGGGCTTTGAGAGCGTCACCTCGTTCTCGGGCACCGTCGTCTCTGCCCCCGAAGCGCTGCTGCTCGTGTTCGCCTCGAATCTGGTCTTCCTGATCCCCCTGCTGAGCATCGTCTGCATCGGAGTGCTGCTCTCGACCGTCACCCACAACAGCGCGGCCTCGGTGGTCGGCGCCGTCGGAGTGATCTTCCTGCTGCTGATCGTCGCGCAGATCCCCGGTCTGGAAGGGATCCGTCCCTACCTTCTCACCGAGCAGTTCCAGAGCTGGCAGGGACTGCTGCGGACGCCTACCGACTGGGCACCGATCGGCCACGCGGCCTGGGTGTGCGCCCTCTACGGCGTGCCGTCGCTGCTCGCCGGCTATCTGGTCTTCCTACGCCGGGACGTCGCCGGCGGCTAGGCCGGGCCGCAGCCCGCGCCACCGAGCAGCCGCTAGCGAACCTCGGCCAGCGCGACGATCGAGAGCTCGACATCGCCCATCAGCCGGCGCGCCTCCCGCGGGTCGATCAGACCGGCACCGAGGCGGACGGTTGACTCGGCGCCGCAGGCGACCCCGAAGCGAAGGCACTGGTCGGGCGCGCGGCCTTCGTAGCGCGCCGCGAGGTAGCCGGCCAGGAAGGCGTCTCCCGAGCCACGCTTGGCGATCGGCTCACGCGGGTCGACACGAGCGCGCTTGAGCACCCGCTGGCCGTCGATCAGCACCTGTGCGAAGCATCCATCGGGCAGCGTCATGATCGCCTCGCGCGGGCCGAGCGCGGCGATCTCACCGACAGCCAGCGAACGCTCCTCCTCGGTCGCGAACTCGTGACCCACGAGTTCCTCGGCCTCGAGCACGTTGGGTGAGACGACGTCCGGCTCGGCTCGCACGGCCTGTCGCAGCGGCTCGCCGTCGGTGTCGACGACCGTTAGCACGTCGAGCCGCTCCAGATCGCGGATCAGTGACGCGTAGATGTCCGGCTCGACGCCCCGCGGCAGGGAGCCGGCGAACACCACGATCGCCGCTCCGCGCGCCAGATACAGCAGCTTGTCGCGAAACAGCTCGACCTCGCGCTCGGTGACGGCGGGGCCGCGTTCGTTGATCTCGGTCTGCTCACCCGTGGTCGGGTCGAGGACCGAAGTGTTCGTCCGCGACTCCTCGCGGATGCGTACGAAATCGTTGAGGATCGACTCCTCGGTCCGCTGCTCGACG
>DAIRTT010000146.1:0-6684 GCA_036803745.1 Solirubrobacteraceae bacterium | reverse complement strand
TGCACCGTTCACTGAGAACTCTCGCGTCCTTGTCCGGTCCCAGGTTCGCGTCGCGTTTCTGCATGTTCTCGTTCGGCGCAGCCATGGTTCCGCTTGACCGGCCGCCGGCGGCCTAGACGTATTGCCTAACGCGCGACGGCCTTTTCGGCCGCCGGCAGGCGCCTGGGCTAGTGGCCGCTCTGGAGCTGGTTGACGTTGACCGCGTTTGCCGGCGCCGCGAGCGTGACCGCATTGTTCCAGCGGTCGAACACGATCCTGCCGCCCCCTGAGCCGCTCTTGACGATCGCCAGCGGGAACGGCGTGCCGGTGCTTGCGACGTACAGCGTGCCGCCCTTCGCGGTGTCGCTGACGCCGACCGCCTTCTGGCCCCCGATCGTGCTCGTCCCGGCACTCGAGAGCTTTCCGTGAGAGGCGAGTGTGGTGTCGATCAGCTTGCCGAGATTTGTCAGCGACGCGAGTGAGGAGAAGTTGCCCCCGCCCGCGGGCGCCTTCAGCCATTTGCCCTGGAGCAACTGCGCCGCGGCGGGGCCGGCCAGGTGCCGGTAGAAGGCGGTGCTGCCGTTGATGTAGACGGCGTTGTCGACGTCGATCAGGTTGACGCTGAGTCCTTCGACCGTGATCTTGCCCTTGCCGCCCTTGCCGGCGAGCAGTTCCATGTCGAGCGAGATGGGTTTGCCTTCGTCGACGATCGATCCGGCGACGTGCGCACTCGCCGCACCGGCGGCCGCCGTTTTGGCAGCCGCGACGATCTCAGCCGGCGACTTCGAGGCGACTCCGTTGCCCGACGAGGACGAGGAAGAGGAGGAGCCGCACCCCGCGAGGATGGCCGCGACCAAGGCGACCGCGAGTACCGCGGCGCCTGGGTGGACGATTCGGGGACGCATGCCGGATGAGACTCTAGCCGTCGCGCCCGTCGCCTTGGCGGGACGGGCAGGTTGAGCGGGACACCGCCGGCCGCTCGAGCTCGCGCTAGGAGGCGTGTTCGGAGCGCGCCCGCGGCACCGTGAGGACCGCCCGCGAAGAGTGTGCGGTGACCGCCGCCGAGACACTGCCCAACAGCGCGGACTGAACCCTCGACATTCCGCGTGCGCCGAGCACGATCGGGCTTGCGTCCAGCTCGGCCGCGGCCTCGCAGATGGCACGCCAGGGCTTGCCGCCGGCGAGCCGGCCGTCCGCCTCGAAGCCCGCTCGACGAGCCAGCTCGACGCCGCGCTCGAGCGCGACTCGGGCGAGCCTTTCGGCGATCTCATCGAGACCGAGATCCTCGGAGGCCAGCCGCGAGAGACCCGCGCTGATAAGAGCGCCCGGGTCGTAGGGCGCGAACGCTGCAACCGGCTCCCACACCGTGAGCACGCTCGCCCGGCGCCCAGACAACAGCTCCCCTGCTACGGCGATCGCCTGCTCGGAGTCGGCGGAGCCGTCGAAACAGAGGAGAACATGATGCGCACCGGCCATACACGCCAGTCAAACGGATGCCCCGGCGGCAGTCCTCCGCGCCCTCCCGCCTGCGCCTTCAGGGTTAACCCGAAGCGCGGCGATGCCGGGACGCCGATCCGCGGGTGGAAAAGCAACGGATTAACCCTGACAGCGGACGTGGAAGCCAGCGGACGCCGGCGGACGGTGGGAGGGCGAAGCTGTCGGTGTGAGCAGATCGAGCAAGACAAGCAGTCGCATCGAGAGCTCCTACGACTCGGTCCCCGCTCGCCCGGCGTTCCCATCGCGGCGCCGGCGGCGGACACGAAAGCACTAGAGAAGGCGGGTAAGCACCATGCATGTCCAGGTCCCAGACAAGGCCACGGAGGAACACGACCAGCAGAAATTCGACCACGATGTCGAGCAGAAGGGCAAGGTCGTGCTCGAGTGGCTCGCAGGAGCGGGAATAATCGCTGCCCTGCTGATGTCCGTCGTCGCACTCGTCAAGAGCGGTGAAAAGGGTGGCAACGAGACCGCCGCAGTCATCACGCAGACCGTCACGGCGTCCTCGCCGGCGGCCGTCGCCCCCGCCGTCGCTGCGCCGGAAGTCGTCAGCCTCAAGGTGATCGGCGGATTCAAGCTCGGCCCAGACAAGAAAAAGCACGACGCCTTCACCAAGACGGATTTCGCCGTCAAGGTGGGGCAGGCGCTGACACTCAAGATCGATAACACCGACGACGTGAACCACAGCATCACGGCCCCCGTCCCTGGTGTGAACATCACCGTCAAACCGGGCGTCCACACCTACAGCCTGGTCGTCAAACAGGCCGGCAAGTTCCAGTGGTTCTGCATCATCCCGTGCGACACCGAAGCGAACGGATGGGCGATGCAGAACGCCGGCTACATGAGCGGCTACATCACAGCCACCTAGCTTGACCCCGCCAAGAGGTCGTGCCCCTCGGGTCGTTCCTACCGGGGGGCTTCGGCCTGTCCGGGGCCGCTAGGGAGCCCGCCAGACGAACAGACCGCCGCTCTCGCGGCCGTCTAGTCCCAGCTCGTCGATCGCCTCGGCCACGCCCGGATATTCGGGGTGGCCGTAGTCGTGAAAGGCGACGACCGCTCCCGGCGCGAGCGCGTGCTGCCACGCCGCGAACGCGGCGAGCACCGACGGACGATCGTGGGTGGAGTCGACGAACAGCATCTGCGCGGCCTGATCGGCGTCGTGCGGTCCCGCGCTGTCGGGCTCGGCGCGCAGCTCGATCCGCGCCCGCGCGTCCCGGCCGGCGAGGGCCAGATACGCGTCGCGCTGCTCACGCACGGACGGGTCGTAGCTGATGACAGCTCGCTCGTGTTCGTCGAGCGCCAGCGCGATCGCGCTCCAGGCGGTCCCGGTCCCGAGCTCGACCACCCTCCGGCGACCCTTGGCCAGGGCCAGCACCTCGGCGAGCTCCCGGGGCCGCGCCGCGGAGTCGAGGCTGAAGCGATCGTTGCTGCGCCGTGCCCGACCGGCGCGCCCTCCAGCAGAACCATGCGACGCGGGGCGGCAGCACCCGCAGCGCGAGCGCCAGGCTCAGCTCGGCTCGGGCTCTCCCCCAGCTCCTGCGCACCGCGGCCATCGCGGGAGTCTAAAGTCGCGGGCCGTCGGGCCCTCGGCCCGATCCCGGTTGCCCATCCGTGGAGCGGGTACGTATCTCGCGTCACCGGAGGCGCCGGAGGAGACCACCGTGCCCGCATCGACGCGAACGCCAGGAGCCATTTGCCAGCCAAGCAGCGCATGAGAACTCTCGCCGGCCGTTATCGGCTCGACCGCGTGATCGGCCGCGGCGGCATGGGAACGGTCTACCTCGCCCATGATCTCCTCCTGGGGCGAACCGTCGCCGTGAAGCTGCTGCCAGGTGTGCTCGCCGCCGCCGACCCGACCTATCTGACGCGGTTCGAGCGCGAGGGCCGGGCGACCGCAGCGCTCTCGCATCCCGGCGTCGTGTCGATCTACGACGCCGGCATCGATGGTGAGACCCGCTTTATCGTCATGGAGCTCGTCGAGGGCCGCGACCTCGCGACCGTCCTGCGCGACGACCCTCCTCTGTCCCCGTGGCGGGCGGCTGGGATCGCGGCCCAAGTCGCCGCGGCGCTCGCCGCCGCGCACGCTGCCGGGATCGTTCACCGCGACGTCAAGCCGGGCAACGTCATGCTCGCGGACGACGGTAGCGCGCGGGTGCTCGACTTCGGCCTGGCCAGATCAGATGGCGCCAGCGAGCTGACCCAGGCCGCCACCGTCCTCGGGACGGCCTCCTACATGTCACCCGAGCAGGCCGACGGCCACAGCGTCGACGCGCGCTCGGACATCTACTCCCTCGGCTGCCTCCTCTACGCGATGCTGACCGGCCGCCCGCCGTTCCGAGGCGACACGGCCGCCGCGATCGCCAACCAGCAGGTCAACGCCGCGCCCGAGCCGCCGCGGCGTCTGAACCCGGGGGTCTCACCCGCGCTCGACGAGCTCGTCGTGGCGATGCTCGCCAAGGCACCGGCCGAGCGGCCGCAGAGCGCCAGGGCGCTGGCCCGCGCCCTCAAGCGCGCGGGCGCGGACCCGAGCGCCCGCCGCCTTGCCTCTGCCGGCCCGCTCGGCGCGCCGACGAGCGTGAGAGCCGGTGAGCCGAGCGACACACCCACTCGGGTCCTGACGCCTACGCCGCGCCGGCGCCGGCGCCGGCGCCTCATGCTTGCCGCCGCCACCGTCGCGGGCGCGGTCACAGTCGCGCTCGTGGCGCTGGGGGGATCGAGTGGCAGGGCGCCCGCGGCCCGCGCGGCGCGCAACCATCCGGCGAGCACGTCCGGTGCCGCCGCTACAGCGCCGGCGGCGCCCACGCCGACGACGTCCTCTCCCCCGGCGATGGGCGGCGGCCCCTCAGCGGCCTCCGCTGCGGCGAGCACGACGGCTGCGGTCGCTCCATCGCCGGAAGCGACTTTCAAAGCGCCGGCGCATGGTGCCGGGCGTCACGCTCGGCGGTGGGACCCTCACCATGAACGCGGCCACCCTCACGGCCACGACAATTCGGCGCGGGGCGAATCGGACTGACGGCCGCGCGCACCGAGGCGCCGGGCTTACTCCGAGTCGCAGCTGTCGCCCCGCCCGACGATCTCCTCGGGGTCGGCCGATGGGTCTATCCGCCCGAGGAGCAGCTCAAATGCCGAGGCGAGAGCCCGCACGTCCTGGCCGTCGAGGGCGTCAAAGAAGTCTCGCTGCACGGCGTTGCGGAGCGTCGTCTGGGCCGCGCGCGCGGTCTCCAGGCCCTCATCGGAGAGCTGGGCGTTGATGGCGCGTCCGTCGGAGGGACAGCGAACCCGGTTGAGGAGCTCGCGGCGCTCGAGCAGGTCGACGATGCGCGAGACGCGACTGAGGCTCAGGCCGGTCCGCTCGGCAAGATCGGTGAGGCGCATGACGTGGTGCTCGGCCGCCGCGAGGCGTCCGAGCAGCCCGACCATGCTGATGCTGAGCCCGTGTGTCGCTTCGAGCTCGCGGTTGTGGTCGCGCTTGAGCAGCGCCGAGACCGCTACGAAGCCGCTCCAGGCCGCGCGCTGATCCTCCGTCCACTGGCGGGCGATTTCGTCGCCCATCAGATAGACCGTCCGCCTGCTGTCTTCCTTGGTCGTCGTGCTCATGACTTCTCCATGCAATTGTGCCTGATGGCGGGGCGTGACCCGGCGCCGACTCTTCGCGGCGCCGGGGCCCCATGCGCTACGCCTGCTTGATGGCCGAGATGTCGAGCAGCAGCCGAACCTTGTCGGAGACGACGAGGTTGCCGCTTCCGAGGGCAGCGTTGAACTTCATCTCGTAGTCCTTGCGCGACAGCTCGCCGGTGACCTCGAGGCCGACGCGCGTGTTGCCCTGCGGGTCGACGTCGGTGCCGGTCACCTCGGCGTCGAGGACGATCTCGCGGGTGACGCCGTTGATCGTCAGATCGCCTGTGATCTCGAACGTGTCCTCGTCGCGCGCCTCGATCGCCCTGGACTCGAACTTGAGCTCCGGGTGGTTCTCGGCGTCGAAGAAGTCGGGCGAGCGCAGGTGCTCATCGCGCTGCGACTCATGGGTGTCGACCGAGGCCGTCTGGACCGTGCCGAACGCCCGTGCCGCGCCGTTCTCGCCGATCTCGAGCGTGCCGTCGAACTCGTCGAACTGGCCGCGGACGGTCGAGACGCCCATGTGCTTGACGGCGAAGCCCACCGTCGAGTGGACCGCGTCGGTCTTCCAGGTGCCGGTCGGGACGATTGTCGTGAGTGTGGCCGCTGCGTTCATCGCTGGTCTCCTTGGTAGATACTTGCTAAGGCAAACTTGCTAGAGCAAGCATAACACACCTCGAAAGCCTTTCAAGGCCGCTGCCAGGGGAGCTGCGCGTGCGAGACGGCCGGCGCATCACGGCTGCGGGGACAGCCCGCCGGCGTCCGCCGCCAGGAGCTCGGCCGGATGCTCCTCCGGTCGACTTCAGGCGGCGAGGGCGAACTCGCGCGAGCCGCCTCGCCGAGGCGCAGGGCCCGCGGAGGCCCGGTCATCGCGCTCGGCGGTGTGCTCGGGGCAGTAGACGCCTCGCACGTCGCCGTCCTCGAGGCCGAAGGAGAGCCACAGCTCGCCCTCCCACCAGAAGCGGAAGAAGCGCGCGCCGGAGCCTCCCGTGTGCTGCATGCTGGCCCAGGCCCTCAGCACGACCCCGGAGGGCACCGTGCAGGCGCAGGAATCGCCGTCGCGGAGAGGGCCCGACGCAACGCAGCGCCGCATACCCGCGTCGTGGTCGTGAGCGTCGGCATACTTCGGGCAGCTCTTGTAGTCACTTTCGGGCAGTTGCATGTAGTCCTATTCGACCGCCCGGGCAAATAGTCCAGCACTCGCCGCCGTTCTGGACACTTGTCCGGTTCCGCACGAGTCCGGGAAAGACCGAGGGACCCCCGTTTCCGGGACCCCTCGGGATGCTTCGGTGTCGTATGTCCGGTGTCTAGTGCTTCAACTGCGCGGCATTCTCGGGCGTGAGCTTGTCGGTGTTGATGACGATGTCGTAGTGCGTCGGGAGCTCGGCGCCGATGCCGTAGAAGCGCTTGATGTAGTCCGCGCGTCCGGCATCCGATCGCTTGATCGTTCGTGTGGCCTCCGTCTCATCGAGCCCGTGTGTGGCGGCGAGGCGCCGCTCGCGCGTCTCCAGCGATGCCGTCACATGCACTCGCAGGACATCGTCGCGCTTGCCGAGAGCGAGTGACGCGGCGTGAGCGACGATCACGACGTTC
>DAIRTT010000145.1:0-6709 GCA_036803745.1 Solirubrobacteraceae bacterium | reverse complement strand
CTCGGCGTCTGCAGCAGCTCCTCGTTGAGGTAGGTGCCGTTGGTGGAGTCGAGGTCTTCGATCACGACGATGTTGCCCTGCTCATAGACAAGGGCGTGGCGGGCCGAGGCAAACGGGTCCTCGAGGCGGATCTCGGCCCGCTCGCCGCGCCCGAGGGCGAGCTCGCCGTCGAGGTCGTAGATCATGCCCGGGTCGTGGCCGGGGGCGCGCTCGACGACCAGGCGCGGAGAGCGCTGCGCGACCTCGGCGCTCCCGAGCGCCGAGGCAGAGTGCAGGCCTGTGGCATCGGCGGGGATTGGCCGGCCTGCCTGGGCATCGGCGAGGGTCTGGGTGCCCGCGCCGAGGTCGCGGCGGGCGCTGCGGGCGACCCACAGCAGGAAGAGATAGAGGACGGCGATGAAGCCGAACTTGAGGGCGACCGATACGGGTTCGAGGGTGTTCATCCGAGCTCGAAGACGATCTCCGTCGAGCCGAGCTCGACCCGGTCGCCGGACTCGAGCGGCTCGGCGCCGTGGATCTGACGGCCGTTGACGAGAACGCCGTTGGTCGATCCGAGGTCCTCGACCGTCCATCCCTCGGGGCCGGGGCGCAGCTCGGCGTGGCGGCGCGAGATGCCGCTGTCCTCGAGCACGATCTCGCAGTCGCGGCTGCGGCCGATCATGCCCCCGCCGGGCGGCACCAGCAGCCGGCGCCCGCCGACGGCGAGCAGGGCGCGGGGAGCCCGGCGCCTGGTGTGCGCGGCCTCGACCGGGCCCCCGACGCGCGCCGAGGTGCTGTAGATCATCGTCTGTCCATGTTCGTCATCGGGCTCCGGCGGCGCCGGGTGCTCGCCGCCACTGTGACCGGCCGATCGGACCAACCGCGCCTGGATCCCGAACTCGCCGAGGGCGAGGCGCTCGTCGGTGTGGAACTCGATCAGGGGATTGGAGGAGAGGATCAGGTCCTCGCGGCGGGCGTGCTCGAGCAGATAGGAGCTCAGGTCGTCGATGACCTCGTCCTCGATCTCCTCGTAGCGCTCACGGTCCTCGGGCGAGAGCCAGACCGAGTACTCGTTGGGGACATAGACGCGCGAAACCGACACCGTGCGGTGGGCGTCCATCTCGCGGGCGAGCTTGCGCGCGAGTTCCATCGGGCGGACCTCGGAGCGGAACACGCGTCCGAAGGCTCCCTCGACGAAGTTGGAGATCGTTGTCTCGACGCTCTTGAACAGGTTCATCGGCTGGCCGCCGCGCCGGGCGGGAGAAGATCGGCCGGCGAGGCCAGAGCCATGCTACGCACCCTGGGTCAGACAGGGCCTCGCAGGGCGCGCGCGCCGACGGCGCCGAGCCCCGCGAGGAGCACGCCGAGGACGAGGCCGCGCGGCTGGGCGTGGGCGCCGGGGGCGAGCCCCGAGACGAGAGCGGGCGTGGCCGAGGCGAGGGCGGCGGCCCAGATGGTCGCGGCGATGAGGTCGAGCACGGCACTGCGCCCGCGGACTATCCAGGGCAGCACCGCGGCCGCGACGGCCCACAGCAGGACACCGAGGAGCACGCCGAGGCTGAGCAGCGGACCGACGACGTGCACGGCGGCGGTCTGGATCGACCCCTCCCACGCGTTACGAGCGGGCGCCGCCGAGCCGAGCCACAGATCGCGCGCGAGGAGGCGCTCGGCGAGGAGGAGCCACCAGTACCCGACTGCGCCCCGGATGGCCCGGTCGCGCCACCTCCGGCCCTGCCCGGCGGCGGCGGGAAAGGCGCCGGCGAGGCCGGCGAGGCCGAGGATCGGCGCGAGCGCGCAGATCAACCAGCCGGAGCCGACGCGCCGCGTGTAGGGGTCGGCTGGGAGCAGGGCGAGCGGCACGAGGGCGGCGAGGAGGAGCAGGGCCACCCCGGGGCGCCCGCCGGCGGCCTGCCAGCCCATCAGCAGCAGCGCGGCCGCGATCCAGGCGGCGCGCGGGAGCGCCATCCGCTGGGGATATGTGCGTGGCTCGGCGGGCGCCACCCCCTCGGCGGTTTCCGGCTCGGGCGAGGCGGGTCGCTGTTCGGGGTTGCGGGCGGGGCCAAGCGGGCGGGCCTGCCAGCCCCGCAGGAGCGTGGTCTGGGCGCCCGCCGGGCGGCCGCGCGCAACTCGCGTCGGAGGGACTTCGTGGAGCTCCTCGCGGAGTGCTTCGGCGAGCTCGGCCAGCGAGCCGCGAGCCGCGGGCACGGGCGCGAGGGCGTCGTCGATCGCGTCGGTGAGCGCGCGAGGGAGGTCGCGTCGGTGGCGGGCGAGCGTCTCGAGCGGCTGTCCGATGCGCCGCACGGTGGCCGCCGGTGTCGCCCCGCGGACAGGGTTGACACCTGAGAAGGCCTCATACAGGACGAGGGAGAGCGCGTAGAGGTCGGCCTGCTCGTCTACGTGGTCGCCCTCGGACTGCTCGGGGGCCATATAGGCAAGCGTCCCGAGCACGTCTCCGGTGCGTGTGAGCGCGTCCTCGCCGACGAGGCTCGCGCCGCCGAAGTCGGTGAGCTTGGCCGCCGGCGCATCGAGCGAGCCGCGCCCAGGACGGCGAGGTACGAGGACGTTCTGGGGCTTGATGTCGCGGTGGATCACGCCGCGCTCGTGAGCGTGGCCGAGGGCGGCGGCGAGCGCGATCCCGATCGCCACGATCTGCTCGTCGCCGAGCTGGTCCTCGGCGATCAGGCGTGCGAGCGTGTCGCCGTCGATGAGCTCTGAGATCAGGTAGAAGGCGTCGCCGACCGAGCAGGCCTCGTAGAGGGCGACGATCGCCGGGTGCGCGAGCCGGGCGGCAGCGAGAGCCTCGCGGGTGGCGCGCTCGCTGTCGCCGTCGGGCCCGAGCCAGATGCGCTTGACGGCGACCTCACGATGGAGCAGCTCGTCGTGTGCCCGCCACACGACGCCGAAGCCGCCCGCGCCGAGTCGCTCGAGCAGCCTGTACCGGCCGAGGACCAGCTCCTCGGGGCCCGGCCCTTCGGTGTGGTCGGGGCGCGAGGCGCGCGGGAGAACGCGACGGCGAGCAGCCACGGGAGCGGCCGTCGTGACCACCGTGGGGGACTGCCGGAGAGGGGTGCGCTGCGACTCCACCGGGTCCCGCGTTCGCCATCCGTAGGCCGCGCACCTGCCCCGCTCGGCAGGAATTGTCGCTGTGACCGAGAAGTTGCAGGCTCGTCACCAAAGTGCCTGCCAGTCATACTGGGGCCCTTCCCGAAGTCCCTGCAAAGGAGCGGTTAGCTTTTGTCGTTCTTTGACGATGGCGAGGAGACGGCTTCGCGACCGTCAACCAGAGCACCGCGGCCGGCCGCCGGCGCGGACCCAGGACGGCCCCGGCCGCGCCGCCCCCAGCCCGGCGGAGGCGGCCCCGGGCTCGACCAGCACACCCTGATGGTGCGCAGGCGGATCGCCGCGGGCGTGGCGGTGGTGCTGCTGATCCTCATCGTGCTGGTCATAAACAGCTGCGTCAAAGGACAGAAGCAGCAGTCGCTGAAGGACTACAACCGCGGCGTCAGCCAGGTGGCGGCCGAATCCGACTCGCAGGTCTCCAAGCCGCTGTTCACGGCGCTCGCAGGAGCCTCGGCGAAGTCGGCGCTCGACGTCGAGGTGCAGATCGACCAGCTGCGCATCCAGGCCCAGAGCGTGGCCGCCCAGGCCAAGAAGCTGAGCGTCCCGAGTGAGATGACGTCGGCCCAGCGGGCTCTGCTGCTGGCACTCGGGCTGCGCGTGGAAGGGATGACCAAGCTGGCGGCGCAGATCCCGACGGCACTGGGGAGCAAGAGCAAGCAGGCGAGCGCCCAGATCGCCGGCGACATGGAGATCTTCCTTGCCTCAGACGTCGTCTACTCCCAGCGCGTGGCGCCGCTGATCGCCCAGACGCTCTCCTCGAACGGGATCAACGGGCTGACGACGACGCCGACCCGCTTCCTCCCCAACGTCGGCTGGCTGGACCCCGAAACGACGTTCTCGCGGATCACCGGACAGGCCACCGGCTCAACCCAGAACGCGGCCGTTACGGGCAACCACGGCAGCGCCCTGAAGGCGGTCAGCGTGGGCACGAACGCGCTGTCTCCCGAACCGACGCTCAACCACATCAGTGGCGGCGGCAACCCGACGTTCACCGTCCAGGTCGAAAACTCCGGCGAATTCACCGAGACGAACGTCAAGGCCAACATCACGGTGACGGCCGGCGGCAAGCAGTACAAGGCGACCCACGTGATCGAAAAGACCGAAGCGGGCAAGAGCGTGAACGTGGAAATTCCGGTGACCGGCATCCCGCTGGGGGTCGCCTCGAAGGTGCAGGTGAGCATCGACGCCGTGCCCGGCGAGAACGACCTCGAAAACAACAAGAACACCTACCTGGCGATCTTCAGCCAGTAGGCGCGCTGTCGGCCGCTCGATTGAGCGGCCGAGGGCCCCCGCGACTGAAGGCGGGGCCTTCAGCGGCTAACTTGTGGCGATGGTCGCGACGATCACCGACACGCGAGGGATCATCGCGATCGCGGCCGCTGCGGTCGCGATCGCGGCACTGATCGGCTGCGTCGCGCTGGCACTGAGCCTGCGACGGCTGCGGGCCGCCCAGCGAATCGTCCTCGGAGACGGCGAGCAGGACGTGATCGGCCACGCGGCGGTGATGCAGGAGGCCTTCGAAGCGCTGCGCGGCTACGTCGACGAGAACGGTACGCGTCTCGACGCCCGGCTCGCCGGCGTGGAGGGCGCGCTGCGCGGGACGCTCGCTCACCGCGCCCTCGTTCGCTATGACGCCTACAACGAGCTGTCGGGACACCAGTCGATGTCGATCGCCCTGCTCGACGACGAGCAGTCGGGGATCGTGCTGTCCTGCATCCACCACCGCGACCAGGCCCGCGTTTACGGCAAGCAGGTGACCGGCGGCCGAGGCGAACTCGAGCTCTCGCCCGAGGAGGCCGAGGCGGTGCGCCTGGCGCTCGGCGCGGGCGAGCGGACGCCGGCGGATGAGCATCCCGCCTGAGGCGGCGAACGGTCGACCGCGGGTCGGCTATCTCGGGCCCGAGGGCACCTTCAGCGAGGAGGCGCTGCTGGCGAGCGCGGCCCCCGACGCCGTCGAGCCGGTCGCCGAGCCGACGATCTACGACGCGGTCGCCGAGCTGCGTCGCGGGCAGCTCGAGTGGGCGGTCGTGCCAATCGAGAACTCGCTCGAGGGCTCGATCAACGTGACGCTCGACCTGCTGGCCGAGGAGCGCGGTGGCATCGCGATCGTCGGCGAGGCGCTGCTGCGCGTGCGCCATTCGCTGATCGCCGCCGAGGAGGTCGAGCTCGGTGAGATCCTGACGGTGCTGACCCACCCTCAGGTACCCGGGCAGTGCACCCGCTTTTTGCGCGAGCGACTGCCGGGCGCAGAGGTCGTCCCGGCGAGCTCGACCGCGGAGGCTGTTCGGGCGGTCGCGCGAGCGGGTGATCGCAGCCGGGCCGCCCTCGGGACGACGCTGGCGGCCCGTATCTACGGCGCCCACGTGATCCGTGAAGGCGTCGAGGACGACGAAGCCAACGAAACCCGTTTCGTCTGGCTGGCAAGGGAGGGGGACGCGACGATGCACGCGCCGCTGCGCGCCACGGGGGAGGGGGAGTGGCGCACGTCGCTCGTCTTCTGGGGCCTGGGCGCCGAGCGCCCCGGCTCGCTGGTGCGCTGCCTGGACGAGTTCGCGCGGCGAGAGATCAACCTGACCAAGATCGAGTCGCGTCCGCGGCGAGACGGGATGGGCAGCTACATGTTCTTCGCCGACCTGGCGGGCCGCGCCGATGACCCGAACCTGTCGGCCGCGATCGCCGGCGTGGGCGCCATGTGCGGCGAGATCCGCGTTCTCGGCACCTACCGCGCGGCCGCGCGGGCGGCGCCAACAGGCGCCTGACAACGCCCGCTCGAGCGGTGCGCGCGGTCAATCTCCCCGCTACACTCGGCGCTGAACATGGAGAGCACTGTCCCACCAGAGCCGGTGGGGTCCGTGTCGCCATCCAAGCACCAGCGGCACGGACCTGATGCATCGCCTACCAGGGCGATGGGCGGCCGGGTGCTCGTATTGAACGCGACGTTCGAGCCGATCAACGTGTGCACGGTTCGCCGGGCTGTTGTGCTCCTGTTGAAGGAAAAGGCAGAGCTGCTCGAGCGCAGTCGCTGGGAGTTGCACTCGCAGAGCTCGACGCTGGCACGGCCGGTCGTGATCAGGCTCGTCTGCTACGTGAACGTCCCGCGCGATGCCCACCGCCGCAAGATCACGCGCCGGGCGGTCTTTGCTCGGGACAGCTGGACCTGCCAGTACTGCGGCGCGCGGTCGAACCTGACTGTCGACCACGTGATCCCCCGGTCGAAGGGGGGCTCATCGAGCTGGGAGAACATCGTCGCCTCGTGCGCTCCGTGTAACAGGCGCAAGGGCGATCGCCTCCCACGGCAGGCGAACATGCATCCCCGTCATGCGCCGCGGACACCGCGCGCTGAGATCTTCATCCACGTCGCCAGCCCGACGATCCCAACGGCCTGGCTGGCGTATCTGCCTCAGGCAGCCTGAGCTCCGGCCGCCGGCCGAGAAGCACGAAGGACGCCTTGGAGGCGCCCTTCGCGTTGCTGTTGTGACTGGAAAGACCGAGAGCGACCTGATGAAGGCCGGAGGGACCAGAGCCGGCGGTCGTCTCGGGGTGTCCCGGGTTGGATTCCGCTAGGCGGACCAGCCTCCCGACCTAACGGCCGGTCACCTCCAGGGTCCCG
>DAIRTT010000144.1:0-6806 GCA_036803745.1 Solirubrobacteraceae bacterium | reverse complement strand
GTCGTCGTCTTACCGGCGTCGATGTGAGCCATGATCCCGATGTTGCGGGTGTTTTGGAGTGAGAACTTACGTGGCATCTGTTGGCATCCGGGGTCGTGGCTTGGCGGCTGTCGCGGGCAAAAAAATGGACCCCCCGGGCCCACGCGCGCTGCAGGTCTGTTCTGGACCGGTCCGCGTCGTTATCTGCTCGAGGTCTCCATCTTGATTGCGTGTCCGCGGGAGGCGTGCAAGCGCAACTGCGCCCACCCGCGACGCGGAGCCGACTATAGCAGAGGAAATGTCAATTCTGAGCGGCCTTTGCGGGCGATCCGGGCGTCGCGACGGGCGTCTGGGAGCAGTCCCGCGGGGGGTCTTCTTCGACCATCGCTCCGAGTCGTTCGAGGACCTTCGTGGCCGCGCGCAGCTCCCTGGACCCGACGTCCTGGAGCGCCCGCTCCCAGCCCTCCTTCCACGCCGCCCGCTTGGCCTCGATCCGCTCCCGGCCCTGCGGCGTCAGGCGCGAGAGCACCACGCGACGGTCGATCTCCGAGCGCACACGCTCGACGTGGCCGCAGTCGGCGAGGTGATCGAGCATCTGAGTGACCGTCCCGGGCGTCAGGCGCGCCGCCGCGGCGAGCTCGCCGGCCGGGAGATCGCCACGCTCGTGCAGCTCGATCAGCAGCTCGAACTGAGCATGGCTGAGCTCTCCGCCCGAGAGGTGCGTGTCGCGGCCGCGCAGGCGGCTGAGGCTGCGAAAGACGTCACGGAACGCGGCGCCGAGCTCGGCCAATCCCTCCTCGCGGACCGTCGCCGCGGCCGCGGCCCGAGAGTCGGCTCCCGGCGCCCGCTTGGCTCTGGCCGGGGTCTTCTCAGCCGGCTTGGCCTTGGGCTTGGGCTTGGCCTTGGCCGTATGCGGTGGGGCGCCCATGCTCCTATACCCCAAGCGGCTCGATGGCCGCCTCGGCGTTTGCGGCCGCACGATCGGGCCGCGCGCGCGGGTTCTCGGCTCGCAGCAGCACGACGCAGGGGATGATCGAGAGGACGGCTATGCCTAGCGACCACCGGTAGGCGACGCCGAAGGCGCTCGCAAGGTGGGCGTTGGAGGGAGCATGGCCGGACGCGCGCTGGAGCACGACCGCCAGGACCGCGGTTCCGATTGCTCCGCCGATCCGCTGCATCACGTTGAGCTGTGGTGTCGCGTCAGAGAGCTGATCTGGGCGCAGGGACGCGAACGCGGCGGTCATCGCCGGCATGAACGAGAAGCCGATGCCGACGCCGCGGAGCAACAGCACGAGCGAGATCGACACGATCGAGGTCTGCGGGCCGACGAACGCCAGCGGGATCGTGCTGAGGGCGAGGATCGAGACGCCCACGATCGCCACGCGCCCACCGCCGAAGCGCTGACTGAGACGCCCGCTCAGCGGCATCACGAGGAGCATGCCGAGGCCCTGCGGGCCGGTCAGCAGGCCGGTCGCGATCACGCTCTCGTGGCGGACCTCCTGGTAGTACAGGGGGACGAGGATCATGGCCCCGAACAGCGCCGCGCCGAGGCCGAACGTCGTCAGCGACGCCGCGCCGAAGACCCGGTTGGCGTACAGGCGCACGTCGAGCAGGGGGCGCTCGGCGTGCAGGGCGTGCCAGCAGAAGATCCCGCCGAGCATCACGCCCGCGAGCGTCGGCAAGACGACGATCGGCGCCGTCAGGCTGGTGGCGCTTCCGAGCTGGCTCAGCCCGTAGACGAGAGCGCTCGACGCCGTCGAGAGCAGCGCCAGGCCGACCACGTCGAGGCGCCCGGCCTCGCCCGACTCCGTGTGCGGGATCACGCGCCAAGCCGCCGCGAAGGCGACCGCGCCGACGGGCAGGTTGACGAGGAAGATCCACGACCAGTGCAGGTTCTGCAGGATCGCTCCGCCCACGACAGGCCCGAGGATCGGCGCCAGCATCGCGGGCATCGAGACGATGCCCATCACCCGGCCCATCCGCTGCGGGCCGGCGACCTGGGCCATGATCAGCTGGCCGACGGGCATGATCATCCCGCCGCCCACACCCTGAAGCACGCGGAAGAGGACCAGGGAGGTCGTCGAGCTCGCCACCGCACAGAGCGCCGAGCCGGCTGTGAAGAGGACGAGGGAGGTCATGTAGACGCGCTTGGCCCCGTAGCGCCGCGCCGCCCACCCGGTCACCGGGATCACGGCCGCGAGTGAGAGCAGGTAGCCGGTCACGACCCACTGGATCTGGGAGATCGAGCTGTGCAGGTCGTGGCCGAGCGTCCGCAGCGCGACGTTGACGATCGTCGTGTCGAGGATCGACATGATCATCCCGAGGATCACCACGCCCGCGATCTTCCACACGTAGGGCTCGATCCTGTCGTCGGCCGCCTGGCCGGGGAGTGCTTGGATTGACGAGGGAGAAGCCATTAGGTACCTAAAGGTTAGGTACCTAACCTTCTTTCTTCAACCCCCCTGAGAGCAGGCGGAGCGTCAAGCTCCGACCGGAGCCTGCCGATCAGAGCAACGTGAGCACAGCGCCCCCCAACCCGGCTGCGGCGCCGCCTCCACGCCGACGGATCTTCCCGGCGTTCCCGATCGCCGTGATCTCGTTGACCTGCGTGCTGCTCCTGCGCGTAGCGCTGCTGCCGGGGGCGCTGACGCGGATCGATCGCTGGCTGCGCATCGCGACGCCGGGAGAACAGTCCTGCCGGAGCCTCAGCCTCGAACCGGCTGGCGGACGTGAAGGCACCTGCACGCGCTGGTCCTCCCGCTTCACCACCCCAACCGTCTTCACGGTCGTCAACCGCGGTCATTGGATGCGGATGCCCGAATACGGGGTCCGTCTGCACGGGTCGGAGATCCGTGCGACCCGGGTAACCAACAACCCGTCGGAATACCCAGGAGGGCAGGGTGAGCTCGTGTCCTTCGAAGTGACCGTCACCAACCTCACGTCCGCCACGCTCGACTTCGGCGCCGGAGCGGGCGGACCGGCTCGCCCCCATTTCTCCTCGCAGGGCACGGTCGAACTGATCCTCCCCGAACCCGGTGGGCCATACCCCGAGGTCGGCTACGTGCCGCTGCTGAACGGCAACGACGCACCGTCGCCCGAAGCGCTCGGACCGATTCCGCCGCAAGCCCAGAGGACCGGCTGGATCACCTTCGTGACGCAGCCATCCGTATTCCAGCGGATATCCCTGCCGAGCGCACGCATCGACTTCCTTCGCGTGGGCGCGCTACCAGGCTACACCGGACAGATCCGCCTCTGAGCGAGCATCGTGCCGAGCCGGTCGGCTCGAGGACTACCAGCGGTAGTGCGCGAAGGCCTTGTTGGCCTGGGCCATGCGGTAGATGTCGTCCTTGCGCTTGTAGGCGCCGCCCTGCTGAGACGTGGCATCCATCAGCTCGTTGGCCAGCCGCTGGGCCATCGTCTTCTCGCGGCGCTGGCGGGCGAACTCGACGAGCCAGCGAACCGCCAGCGTGCGGGCGCGCTGGCTCGGCACCTCGACGGGCACCTGGTAGGTCGCGCCTCCGACCCTCCGCGAGCGAACCTCGAGCGACGGGGTCAGTGACTTGATCGAGGCTTCGAGCACCTCGACGGGGTTTTTGTCACTGCGCTCGCCGATCAGGGCGAGGGCGTCGTAGACGATCCGCTCGGCCGTCGACTTCTTACCGTCGAGCATCACCTTGTTGATGACCTGCTGGACGAGTTTCGAGTGATGTATTGCGTCCGCCACCACTGGGCGGACCTGGGCGGCTGCGCGGCGCGGCATGACCTATTTTTTCTTCACGCCGTACTGCGAGCGGGCCTTCTTGCGGTCGCTCACGCCGGCGGCGTCGAGCGTGCCGCGGACGACCTTGTAGCGAACGCCCGGCAGATCCTTGACGCGTCCTCCGCGGACGAGCACGACCGAGTGCTCCTGCAGGTTGTGTCCCTCGCCCGGGATGTAGGCCGTGACCTCGATCGAGCCGGAGATCCGCACACGGGCGACCTTGCGCAGGGCGGAGTTAGGCTTCTTCGGGGTCGTCGTGTACACGCGGGTGCACACGCCGCGGCGCTGAGGAGCGGCGACCTTCTTCTTGCGGCCCTTGCCGGACTTCAGTCCGGGGGTCGCGAGCTTCTTCTTCGGCGTCACGCGACCCTTGCGCACGAGTTGAGAGGTAGTCGGCATCGGGCGCTGATGCTAGCAGCGCTAGGCCGTCTGGGCCACGCCGGTCGCCCGCACGGGTGCGGGCATGAGCGCCGAGGCCACGACGACGAGCACGAATGCGAGCGCCTGGAGCACAATCCCGAGCGGGCTGCCGGCCATCGGGTCGCCGAACACGAGTATCCCACCGGCTATGCCGGCGATGTTCGCGGCTGTGCCCGTCACGGCGATCACCGGGACGGCCTCGCCGTCCTGAAGGGCACTGGCCGAGGCGTAGAAGGCAACGATCGACGCCAGCACCGCCACCATCAGCCAGGGGCTCAGAAGCAGTCCGAGGACGCCGTGGGCGCCCGTGATCCCCGTCAGGGCCTTGATGGCCGTATCGGAGACGCCGAAGAGGATTCCCGATGCCGCAGCCAGCATGACGCCGTGGTGCTCGACCGGGCCGCCCATCCGGGGGCCCATGATCAAGAGCCCACCGAGACCGAACAGGCCGGCCTCGAAGGAGATCATGGCCACATCTGAGAAGTGCGAGTGCGAGCCGTGCATGGAGGGCAGGGTCAGGCCCAGCAGGACGAGGCCGGCGGCCGTCAGGACGAGGCCGATCCACTGCCGGCGTCCGACGCTGAAGCCGAACAGGCGCTCGGCCATGACCGCGATGAACACGACCCCGGCAGCGAGCGACACCTGGACAACCGACATGGGGGCCAGCGCCAGCGCTCCGACGTGTAGGCCCCAGCTGGCCGTCGCGATGATCATGCCGAGCACGAACCACTTGGACGAGTACAGGCTCTTGGCCGACCGCCACGGGTGCGTCACGTGGATCTTGGGCACCGAGTTGGCGCCCTTGTACTTGTAGAAGAACCCCAGGTTCGCCACGAAGGCGCACGAGAGGGCCAGGAGTATGCCTAGATCAAGACTCATAGTTTGGAGATCCTGCGACGGTCGATCCATCGGCTGAGATCACCCGGTGCTTTACCCCTCGTGAGCGACCTAGGCGAATCAACCGTCGCCGGCAGGTTACCCTGCCGAACCTCTATGGAAGCTAAAGACCCCTTCGTCCGGGTAAAAGGCCGCAGTAGGACGCCGGCCGCGGATCCGGCCGAGCTCGACGGGGGCGTCCAGACACCGTCGAGGCCCCTGCTGATGGTCGACATCGACGGTGTCATCTCCCTGTTCGGGGCTCCCGTAGCGGAGCAGCCGCCCGGGGCGACGCTCGAGGGGTCCTTCCATTCGATCGACGGCATGCCTCACTTCCTTTCGTCCACGGCAGCCGCTCACCTGCTTGCTCTGGCGCCGCTCTTCGAGCTCGTGTGGGCGAGCGGCTGGGAGGATCGGGCCAACGAACATCTGCCCCACCTCCTCGGACTGCCGGCGGCCATGCCGTTCCTGCGCTTTGCCCGCTCGCCCGGGGAGGCAAACGCCCATTGGAAGCTGGAGGCGATCGACACATATGCGGGACGCCGTCCGCTCGCGTGGATCGACGACGCCTTCAACGGCGCCTGCCACGAGTGGGCCGAGCGCCGCGAGGCGCCGACCCTGCTCGTCCAGACCAAGCCCGAGCGCGGCCTCACCGAGACGGAGGCACAGCGCCTGGCGCGGTGGGCACAGGCGCTGCAGGCGGGGCGCTGACAGGAGCCGCCACTCTCAGCTCGAGGGGCTCGGAGATGCTCGCGCCGACCGTCGGCGAGCCGACGAACAGCGCCCGCACGTGTGCCACCCCGCTCCCCACGCCGGGCAGGCTCGCCGGCAGAGCGAAGGAGCCGGCGGCATCCGTGCTCGCTTCGCCGACGGTCAGCTCGCTCACCCGTTCGCCTCTGCCCGCCACGCGCCGCGCCTGGATCTGCACGGGGCCGGCCACGATCGGCGTCCCGTCGAGAAAGCGCAGTGTCCCCGACAGCATCGCCGGGGTGCTCGTCGGAGGGGGGGCTTCGACGCCCGGAGCCGGACTCGTGGGCGCGGGCGCAGGCGTCGTGGAGGCCGCCACCAGCGCCAGCGTCAGCCGCGCCGGCCTCGGAGCGAGACGCGCCACCGCGACCCTCACGGCCGGCAGCTCGCCGTAGAGGACGTTGCCCGGACAGTCGGTCGAGTCGCCGTCGCGGTGGCCGGAGATGTGCCTGAGCGAGACCCGCGCGTCGGCCGGGTATTTGCTGTAGACGGCCCCCTGGGGGTTGACGCGGACAACCACACGACCTTCGGCTGAGACCCCGTGCAGGGGGAGCTTCCATGCCAGCAGGCTCTGCAGGGCGGCCTTGGCCGCCGGCGTGATCGGTGCACCCATGAACGAGCCGAGCATCGCCACACCGGTCGAGACGAGGTTGTAGCCGCCCGCGTGGGCGCCGACGACCGGCTCGTCGATGCCGCCCGCGCGGGCCTCGAAGATCCGCCCGTAGGCGTCGATCACGAAGTTGTAGCCGATGTCGTCCCACCCGTTGGAGTACACGTGAAAGGCGTAGATCGCCCGCAGCATCGCCGGCACCTCGCCCGGGCTGTAGCCGTTGGGGTTCTCTGTGTGGTGCACGAACGCCATCCGGACCGCCCCGTAGCCGGGTGCCACACGCGGACGTGCCAGGTTCTGCGCCCACCCGCGCCGCGCCAGAATCGGCGGCTGTCCCCCTCCCGTGGCCAGCAGCGGCGTCGCCCGCGGAAGGGTCGCCAGCGTGGCGAGCGGGCCGGCGGCGAGCGCCCGCCT
>DAIRTT010000143.1:0-6861 GCA_036803745.1 Solirubrobacteraceae bacterium | reverse complement strand
GAGGTCTCCTTGGTCGCTTGCACATCACTATACAAAATGAAGGGACAGGTTCCGGGAAGAGAATGATAGATATATTGTATCGTAGTCAGCCCACCCGTGGGCATCGGCAATTGATTGATAGAATCTTTTTATCATGCCGCCGGTCTACCAAGCACCCACGCTCGAACCGATCGAGGTCGAGGTTCTCGCGATGATCGATGCCCTGCGTGACCAGCTGCGCCACAACGTCGACCCGGAGCCCCGCAGATGGTTCGGCACGCTGCGCCGGATGGCATTTGCCCGAGCGGTACAGGCATCGAACAGCATCGAGGGCTACGACGCGAGCCTCGATGATGTCGTGGCAGCGGTCGACAACGAGCCGACGCTGACGGCGGATGAGGAGACGCGCCTCGCTCTGGCGGGGTACCGGGACGCCATGACGTATGTCCTTCAGGTCGTACAGGATCCGGCGGCAACAGTCGATGAGGGACTGCTCAAGTCGCTCCACTTCATGATGCTCAAGCATCGACTCGATAAGGACCCGGGCCGTTGGCGCCTTGGGGAGATCTACGTCGTCCGGGAGTCCACCACGGAGCGCGTGTATGAGGGGCCGCCGTTCGAGCAGGTCCCCGACCTCGTCGCGGGGGCGATCACTGCACTCGAAACGAGCGATGCCCCAGTCCTCGTCCGCGCGGCGATGGCTCATCTCAACCTCGTCATGGTGCATCCGTTCCGAGACGGCAACGGGCGCATGGCGCGCGCGCTCCAAACGCTCGTTCTAGCTCGCGAGCAGATCACGGCGCCCGTGTTCTCCAGCATCGAGGAGTACCTCGGACGCAACACCGACCGGTACTACGAGATCCTCGCTGAGGTCGGCAAGGGACACTGGAACCCGCAGCACGACGCCCGCCCTTGGCTGCGATTCTGTCTCACAGCCCACTACCACCAAGCAAGGACCCAGCTTCGACGGATCGAGGAGACAGAGCGACTCTACGGCGTGTGTGCAGAGATCGCAGAGCAGCACGGCCTCCCTGACCGAGCCACCGGCGCGCTCGTCGAGGCCGCCTACGGCTTCCGCCTGACTCATTCGACGTACAAGATGCTCGTAGAGTTGACCGCCGGCGAGACCGTTTCGTCCCTGACGACCAGCCGTGACCTTCGTGCGCTCGTCGACTCGAAGCTTCTGCAGCCGATTGGACAGACACGCGGTCGGTATTACGTCGGCGAACCCCGACTCCGTGCAGAACGCACACGCATCCAGGCGAGCCGCGCTCCCAAGGACACGAGCGACCCCTTCGACCTCGCGACGGCCCAACTCAGCCTTACCCTCGACTGATCCCGGACGCTCCTCCTGTGACCGGGGAACCGGGATGGGCTGCCTACTTCAACGCCGCGCCCGGCTATCGTCAGCAGCGTGATCCCCCTAGCAGTCAGCGGCCAGATCGTCATCGGCGTCGTCGTGATCGGCGCCCTGCTGCTGTTGCGGGTGCTGCTGCGCTCAGAGAGTCGGCTCGAAGCGGAAGAGGAGCGCGAGCGCCGGCCCTGAGCGGCTCAGTGGACCGTCACCACCCAGCCTTCGCTGGTGCGCGTGATCGGCGGGTGGATGTGGGTGAGCAGCGTGAACAGGTGGGGTGAGACGTAGACCTCGATCGTCGCCGCGATCACGAGCAGCGGGACGGCAATCGCGACGGTCACGAACGTGGCGGCAAGCAGCTGCTCCCACTCGCCGCGGCGGCTGGCGATGATCCAGGCGGCCAGCGGCAGGAACAGGGCGATCAGCTCGATGATCGCGTGGGGCAGGACGCCGAGCAGCAGCAGGGCGGGCGAGACCTGCAGGAAGTTGGCGACACCGGAGAGCGTGTGGCCGATCAGATAGGCCTGGACGCTGAGGGAGAACGTGGTGGCGCCGACGACGAACGCGATCGCGATGGGCCCGCCGTGCTCGTGGACCCAGCGCGAAACGCCGCGGTGATGCTCGGCCTGCAGCGGCAGCGAGCTGCCCGCGATGAAGCCGGCGACGCACGCCATCGCATGCAGAGCGAGCACGAGGGCGTTGCTGCGGAGCACGTGCAGCACGTCGCCGAGGTCGCCGACCGCGAACGGCGGCTGGAGCGTGATGGCCTGCTCATAGCCGTGATCGAGATAGGCCACGACGAGGACGGCCAGCAGGAGCCCGGCCGCTGCTGCCGCGGCCCCGGTCAGCCAGCGCCCGAGCACCTCGCGGGGCGAGTGCTGCCAGCTGTGCAGGGTCCTTCGCGTATGTCTTACGCCATGGGCAAACGCGTAGGCAGATACGTCCATCCGGAGTGCATCGGCGCGCGCGGGCCCCGGCTGAAGCCCTCCGAGCGCCCGGCCGTGACTATCGGAAGCGCAGCCGCGGCACGAGCCACATCGCCTCGACGGCGATCCGCCATGACATCTTGCTCTGGCCGAGCTGACGGTCGCGGAAGACGATCGGGACCTCGACGACCCGAAAGCCCGACTGGACTGCGCGATAGGTCAGCTCGACCTGAAAGGCATAGCCCTGCGAGCGCACGCTGTCGAAGTGGATCGCCTCTAGGACCTCGCGGCGGAAGCACTTGAAGCCACCCGTCAGGTCCTTGATGCCCAGGCCGAGCACCCAGCGCGCGTATGTCGAGCCGCCCTGGCTGATGAAGCGACGCAGCAGGCCCCAGTCGCTCACGCCTCCGCCGGGCACGTAGCGCGAGCCGAGCACCAGGTCGGCGCCGTCGTAGGCGGCCTGCAGCAGGCGCGCGAGATCGGCGGGGTCGTGTGAGAAGTCGGAGTCCATCTCCATGACATATCCGGCGCCGTGCTCGAGCGCGTGACGAAAGCCGGCCAGGTAGGCGGGACCGATGCCGTTCTTCTCGGTCCGGTGCAGGACCTCGACCCACTCGTGCTCGGCGGCGAGCTCATCGGCCAGCCGCCCGGTGCCATCGGGCGAGCCGTCGTCGACGACGAGGATGCGATGGCCCTCGCGCGCGACGCCCGCGAGCACCTCGCCGGCGGCGGTCACGATCGCTTTCACGTTCTCCGCCTCGTTGTAGGTCGGCAGTATCAGCCAGGGCTCGCCGGACATGGATCGGCGTACCCTAGACCGTGCCGGGATTCCCCGCAGCCGGCTGGCTCGCGCGGCCGCGGCCGCTGGGCCTACCCTGGGGACCGTGCCCGACGCCGCTCTCTCCAACACGGCCATCGCCGAGGCCTTCGACGAGCTCGGCGACCTGTACGAGCTCGACGGCGCGATCGTCCACCGTGTCGTCGCATACCGCAGCGCCGCCAAGGCGGTCCGCGACGCCTCCGTGTCGGTCGCGTCCCTCGCGCGCGAGGGGCGCGCGACCGAGCTGTCGGGGATCGGCAAGACGCTCCAGGAGAAGATCGTCTCGCTGCTGCAGACCGGCACGATCCCGGCGGCCGAGCGCCTGCGGGCCAAGTTCCCCCCCGGCCTGGTCGCGATCACGCGCGTCCCGGGTCTGGGGCCCAAGCGCGCGCGGCTGCTGCACTCCGAGCTCGGCATCGACTCCCCGCAGGCTCTCCGTGAGGCGATCGAGGCGCAGAGGCTGCGCGAGGTACGCGGCCTGGGCGCCAAGTTCGAAGCCAGCGTGCTCGGGGGCCTGGACGCGATGGACGCCCGCGCCGACGGCGGCGCCGCGCCCCGCGTCCTGCTCGCCCGGGCGATCGAGGTCGGGAGCGCGCTCGCGACGGGCCTGGAGCGGATCGGCGGCAAGGGCACCCGGGTGGAGATCGCCGGGTCGGCGCGCCGACGGGCGGACAGCGTCAAGGACATCGACCTGATCGCAACGACCGCGAGCCCGCTCGCGCTGGCCGAGGGACTGGCCGGCCTCGAGGAGATCGAACACGTCAGCTCGGCCGGCACCAGCGGCGCGAGGGCCCGCACGCATGCCGGCTTCAGCGTCGACCTGCGGATCGGCGCACCCGAGCAGCACGGAAATCTGCTCCAGCACTTCACCGGTTCGGGGCCCCACAACGCCGCCCTGCGCGAGGCGGCCGTCAGGGCCGGTCTGCACGTCTCCGAGTACGGCATCCTCGACGACGCGACGGGCGAGAGCGAGATGCATGGAACCGAGGAGGAGGTCTACCGCCGACTCGGCCTCGACTACATCGTGCCCGAGCTGCGCGAGAACCGCGGGGAGCTCGAGGCGGCGCGCAGCCACGAGCTGCCCCAGCTGATCGAGCCGGGCGATATCCGCGGCGATCTGCACAGCCACACGGTCGCCTCCGACGGTCACAACACGATCGACGAGATGGCCGAGGCAGCCCGCGAGCTCGGTTACGAGTATCTGGCGATCACCGACCACTCCGCCTCCCACGGCTTCGGCAACGCCGTCCCGCCCGAGCAGCTGCGCCGCCAGATCGAGATGGTCCGCGAGTCCGACGAGGCCCTCGAGGGATTCGACCTGCTGGCCGGGAGCGAGGTCAACATCCTTCCCGACGGTTCGCTCGACTACGACGACGAGCTCCTCTCGCAGCTCGACTGGGTGATCGCGAGCGTGCACACGTCCTTCGGCATGAGCGAGCAGGCGATGACCGATCGGATGATCGCCGCGATCGAGCACCCGCTCGTCGACGCGATCGGCCACCCCACCGGCCGGCTGATCGAGCGCCGCGCCCCCTACGCGGTCGACCTCGACGCCGTCTTCGCCGCCGCGGCGCGCACTGGAACGATGCTCGAGATCAACGCGAACCCCGACCGCCGCGATCTCTCAGATGTCCACGCCCGCGCAGCTGCCCGCGCCGGCGTGATGATCGTGATCGACTCCGATGCCCACCGGATACGCACGCTCCAGAACATGCGCTGGGGTATCGCGACCGCCCGGCGCGCATGGCTGACGGCCGGGCAGGTCGCCAACGCCCATACGTGGGCCGAGCTGCGCCGCCTACGCGAGCAGACGCGGAAGTAGCTCGCCGGCCACGAGCCGGTCGAGCGCCTCGGGCGCGAATGGCGCGAGCGCGAGTCGGGCACGGGCGCCGTAGCCCTCGTCGGGCTCATGCAGCGCCACCGCGAGGGCTGCCGCGAGGTCCTCGGTGACGAGCCGTGTGTCGAGCTCGCGCGCGATCGGCAGGGCGGCGTAGGGCCCAGGCGTGGGCGTGGTCAGAAGCCGGCAGCCGTCGGCCAGGGCCTCGAGCTGGGCGATGCCGTAGTCCTCTCGCCGCGGCGCGCACACGAACAGGCGGGAGCGGCGCAGCAGCGCGCGGTATTCCGGGGGCGCGAGCGGCCCGAGGACCCTCACCCCCTTGCCGTCAAGATCACCCGCGAAGCCCGCCCGGCGCAGCTCCTCGGCCGAGGAGCCGGCGATCAAGAGCTCGCCTATGTCTGCGTCTGCACCGGCGCGTCGCCATGCCGCAAGGACACGGTCGAGACCCTTCTTGGCGGGGTTGGCGGCATAGGTGATCGCGGCGACGTCGCGCACGGGGGCCGGCTCGCCCGACGGCCCCACCGCGACCGGCACCACCAGCTCCCGGGACTGCGAGCCGGCACCGCGCCCGCGCGCCTCTGCGAGCCCGCCCTCGCTCCACGGCAGCAGCAGCGGGGCGTGTGCGAGGCGGTGGCGCTCGAGCGGACGCTGCCACAGGCCGTGGCGCCCGGGCCGGTTGCCGGCCGCCGGCGCGTCGAAGCGGATCGCGCCCGGGCGCGGCCACAGCAGGGCGGCGGTCGTCGAGGAGTAGACGATCGCGCGCGGCGAGCTCGCCGTGAGCGCCCTCGCGGCCACCGATCGCGCGGCCATGGCCCACGCCAGGTCGGTGAGCATCAGCGTGCGCATCTGGCGCGGCGGAGCGGCCGTGGCGATCACGACGCTTGCCCCGGCCCGCGCCAGCGAGGCCCGCAGTTGCTCGTCGGCGGCCCGCAACCCGGCGGTCGAGCCGAGCGAGACGATCAGGACATCGACCGGAGCGCCCGGCGACATCTCAGGTGACGGCGCCGTTGACGCGCTCGGGCCTCGAGGCGGCGAAGCCGGGCGTCCGCAACAGTGCCATCGGGCGCACGGGAGAGGTGCGCCTGACGTAGAAGCTCGCGCCGTCGCGCTCCTCGATCGCCTCGACCGCGGCGTCCTGACGCCGCCAGGCGAGCGCCCAGATGATCGCGAACCCCGCCGCTATGCCTGGGATCTGAGGCGCGAGGAAAGCCAGGCCCCCGGACAGGAGAGTGAAGAGCAGCAGCGGCCACAGGCGGTTGACGAGGATCGCGCTCGGGTGGTGCTCGGGGAGCGAGGTGCTCGCGCGCGCGCTCGCCAGCAGGCCGGCGATCGGCGCGCTCGTCTGTGCGCGACTGCCCATGCGCAGGCCGATCAGCGAGGCGAGCACCCACCAGCCGAGCGAGACGGGCACGAGCAGGCCGGTGGAGACCGACCCGGTGCCGGCGGCCAGCACGGTGACGGCGGCGAGCGCCGTCGCCGCTCCGGCCGAGAGCATGACGGTCGTCCTGAGGAAGTCGACGAACCGCACCGCTTAGAGCAGCGCCTCGAGCAGCTCCCGCACGCCGCCGGGACCGTCGACGGTCAGGTCCGCCTCGCGCGCGAGGTCCGGCGGTGCTTCGTCGGAGGCGACCGCCACGCAGACGGCGCTTCTGAGCGCGCCCGACTCGACCAGCGCGCGCAGGCCGCGGAAGGCGTCGAGGTCGGTCGTGTCGTCACCCACGTACACCGCCGACGTCGCCGGGCCGCCGCGCAAGAGTGCTTCGATGCCGAGGCCCTTGTCGAGGATGACCGGCGGGCGGACCTCGAGCACCTTGCGGCCCCAGTGGACCGCGAAGCCCTCGGCCTCTGCACGCTCGGCGATCTCACGCGCCGCCGCCGCCGCCGCCTCCTCGTCGGGCGCGCCGCGCCAGTGGAAGGCGGCGATCGAGTCCTTGTCCTCGCTGCG
>DAIRTT010000142.1:0-6925 GCA_036803745.1 Solirubrobacteraceae bacterium | reverse complement strand
CGGCGTGGGCGTCGGAGCCCTTGCCGCCGAAGGCGCCGTCCTCGATGAGCTTCTTGGCGTTGTCCCACGCGCCACCGCCGGCGGTCATCAGCACGGCGAAGAAGAAGCCGACCACGATCACTCCGATCAGCAGGCCGCCGAGCGCCTGCTGATCGATCAGCCCGACGATCAGGGTCAGCCCGATCGGCAGCAGCGACGGCAGGATCATCTCGCGCTGGGCGGTCTTGGTCACGATGTCCACGCAGGCCGCGTAGTCGGGCTCTTCGGAGTAGTCCATGATCCCGGGGTGCTCGCGGAACTGGCGACGCACCTCCTCCACGACGGCGCCACCGGCACGGCCGACTGCCTCGACCGAGAGCGAGGCGAACAGGCAGACCATCAGGCCACCGAGCAGCAGACCGATCAGCACAGGCGGTTCGTTGATCCCGAAGGAGATCACATGTCCGACCTTCGCTTCCAGTTCTTTCTGGAAGCCCGCGAACAGCACGACGGCCGCCAGCACGGCGGAGCCGATGGCGTACCCCTTGGTCACAGCCTTGGTCGTGTTGCCGACGGCGTCGAGACGGTCGGTGACCTTGCGGACCTCCTCCGGCAGGTCGGCCATCTCCGCAATTCCACCGGCGTTGTCGGTGATCGGCCCGAAGGCGTCGAGCGCGACGATCAGGCCGGTCAGCGACAGCAGGCCCATGACCGCGACGCCGATGCCGTAGATACCGGTCACGCCGCCGCCGGCGAGCTTCCACGCGCCGAGGATTCCGACCACGATCACGATCGCCGGCAATGCGGTCGCCTGCAGGCCCGAGGAGAAGCCCTGGATGATGTTCGTGGCGTGTCCGGTGATCGACGCTTTGGCCGTCTTCTTGACCGGAGCGAAACGGGTCGAGGTGTAATATTCGGTGATCCCGAAGAGCAGTGCCGTGACCGCGATCCCGATCAGCGAGCACAGGTACAGGTGCCACCAGACCGGCGGGTGGACATGCGCTCCCGGCTCCTTGAAGTTCAGGCCGCGCATCAGCCAGTAGGTGATCGGTGCGAACGCTGCGGCGGCGATCACGCCGGAGACGGCCAGGCCCTGCAGCAGTGCGCGCTCGACGTTGCCCGTCTTGGAGCGCACGGCGTAGGTGCCGATGACCGAGGCGATGATCGCCACGCCGCCGATCACCAGCGGGTAGAGCGCGACTTTCGTCGCTTCGACCGATCCGAACGTCAGCACGCCGAGCAGGATCACCGCGACTGCCGTGACCGCGTAGGTCTCGAACAGATCGGCGGCCATACCGGCGCAGTCGCCGACGTTGTCGCCGACGTTGTCCGCGATCGTCGCCGGGTTACGAGGGTCATCCTCGGGGATCCCCGCCTCGACCTTGCCGACGAGGTCCGCGCCGACGTCGGCGGCCTTCGTGAAGATCCCGCCGCCCAGTCGGGCGAACACCGAGATCAGCGAACCGCCGAAACCGAGCCCGACGAGCGCATCGACGGCGGTCTTGGGGCTGTCGTTGAAGAACGATGTCAGGGCGCCGTAGTAGCCGGCCACCCCGAGCAGGGCGAGGCCGACGACGAGCATCCCCGTGATCGCGCCACCGCGGAAGGCGACCCGCAGGGCCGGCGTCACGCCTGAGCGCGCTGCCTCGGCGACACGCGCGTTGGCGCGCACCGACACGTTCATGCCGATGTAGCCGGTAGCGCCCGAGAGCAGCCCGCCGATCGCGAATCCTCCTGCGACCGCTATGTCTTGGATGAAGATGATCGCGACGAACAGCACGACACCGACACCGGCGATCACCGTGTACTGGCGGTTCAGGTAGGCGCGCGCGCCCTGCTGGACCGCCAGCGAGATGCTCTGCATCTTCTCGTTACCAGGCGAGAGCGCAAGCAGGGAGCGTGTGGTTATGAGGCCATACGCCACAGCACAGGCGGCACAGACAAGGGCGACGACGACCCCATGGTTCGTCAGAAAGCTGCTCAACAGAAAATCCTCCGCGGTCTGATTGGAATGCCGCGCGAGGATCGTCGCGCGCACATTTGTCGACCGGATCGCTCAGCGCGAGCGTCTACCCGGTGCAAACGCGGGCGGAGTCTATCGTGCCGGTGAGCGGAAGGCCCGCTCCCACGGCCCTACCTTCCCGGCACCCACAGCCGTCCGCTCGCCTCGGCCGGTCCCGGCCCCTCGCCTTTCTCGTCGCTCGCGGCGCCGCCCCGCTCGGCTCCTGCGGCGCCCGGCTGCTCCGCCGGGGGCGCCTCCTGAGCGTCCTTGGGCGCCGGTCCGCCGGCCGCCTGGGCATCACGGGCGTAGGCCATCTGAAGGCGCGACAGCGCATCGCGCAGGGGCGCCAGCTCCTGGGGAATGCGCCGCTCGAGGATCTCCAGGAGCGCGTGGGCGCCGTCGATCGCGTCGCGGGCCTGCTCGAGGTCCGCGACGGGACCCGGCGCACCCGGGGTCCCCTCTCCCCCGCCCGAGAGCTTGCGTGCGCCGACGTTCAACAGCGAGACGGCCGCCTGGGCCATCATGTCGATGACCGTGATGCGATCGAGTTCTGCCTCGTAGGCGGCGCGAAGCTCCTCTTCGCTCGGCTGCCCGCCCGCCGGGCCTGCCCCGCCCTGAGCCGCCTGGCCGGGCCCTGCGCCTGGGTCTGCACTCATACCTTGACTCCTTCGCTGTAGGTCTCGCTCGTCTCCCGGACCGAAGCCGCGAATATCTCCTCGCGGCTCGCGCCGGCCTCGATCATCCGTCGCTGGCGCTGGGCGCCGTTGAGCTCGGGGAACGTCAGGTCGATCCCGAGCTCCGCGCGCATCGGCGCCGTCCACGCACCCAGGCGCTCGATCGCCGCCCGCGCGGGGTACTCCTCGGCGCGCTCGAGGTCGATCAGCCGGCCGTCGAGGCCGAACCGGATCGCTCGCCACATGTTCTCCTCGATCAGACGCGGAGCGAGGTCGGTGTGGGGCATGCCCTCATCGACCTCGCGGGTCGCCTGGGCGATGCAGGCGACCATCAGGGCCGCGAGTGCATCGGACTCCTGGGCGGTGCCCTGCACGTCGCAGATCCTCAGCTCGACCGTCCCGAAGCTGAAATGCGGCCTGATCGACCACCACACCTGGGTGAACTCGACGATCGAGCGAGTCCGCTTGAGGAACTCGATGTACGCGCGGTAGGCCGGCCAGCCGCCGAACGCGTCGGGAATGCCGCAGCGCGGGAAGCTCTTGGTGAAGCTCTGGGTGCGTGCCGAGGCCAGTCCCGTGTCGCGGCCGTCGAGGTAGAGGGAGTTGGCGGAGATCGCCAGCAGCAGCGGCAGCACCGGACGCAGCCGGTCGCAGACCTTGACCGCGCGGTCGATGCCGCGCACGCCGAGGTGGACGTGGACACTGAACGTGTTATTGCGCCAGGCCACGTATTTGAGCCCCTCCTCGACGCGGCGGTAGTGCTCGGTGTCGATGATCGACTGCTCGCGGTAGTCGGCCCACGGATGCGTCCCCGTGGCGCCCAGCGCGGCCCCGTGCTCGGCGGCGAGCGCGAACAGGCGCACGCGGCGCTCGCGCTGGCGGCGCAGAGCGTCGTGGATGTCCGAGCCGGTGCCCGAGATGATCTCGATCTCCGAGGAGATCAGCTCGCCCGCGATGCCCTCGCGCAGAATCTGATCGCCCGCCGCCAGCCCGCGCAGCTCCTCGAAGCGGGGCGTCATGTCGAGCGTCCTCGGATCGAGGATCGCGAACTCCTCCTCGACCCCCACCGTCAGGTCGGGGGCCTCTGCGAACGTCTCGGCGACTCTGTCTAGGTCCAGGCTGGTCATCTCGGGCTCGTCTGGAGTTCGCAGTATTGCCGTGTTCTGGGCTGCAACGGGTGCGGCCGATCGCCTCAGGTCAGGTAGAAGTACAGCGCGTACAGCAGATCGACCGCCGGCGATGAGGTGTGAACGGTCACCTCGGGAGGCACGTCGAGCAGAGACTCGGAGTAGTTGAAGATGATCTTGACCCCCGCCTCGACGAGCTCGTCGGCGAGGCCCTGGGCGGCGTGGTTGGGCACCGCGAGGACACCCACCACGATGTCCTCATCCTCGACGACCTGGCGCAGCTCGTCGATGTGACGGACGGCCTGGTTGCCCACCTGGGTGCCGACCTTGCCGTCGTCGCTGTCGAAGATCGCGACCACCCGGAAGCCGTGGTCGGCGAAGATTTCCGAGGAGGCGATCGCCTTGCCGAGGTGCCCGGCGCCGATCAGCGCGATGTTGTGCTGGCCGGCCGTGCGCAGGATCTTGCGGATCTGGGAGACGAGCGCCTCAACGTTGTAGCCGACGCCGCGCTTGCCGAACTTGCCGAACCCCGAGAGATCGCGCCTGATCTGGGTCGAGTTGACGTGGGTGTAGTCGGAGAGCTCCTGTGAGGAGATCGTCTCCTTGCCCATCTTCTTGGCCTGCGTGAGCACCTGCAGGTAACGGCTGAGACGCGCGGCGACCCCGAGTGACAGCCGCTCGCTGGAGACACCCGTGCCGTCGTGGTCGGCCTCGACGGCACCCGCCGCCGGTTCTCCGTAGCTCATGTTCGTGACTCTAGACGCTCGCGGACGAGCGGCTCCTGCACGAAGTAGTCGCACAGCTCCTCGCCGTCGATCGCGATCACAGGAATGCGCTCGAAATAGGCTCGGTGAAGAGCGTCGTCGGTCGTGATGTCGAACTCGACGAGCTCGAAGCCGTACTCGGCCTGCAGCGGGCGCAGCTCGGCGATCGCCTGCTCGCAGAGATGGCAGTCGGGCTTGGAGTAGACCGTCACGACGCTCACCCCGGCCGTTCTCCGGTCGCGTAGGCGTCCAGGGTGAGGTAGTCGGGGTAGGCCAGGCGCGTGCCGTGGAGCGCGGCGGCGCCGATCATGGCGGCGTTGTCGGTGCACAGCGAGCGGGCCGGAACGTGCACCTCGGCGTCCAGCTCGCCCAGACGCCTGCGCAGCTCGCCGTTGGCAGCCACGCCTCCGCCGACTGCCAGGCGCCCCTCGCCGGTGCGCTCGAGCGCCCGCTCGCTTCGCAGCAGCAGGCTGTCGATGATCGCGGCCTGGTAGGAGGCCGCGAGATCCGACGCGCGCGACTCCCGCTCGGCCTCGCTCATCTCTCTGAGCGTGTACAGAAGCGCCGTCTTGAGTCCGGCGAAGGAGAAGTCCAGGCCATCGGCGAACGCCTTGCGTCGCGGCCCGCGACCGCCGCGGGACTGCTCGGCCGCAGAGCCGGGGAAGGAGTAAGCCGTCGGGTCCCCGCCCGCGGCCAGCCGCTCGAGCGCCGCGCCGCCCGGATAGCCGAGCCCGAGCATCCGGGCGCCCTTGTCGAAGGCCTCGCCGGCCGCGTCGTCGAGCGTCCGGCCGAGGACCTCGTAGCCGTCGTGGCCCTCGACGCGGGTCAGCAGCGTATGACCACCGCTTGCGATCAGGCACAGGAAGGGCGGCTCGAACGGCACCGCCCCCTCGCCGTCGCGGAGGAAGTTGGCGGCCACGTGCCCCTGGAGATGATCGACCGGCGCGAGCGGTAGGCGCCTGGCGGCGGCCAGCGCCTTGGCTGTCGAGAACCCGACGAGCAGGGCGCCGACCAGCCCCGGGCCCTGGGTGGCGGCGACGAGCTCGACGGCGTCGAGGTCGGTCTCGGCCACCTCGAGGGCCTCCCCTACGATTGCGTTGACGAGCTCTAGGTGGTGGCGCGAGGCGATCTCTGGGACCACACCGCCGAAGCGCTCGTGCGCGGTCTGCGAGGAGATCACGTTGGCGCGAATCCTCCCGTCCTTCCCGATCACCGCCGCGCACGTGTCGTCGCAGCTCGTCTCGATCGCGAGGATCGTCATACAGGAGCGGGGTTCGGGACGTCGTCGAGGGAGCCCTCGAGCGTCGCCGGCGTCCGCCACATCACGAGCGCGTCCTCGCCGTTGTCCTGGTAGTAGCGGCGGCGCATCCCCGCCGCGCGAAAGCCCTCGCGCTCATACAGGCGGATCGCCACCTTGTTCGACGGGCGAACCTCGAGCGTGAAACGGGCACCGCCGTCGTTGACCTGCTCGTAGAGCTCGGCCAGCAGCGCCGAGGCGAGGCCCTTGCGCTGGTGTTCGAGGTCGACGGCCACGTTCATCACGTGCCAGACGGTGTCGTAGCGGGAGCAGATCAGATAGGCGACGAGGCGCTCGTCGATGACGGCGGCCAGGCAGATGCCCGAGGGCTTGGACAGCTCGAGCACGAACATCGCGAGCGACCACGGCGTCGGGAACACGCGGCGCTCGATCGCCGTGACCTGCGGCAGGTCGGGATAGCTGAGCCGCCTGATCTCTACCGGCGGGCTCTGCTCGATCGGGTTCTGGGAGACGGATGGCTCATTCATGACGCGTGTCCCCCGCCCGCAGCGGCGGTCTCCAAGGCTAGCTCGGCGTCCGGCCGGCGCCCGTACTCCGGCAGCACCCCCTCCGCCGGCGAGGCGTCGAGACCCAGCTCGCAGATCGCGGCCGCGCTCAGACGATGCGCCCGGGAGTCCTCGGGAGGGATCGCACCGACTCCGGCCAGCTCCGCGCGAAACCTGACCGCGCCGTCGCCGACCGCCAGCCAGCGCTCTGGCCAGGAGACCTCGCCGGCGCTCGATCGGCGCAGGTCGATGGCGAGCGCGTCGGCCAGCCGCGTCGGCTCATACGGCCGCGGGGGCGTCAGCTCCCGCGGCGGGCCCGACCCTACGGTGGATGGCACGTACGCGGCGGCGAAGACCTGCCCGCGGCGGGCGTCGATTACCGCCACGACACCCGCGGGGGGCATCGCTGCCGAGCCCGACGGTGATGGCGCAGTCAGGGCTGGCGCGGCGAGCGCCTGCAGGCTGGAGATGCCGACGAGCTCGATCCCGAGCGACTGCGCCAGGCCGCGTGCCGTGGCCACGCCGACCCGCAGGCCGGTGAAGGTACCCGGCCCCACCCCGACGGCGATCCTCCCG
>DAIRTT010000141.1:0-7086 GCA_036803745.1 Solirubrobacteraceae bacterium | reverse complement strand
GGCCCCGACGTGATCAAGACGGTCACGGGCGAGGAGGTCGGCTTCGAGGAGCTGGGCGGCGCGATGTCGCACAACAGCAAGTCGGGAGTCGCCCACTTCGCATCCGAGGACGAGGACGCGTGCCTGGAGGACTGCCGCTACCTGATCAGCTTCCTCCCCCAGAACAACCTCCAGACGGCACCGCGGGTGCAGCCGACCGACGACCCCGAGCGGATGGACCCAGAGCTCGACACGGTCGTCCCCGACAACCCCAACAAGCCGTATGACATGCGCAACGTGGTCAAGCTGATCGTCGACGACGGCGAGTTCTTCGAGGTCCACGAGCACCACGCGAAGAACATCATCTGCGGCTTCTCGCGCCTCGACGGCTTCGCGGTGGGCATCGTGGGCAACCAGCCCGCCCAGCTCGCCGGCGTGCTCGACATCGACGCCTCGGCCAAGGCGGCGCGCTTCGTGCGGACATGCGACGCGTTCAACATCCCGCTGATCACGTTCACCGACGTCCCGGGCTTCCTGCCGGGGACCGCCCAGGAGTGGGGCGGCATCATCCGCCACGGCGCCAAGCTCCTGTATGCATTCACGGAGGCGACGGTTCCGAAGCTGACGGTAATCACGCGCAAGGCGTATGGCGGTGCCTATGACGTGATGGCCTCGAAGCACCTCCTGGCCGACTTCAACTTCGCCTGGCCCACGTCGGAGGTCGCCGTGATGGGCCCGGAGGGCGCGGTCAACATCATCTACCGACGGGACATCGCCGGCAGCCCGACCCCCGACGAGCGGCGGACGAAGCTGATGGAGGACTACAAGGCGCGCTTCGCCAACCCCTACACGGCGGCCGAGCGCGGCTACATCGACGACGTGATCGTGCCCCACGAGACGCGCCCCAAGCTGATCCGCGCCCTGCACACGCTGCAGAGCAAGCGCGAACCTGGGCCCAGCCGCAAGCACGGCAACATCCCGCTCTAGCCGCCCCGCGCGCCCCGTTCACCGAGCGCCAGCCACCACGGGTAGGTGGCGAAGATAAGCGCCGAGACGAGATGGGTGCGCGCCCCCGCGCGGCGATGGTCGATGTGCAGGACGCCCGAGTTGAGCATCCAGTCGCGGCCGTCCTGCGCGTGGCAGCGCTGCCAGATGGGCCGCGTCCACGGCCGGTTCATGTACAACGAGATGCTGGTGGCCAGGAAGGCGCCGGCGGTCGCCGTGTGGACGGCACGCGCGGCGGGCGTGGGCTCAGGCATCAGGCGCCCGTAGACGCGTCCCGTGGCGTACAGCCACGGCGGATCGATCAGGAACGACATGTGCTCTCCTCGCTCGGCGGTTGCGATTGGGGGGCGGCCGGCGAGCCGAGACGCTCGATGCCGAGAAGCCCCTGCGCCAGCCGGGTGGCCAGCGCCATGATCGTGAGCTGCGGGTTGACGCCGAGCGCGCTCGGCACGACCGAGCCGTCAGCGAGGTAGAGACCCGAGATGCCGTGGACTGCCAGATGCCCGTCACAGACGCCGTGCGTCGAGCGGGCGTCCGCCCGGGCGCTGCCGAGGGGGTGGAAGGCCATCAGCCGCAGGTCACGCGGACGAGCGCGCTCGGGCGCCACGCCATCGGGCAGCGGCAGGTAGACCTCGCGCGCACCGGCGGCCTCGAACAGCTCGGCCATCCGCGCGAGCCCGGTGCGAAACCGGGCGAGGTCCTCGGCGCACAGGTCGTAGCGGATCAGCGGCCGGCCGGCTACCGACGTGATCCGCCCACGCGAGCGATCGCTGACCATGAGGCCGAACTGGGCCAGTCGCCTGTAGTCGGCCATCGCCCGCCTGTGCCTGGCTCCCGCCAGCGGCAGCGACATCGCCGCGTAGGCCGGCGGCCCGGCGACGCCCTCGAACATGATGCCCTCCTCGGCGAACTCGTCGACGTAGAAGCTCTGGGGCACGCCACGAGCCATGTCGACGGTCTCGTCCATCAGCGCGAAGGCCGCCGTGGCGGGGTGCAGCGAGAGGTTGCGCCCGCGCTGGCCGGATCGGTCGGCGATCCGGCTGCGCTCGAGCAGCAGCGGTGTGTGGACGGTGCCCGCGGCGAGCACGACCCGATCGGCGCGCACCTCGAGCCGTCCGCCGCCGATCGTGCGCGCGTGCACCGAGCGGACGCGCCCGCTCTCGACGAGGATCTGCCGCACGTCGGCGCCGGTCACGATCAGTGCGCCGGCGGCTTGCGCCCGCGGAAGGTAGGTGATGCCCGTGTGCTGCTTGGCCGACGTGGGACAGCCGAAGACACAGACACCCGAGCCGACGCAGCCGCGCGCGTTGCGGCGCAGATAGCCGTGCGACCAGCCCAGCCGCTCTGCGCCGCGTCTGGCGACTGCGGCATTGGCGCCGGCCAGCTCGGGGGTCACCTCGGCGACCGACAACGCGTCTTCGACGCGCTCGAAGCAGGGCGCTAGCGAGCGCTCGTCGAGCTGGAGTCCGAAGTCGGACGCCCACCGTGCGAGAACCTGCGGGGGCGTGCGGAAGCAGGTGCCCGAGTTGACGAGCGTCGTACCGCCGGCGCCGCGACCGAGCGGCAGCACGATCGGCGGGTTGCCGAGCGTGGTCGTCTGGCCGCCGTCGCGGTACAGGCGCGCGAGCATCTCGGGCGGTCTCGCGGTGAACATCTCGGGGTCGTGGCGCGGCCCCTGCTCGAGCACCACGACCTCGGCGCCGGCCTCGGCCAGCTCGGCGGCCACGACGGCGCCTCCCGCGCCGGCGCCGACGATGCAGAAGTCGGCCTTCACGGACGGCCCTCGGCCCGCCGCAGCTCCCTGCCACGCTCCACGACGGCGGTCGGATCCCACCCGAGCGAGCCGGCCACGTCGGCTCGGTCATAGCGGCCGAGCGCGAGCACCGCGCCGGCCGCCTGCGCCAGCATCGGCGCGCGGGCGAGCAGTCTCTCCCCTCGCGGGCGACCCGCGATCGCCACCAGCACGCGCAGGCCGAGGCGCTGGGGCCAGGGCCCGGCCGCGACGAAGCGCTCGATGGTGGTGCTCACGCCGGCCAGCGCTCCGCCTGGGCGCGGGCGAGCCGGTCGGTGGCGGCGGCGGCGGCGGGCTGCTCGCCCGCGGCGACAGCGTCTGCGATCGGCGGATACAGCGCGGCGAGCTGCTCGCGCCGCCCGACGATCGCCGCGAAGTCCTCGGCTCGCGGCAGATACAGCTCGCGCACCGAGTTCATGATCAGCTGGAACACGAGGTTCCCGGCCGATTCGACGAGCATCGACATGAACTCCCAGTCGGCCATGAGCGCCTCGGCGTCGCCGGGGGCCGTCGCGACGGCGCGGGCGAGCTCGGCGAGGGCATCGGCCTGCTCGGGAGACCGTCGCTCCGCCGCGAGGCGGGCGGCCTCGACGAGCAGCAGTCGGCGCGCCTCGAACAGGTCGCGGGCGAGTGGGCCGGGCATGCCGGCCTGCAGGACGAGCGCCTCCAGGCCGCCTGAGCGCCGCCAGTCGAGCACGCGCGCGCCGTCGCCGTGGCGGACCTCGAGGAGACGTAGCTGCTCGAGGCGCCCGAGCGCCTCGCGCACCGAGGAGAGGTTGACCTCGAGATCGGCCGCCAGCGCGCGCTGGGGCGGCAGGCGCTCTCCGGGTGTATAGCTCCCCGACAGGATCGCCTCGCGAAGCCTGTCAAAGACGAGGTCGGGAACGGAGGTGCGTGGAATCGGCGCGGCCATCGGTGGACCGCGATTGTACCGGTGTTCCGAACACTTTGCAACCCACCCGTCGACACCGCGGCCGCGCTAGGTCACAATGATCGAATGCCAGGACGCGCGCACTCGGCCCCGTCGATCAGCCCGGCCCCCTCCACCGAGGAGGAGGCGGCGGCGATCGTGGCGGCGCTGGCGCGCTTCATGCGGGCGACCGCCGCGCCTGCAGCAGCCGCCGATCAGGCGCTCGATCCATGGGCACGCGCGGCGATCCTGGAGGGCGTCGCGAGGGCACCGGGCACCGAGATCCCCGATCCCTGGATAAATACCTAAAAGCCGCTAGGCTTTAGCGCAATAGGTCTCAGTCGGCAACAGGCACAGTCGAAAGCAGCCCGGGCCGAGCGTCCGGATCAGGAGGTCTTTGTTTCCATGGAGTCAGGTTCCATCTCTGCCCAGCGCGGCACCCTCGCGGACCCGGAGGTCCTGCAGAACGTGCCCGGGCACGTCATCCCGATCCTCGAGCGGGAGTTCGACGACTTCAAGACGGAGGCGACCAAGTTCCTCGCCGGCGGCATGCCCGAAGACGAGTTCATCAAGTTCCGCCTCAAGCAGGGCGTGTACGGCCAGCGCCAGCCGGACGTGCAGATGGTCCGGGTCAAGCTCCCGTTCGGCGGCATCACGCCCGAGCAGATGGAGTCCTTCGCTGACGTGATCGAGAAGTACGTGCCGCTCAACAAGGGCCACATCACGACGCGCCAGAACATCCAGATGCACCACATCCCGCTGCCGGAGATCGAGAAGGCGATCCGCGAGCTGAGCGAGTCCGGCCTGTCGAGTCGCGAGGGCTGCGGCAACACGGTCAGAAACGTGACCGGCGACCCGTGGGCCGGCGTGGCCAAGGACGAGCTGTTCGACATGACGCCCTACGCGGGCGCCTACGTGCGCTACTTCGTCCGCCACCCGACGACCCAGGCGATGCCGCGCAAGATCAAGACGTCCTTCGACGGCAGCCCCCGCGACCGGGCGATCAGCGGCATCCACGACATCGCCTACCGGGCACGGGTTCGCCACATCGAGGGCCGCGGCGAGGTGCGCGGGGCCGAGATGCTTGTCGGCGGAGGTACCTCGATCATGCCGCGGGTCGCCCCCGCGCTACACGACTTCGTGGAGCTCGACAACGGCGAGTACCTCAAGTACGCGGAGGCGGTCTTCAGGATCTTCGACCGCCAGGAGTGGCTGCGCAAGAACCGCGCGCGCGCCCGGATCAAGGTGTTCGTGGACAAGTACGGCATCGAGGAGCTGCGCCGCCAGGTCGAGGAGGAGCTCGAGGGCGACTGGGTCGCCGAACGGGATTTCTCGATCGAGCACCGCCTGTTCATCGACGACGAGCGCGAGTCGGCGCCGGCGCCCCCGCAGAGCTACGGCAGCCCCAACGGCGATCTGTCGGAGTTCGAGCGCTTCCGCGCGGCCAACGTCCGCGAGCAGAAGCAGGAGGGCTTCGTGACGGCCGAGATCAAGGTGACGCGTGGCGACCTGACGCCAGAGGAGTTCCGCGGGCTGGCGAGGATCATGCGCGACTACGCCGGCGGCTACGCCCGCACGACCGTCCAGCAGAACTTCGTCCTGCGCTGGGTTCGCGAGGAGTGCGTGTACGACCTGTGGGCTGCGCTCAAGGAGCAGGGCCTCGGCGACCCGGGCTCGCGTGAGATCACCGACGTGGTCTCCTGCCCCGGGACCGACTCGTGCAAGCTCGGCATCACGAGCTCGATGGGCCTCAACGAGGCCGTGCAGGAGCGGATCGAGGCGATGGACATCAGCGACGAGCTGACGCGCCGGCTGAACATCAAGATCAGCGGCTGCCCCAACGGCTGCGGCCAGCACCACGTCGGCAGCATCGGCTTCACGGGCGCGTCGATCAAGGTCGGCGGTCACACGATCCCCGCCTACATCCCCCACGTGGGAGGCGTGTTCGAAGGCGGGCAGGTCAGGTTCGGCACCCGCCTGAAGCTTCGCCTGCCCTCCAAGCGGGTTCCCGACGCGATCGAGCGCTGGGTCGGCCACTACGAGAGCAATCGCAACGAGGGCGAGGAGTGGAACGACTTCATCGAGCGCGTCGGCACGGCCGAGCTCGAGGCCCTCGTCAAGGATCTGTCCCTGCCGGTCGAGTTCGGGCTGGAGACAATGAACCAGTTCATCGACTGGAACCGCAACGTCCCGTTCGAAGTGATTCGCGGTGAGGGCGAGTGCGCGGTATAGATGTAGGAGAGGAAACGAGGCGATTCGATCCGATGAAGCCACTTGAGAACGACATAGCAGCGGCGAGACGCTCGCAGTTCGACCCGGCTCTCAGCCTCACGCACACGCTGCGCGAGGCGGCCCGTCACGGCGAGCGCGCGGTCCTGCTGTGCTCCTTCCAGAAGGAGGAGTCGGTCCTGCTCGACGAGCTTCTCCAGCTCGACCAGGGAACCGGCAAGTCGGTTCGCATCGTGACGATCGACACAGGCGTCCTGTTCGAGGAGACGCTGCAGACGTGGCGGGCCTTCGAGGAGCGCTACGGCGTCAAGATCGAGGTCCAGGACGCGAGCAGCCCGGAGGAGCCGTGGAGCGGACCCGAGCACTGCTGCTCGGTCGCCAAGGTCGCGGCTCTGGAAAGCTCGCTGGCGGGCGCTGAAGGCTGGATCACGGGCATCCGTCGCGAGCAGGGTCCAACGCGCGCCAAGACCGAGCTGATCGAACGCGACGAGCAGCGCGGCCTGTGGAAGTACAACCCGCTGGCGCACTGGACCGACAAGGACCTGTGGCGGCGGATCCACGAGCGTGACCTGCCCTACAACCCCCTGCACGACCAGGGCTACGAGTCGATCGGCTGCGCGCCGTGCACGCAGCCCGGATCCGGCCGCGAGGGCCGCTGGGCCGGCACCGAGAAGACGGAGTGCGGGCTACACGTAGAGATCGTCGGGCAGTGACTACCCCCTCTCATCGTGGCGCCGGGGCGCGCTGATGAGCGTCGCCGCCCGCCCCCAGCTGAGCCACCTCAGGGCGCTCGAGTCCGAGGCGATCCACGTGATGCGCGAGGTGGCCGCTGAATTCGAGCGGCCGGTGCTGCTGTTCAGCGGCGGCAAGGACTCAATCGTGCTGCTGCGACTGGCCGAGAAGGCTTTCCGCCCGGCGCCGTTCCCGTTTCCGTTGATGCACGTCGACACCGAGCACAACTTCCCGGAGGTGATCGAGTTCCGCGACCGCCGTGTTGCCGAGCTCGGCGAGCGCCTGATCGTGGCGAGCGTGCAGGACTCGATCGACAGCGGACGCGCCGTCGAGGAGACCGGGCCGCGGGCGTCACGCAACCGCCTGCAGACGGTGACCCTGCTCGACGCGATCGCCGAGCACGGCTTCGACGCGGCCTTCGGCGGCGCGCGCCGCGACG
>DAIRTT010000140.1:0-7145 GCA_036803745.1 Solirubrobacteraceae bacterium | reverse complement strand
CCGAGCTGCAGGAGCGGATCATCAAAGCGGTCCGCGCAGGCAACTACGCCGAGGCCGCTGCCCGCGCGAGCGGCATCGCCCCCTCCACCTACTACCGCTGGCTTCAGCGCGGCACGGTTGAGGAGCACGGCGCCTACCGTGACTTCAGCGAGGCGGTCCGCCAGGCAGAGGCCGAGGCCGAGGTTCACGCCGTCGCGATCCTGCGCCGCGCGATGGGCGAGGACTGGCGCGCCGCACTGGCATACCTGGAGCGCCGCTACCCGGGCCGCTGGCGTCGGCATACCTCGACCGAGCTGACCGGCAGAGACGGCGGCCCCATCCAAACGGAGGTCGCCACGGCGATCGACCTGCGAAACCTGACCGATGAGGAGCTGCGGCTCCTGGAGGAGATGAGCGAGCGTGCAGCCCCCCACGAAGACTGAAATCAAAGCCGAACTCGCCCGACGCTCCCTGTATGAGTTCCTCACGCTGATGTGGCCGGTCTTTGAGCCGGGCAGCCCGTTCGTTGACGGCCTGCACATCCGCCTGGTCTGTGAGCTTCTTGAGGCCGTCACCCGCGGTGGGCTGACGCGGCTGATCATCAACATTCCTCCGCGGCACGGCAAGTCGAACGTCGTCTCGATCATCTGGCCGGCATGGGTGTGGGCCAGCCACCCCGAGCGACGCTGGCTGTTCGCGTCCTTCGCCCAATCGCTGTCGGAGCGCCACAGCACATCCTGCCGCCGGCTGATCGAATCCCCCGAATACCAGCGGATGTTCGGGAACGCATTCGCGCTCGCCTCCGACGCCAACCAGAAGTTCCGATTCGAGAACAACCGCGGGGGCGCGCGACTCGCGAGCAGCATCGGCGGCGCCGCGACCGGCGAAGGCGGCGACATCATCGTGATCGACGACCCCCACAAGATCGAGGACGCCGGCTCAGACACCGCGCGTGAGACTGTGCTCGACTGCTTCGACCAGACCCTCTCGACCCGCCTGAACGACCCACGCACCGGCGCGATCGTGATCGTCTGCCAGCGCCTGCACGAACGAGACCTCGTCGGACACCTCCTCGACCGCGGCGGCTGGGAGCACCTGTGCCTCCCCGCCGAGCATGACTCCCGCCACCCCTACCTCTCCCCGCATGACCCGCGCACCACCGACGGCGAGCTGCTTTGGCCAGAGCGCTACGGCGCCGCGGAGATCGCGAACCTCAAGCGCCAGCTGGGTTCCTACGGTGCCGCCGCGCAGCTGCAGCAGCTCCCAGCGCCCGCCGGCGGCGGGATCTTCCCCCGCAACCAATGGCGCTGGTATTCGCCGGACCGCCCACCACGCAACCTCGAACGGATCATCATCAGCGTCGACCTCGCATTCGGCGGCAGCACGCGCAGCGACTACACCGTCGGGCAGGTATGGGGCGCCGTCGGAACCGACAAGTATCTGCTGCACCAGCTACGCGACCAGCTCGCCTTCGGTGCGCAGTTGCAGATGATTCGCGACCTCGTCAAATGGGTCGCGATCAGCTACCCCCGGCTGGATGCACCCGGCATCTACGTCGAGCACGCAGCCAACGCCGACGCCCTCATGGACACCCTCCGGCACCAGCTCGCGGGTCTAATCCTGCGACGACCCGAGGGCGACAAGCAAACACGGGCCCTCGCCATCGTTCCGCAGATCGAGGCAGGAAACGTCCACCTCCCCGGCGCTGCCGACGCTCAAGAAGAAAGCTATGACCGTTCGCTGACCCCCGAATCGGTGCAGCGACTCGTCGATGAGACCGCCGCCTTCCCGAACGCCGCCTACGACGACCAAGTAGATGCGCTCACACAAGCCATATCGGAGCTGAGCCGCCCCACCTTCCGAATCCGTTCGCTATCCGGGTAGCGACCTTCAGCGCGAGTTCCGCTTGAGATATGCGCCGAGTAGATCTGCGGCCTCTTGCTCGTTGCCCGGCATCAGGTGCCCGTAGCGGTCGAGCGTCACAACGATGCTGGAGTGCCCCATATAGCTGGACAGCGCCTTCGCGTTTACTCCCGCGGCGATCATGAACGCGGCATAGGTGTGCCGACACTCGTGCAAGCCGATCCCCTCGGTCCCTGCCTCCCGCCAAGCCCGCTTGGCGCGATTGACGACCGCTTGACCGAACGGCTGTCCACCCTGGCGCGCGAAGACGAGCTCCCCTGCGGCGCCTTGAGCGAGCCGATGGGCTGCTAGATGAGCCCGCAGCGGCTGGGCCATCGGCACCCGGCGTCGTCCCGCGCGGCTCTTCGGCTCGATCGGCCCCGCTGCCTGGTCCCAGCCGCGCTCTACCCGGATCAACCCCGCGTCAAAGTCCACGTCCTCCCAGCGCAACGCCATCAGCTCACCGCGACGCAAACCCGCATACAACGCCGTCGCCCAAAGAGCGCGGTCGCGGGCCGGTACCGACGCGATCAGCGCCGCGGCCTCCTCGGGCCTGGCAACCCGTTCACGGCGCGTCCTGACCGCCGGGAGCGCGAGCCCGAGCGTCGGGTTGACCATCACCTCCGCACGCGCGACCGCCCTGCGGTAGATCGCGCGCAACGGCAACACCGCATTCCTGGTCGTGGACGCCGCACACTCCGCGGCGACCATCTCGTCCACCATGTCCTGGATCGCTGTCCTTGAAACCGCAGACACCTTCTCATGCCCCAACCGGGGAAGGACGTGGGTCCGAAGCGACTGCTCATAGCTCCGCAACGCCGAGGGCTTGTACCGGTCACCGCCCCGCGTCCGAACAACCCCCGCAGCCGCCGCCGCGCACCAGTCGCGAGCGGCCTCCTCCAGCGTCACACGCGTCGGAGCTCGCAGCAGCCCATGACGCGTCGCCGTCTGCGCCTCAGCACGCCACGCCCGCGCATCCGCGAGAGTCCGGAACGTCTTGCGCACCGTGCGCCGATCGCGCGGGGACCATACCTGCGCCTGATAGCCAGGCCGGCAATCACAAACGCCACCCGCAACCCCCGAACAGCCACGCTGATGGCGGAGCACCACTCCCTCAGCGCCCCGCTTTCGCCCAGTCCGAGAACCCATGCGACACACATACCTCTCACCCGCGCACATCGCAAGCACGGCCGCCTCAGAGCGCCACCGCGAGGGGCACCAAGGCCCACGGGCACGGGCCGGCTCCCAGCGGCAAGCCGCACGGACCGGCCCGAGGCGCCCAGAGCACGCGGCTCGACCACCCAGCGGCGCCACCCGGTGCGATCCCCGCGCGATCGACCGCGCGACTCCAAGCAGCCCCGCACACGCCCGCCCTGCGCCAGATGCGCCAATCCCCCGCCTGCTGGGCCCGCAGCCGGTTGCTGGGGTCGATATCCCGTCGGAACGGGCGAATCCCCCGCGGAGACGGGGGATTCGGCCCTACAACGGAGGGGGAGAGATTCGAACTCTCGGTACGCCAATAAGACGCACAACGGTTTTCGAGACCGTCTCGTCCGGCCAGTTTCGCACCCCCTGGAGGTTGCAGCGTCGCCGGACGATCGGAGGCGATCCCACGGCCGCGATCGCGCGACGTAGTTTCGCTCCGGTTGTTTCGGGAGCAGCTGCTCCCGAAATGCTCCCGAACAACTCAAGACTCGCCGAATGAAGGCACTGTCGCTTGCAGCTGTTTGCCCCCCAAAGCCCACCGACTAGCAGGCGCTTTGCACGTTTGTGCATCGCTCTGCGCAACGGCTCATCTAGTCGGGGAGACAGGATTTGAACCTGCGACCGCCCGGCCCCCAGCCGCAAGGATCCCGCAACGCTGGGTGCCTCTCCCCCGCGCTCCGACACTCTGAGTTGCGTCCACTTGCGCCCCCTTGCGCGTAGTTTGGACCCCGAATTGGACCCCGTCGAACGCAGGCGGCGCCACGCAGCCACAGGCAAGCCCCCTCTACTCAGGATCGTAGGCACCTGCACAGAGCGGCCAACGCACACGCTCGCAATCATGCGGAAGCGGGTAGCGCACCTCTAGCTCGACGGCCCCGTCGCGTCTCGTCCAGAGCGCAAGCCTGGTCTCGGGGCTGGTTGGCTCTCGAAACGCTCGGCGAGCAGGCGTGTCGCCCACGTGGGTACGGGCCAGGAACAGCGACGCGTCGAATCGCTCCTCAACCTCCGAGGCGGCGGCTGAGCCACCACCCGTGGGCTGCCGCCTCCAGCGCGACGCGCGTCGAGCCGCTCGGGCGGCCGTTGTGGATTACCACGGAGACGGTTTGCCCATTGCTGCCGATGGCAGCAATGGGCCAGCAGCGTAGGCTGCATGCTGGCGATGTCCGACCAGCTCACCGCATTAGACGCAACGTTCCTCGAGCTCGAGCAGATGGACGAGGGCGCGACCATGCACATCGGCGGCGTGCTGGTCTTCGATCCACTGCCAGACGGAACCGTCCCCGCACTCGAGGCAGTATGCACAGACATCGCCTCGCGCCTGACCTTGCTTCCGCGCTTCTCACAGAGGCTCTCCTCGCAGCGAACGGGCGGGCTGACTTGGCCACGTTGGGTGGACGATCCCCAGTTCGATATCCGCAACCACGTGCATCATGCGGCGCTGCCCGCGCCGGGCGGCGACGCCGAGCTGTGCGAATGGGCGGCGGACTTCTTTTCACACCGCCTCGATCGCACGCGCCCGCTGTGGGAGATGGTGCTGGTCGAGGGGCTTGAGCACGGTCGCTGGGCGCTGGCAACGAAGACTCACCACTCCCTCGTCGACGGTGTTGGGTCAGTCGACATAATGCACTTGCTCTTTGACGGCGAGCGGACCGCACCCCCCACCGCTGCCTCCTCGGCGGCGGATGAGCCGCACTCGCACTGGCCAGAGCACGTCCCACATCCGCCGGACGCGGTGGCGGAACTGGCGAGGACGGGCGCCCGCGCGGCGGTGGCCGGCATGCATGCGGCGCTGCACCCTCGCGAGACACTCGAGAAGTCGCGCTCCCTGGCCGAGCTGTTCGTGCGCGACGAGGTGATCGCAGCACCGTGCACCAGCCTCAATGTGCCGATCGGGCCCACGCGCAGGTTTGAGATCGTGCGCGCCTCGCTGCCCGAGATCAAGGCGATCGCGCACGAGCTCGGAGGCTCAGTCAACGACATCGTGCTCGCGGCCTGCACGACCGGTCTGCGCCGGCTGTTGCTCTCGCGTCGTGAGCCGCCTCCTTCCGACGGTCTGCGCGCGATGGTCCCGATGAACGTCCGCAGCGCCTCGGAGCAGCTCGCGCTCGGCAACCGCATCAGCTCGCTGTTCGTGGAGCTGCCAGTCGCCGAGCCCGACGCATCCGCGCGCCTGCGCAAGATCGTCGAGCACACGCGCAGGCTGAAGTCATCGAACGCCGCACTCGGCGCTGACACGATAATCGAGCTCACCGCGCTCGCCCCGCCGCTGCTGCACGCGCTGATCGCACGCTCGCTGTACGCCACGCGCCTGTTCAACGTGACGATCACCAACGTGCCGGGGCCCCAGATCCCGCTGTACGCGTTCGGTGCCGCGCTGCGCGAGGACCACCCGCTGGTTCCGCTCGCGGCAGGACACGCGGTCGGCATCGCAATCATCTCCTACAACGGCGGCGTCGTGCTCGGCCTCAGCGCGGACTGTGACTCCACGCCCGACCTGCACGTCCTCGCAGAGGGAGTGGAGGAAGGCTTCGCCGAGCTACGCGCACTGATCTCGTCAAAGGCGCCGAGGCACTCGGCGAAAGCCAAGTCCACAAAGTCCAGCCCCTCGCGCACTGTGGCCGCGACCACGAAGTCCACCGCCCGAGCCAGCGCGAGATGATCTTGGGTCGTGTGTGGAGATGCGCGAAATGCGGCGTCACTTGCACTCCGTCCGCGTGCCGCGTCAAACGTGTCGACAAATCCGACACGAGGGACTTGCCAGGCGTAGAACGGCTGTGGCCCGGGGAGCCGGCCGATAGGGGCAAGAAGCGCAAACATCATCCGCTGCGCCGCCCACGGTGCGATCGTCGCGCGCATGTCGTCGGTGAGCTGGGAGTGCCGCTCGATGATGGCCGGCCGCGGCCTGTTCGCCGCTTGCACACTGGGCGAAGTGCTTCTGAGTCCAAGGATGTGTCTTGCGCGCAATGCCCGTCTCGCAGCTGAGATCGCCGTGAGCGGGGGTCTGCTAGTAGGTTGATGCTCAAATCTCGAAGTCCCCTCGGTTAGGAGGAGTTCTTGTCTCGTATGAAGAAGGTCATAGAGACGCTTGAGGCTGAGCGCGCTCACGTCCAGAAGCATCTGTCGTGGCTCGAGCAGCAAATCAAGGAGTTCCACGCGCACACCGGAGACTCGCCGACGGCCGCTCCGGCTCGCTCGGTGCGGCGCGCGACGGCTAAGCGCGCGAGCCAGCGGCGGGCAACCGCGCGCAGCCGTCAGGTCGATGTGAAGGCGCGCATCATTGACTTTCTCGCCGAGCACCCTGAAAGCACCGCTGGTGATGTGGCTAAGGGCCTGAACCTCAAACCCGGGAGTACATCAACCCGTTTGGTTCAGCTCGCGAAGGCCGGTGAGATCAAGAAGGCCTCCCGCGGCTACACAGCGAAGTAGCCGCGCGAGGTCGCGGTTCACAGGACGGCTCACTGCGGTCGTTGTGGGCCGGGTTTGACAGGGTGTCTGGGTGCGTTTGCGTCGAGACGGCCCGCGCCAAGATACATCGCGGCGTCATCTGGCACCGAGCTTGGGTGTCCGCGACATCGCGATCGACCTCGGTACCGCGAACACGGTCGTGTACGTCGCCGGCAGAGGCATCATCGCTTCCGAGCCGTCCGTTGTTGCTGTCGACTCGCTGACTGGCGAGGTCCACGCCGTCGGTGTCGAGGCCCAGAGGATGATCGGCCGAACACCGGCGACGATCTCCGCGACACGTCCGTTGCGCCACGGGGTAATCGCAGACTTTGCGATAGCCGAACAGATGCTGCGGTACTTCATCGCTCGCGCGTCTGAGCGCCGGCGAGCGCATCCGCGTCTGATCGTGTGTGCCCCCTCAGGCGTCACCGCGGTCGAGGAGCGTGCCGTCGAGCAGGCGGCACTCGGTGCTGGCGCACGGCGCGTGCATTTGATCGAAGAGCCGATCGCAGCCGCGATCGGTGCGGGCGTGGCGATCGAGGAGCCCGTCGGACGCATCGTGCTCGACATCGGCGGCGGAACGAGCGAGGTCGCCGTGATCTCGCTCGGCGCGA
>DAIRTT010000139.1:0-7177 GCA_036803745.1 Solirubrobacteraceae bacterium | reverse complement strand
TGATCCGCCGCGGCGAGGACTGGTACCTCGACGACTGCGGCTCGCTCAACGGCACCTACGTCAACCGCTCGCGGATTGAGTCCCACCACCTCGAGGAGGGCGACGAGGTGCAGGTCGGCAAGTACAAGCTCACCTTCCACGCGCGCTGATGGCCGTCCAGGCGACACCCGCAGAGCCGACGCCGCCCACGCCGCTCGACGTCGAGCTCGCGGCCCAGGACCCGGGCACCCGGGCCGAGCTCGGCAAGCGGCAGAAGTCGCTCACGATCGGCGCGGTCTGCAAGGCGCTCGCGCAGGAGTTCCCCGACATCTCGATCTCCAAGATCCGCTACCTCGAGGATCAGAAGCTGCTCACCCCCCGGCGCACCCCGGGCGGCTACCGGCTCTACACCCAGGGCGACGTGGCGCGGCTGCGAACGATCCTGCGGATGCAGCGAGACGAGTTCCTGCCGCTGCGCGTCATCCGTCAGGAGCTGGCCGCCGGGCGTCTCGGCGAGGCCGCACCTGTACCGGGACGGGTAGGGCGCGACGGCGCCCGCGCATGGCGCCCGAGCGTGAGTGTCCGCGAGTCGACCGGCGCTCTCTACTCGCTCGACGACGTGCTCGAGGAGACCAAGGCCGAGGCCAAGCTGGTGCGCGAGCTCGAAGAGTACGGGGTCGTCAAGGGCGAGATGCGCGGCGGCGTGCGCTACTTCGACGAGACCGAGCGGGAGATCATCGCCGCCGTCGCCGAGCTCGCCCGCTACGGCGTCGGCGGGCGCAACCTGAGGGTGTTCCGCTCCTCGGCCGACCGCGAGGCCAACCTGCTGCAGCAGATCCTTGCGCCGGCCCTGCGCTCGCGCAACCCCGAGCGGCGCAAAGAGGCGGTCGACGCGCTGGAGAACCTCGCCGCCGTCGCCACCCACCTCAAGCACCTGCTGCTGATCAGGGACCTGCGCAAGATCGTCCGCTGATGAGCGACGTCGATCTCCGCACGCTCATACGCGAGATCCCCGACTTCCCCCAGCCCGGGATCGGTTTCAAGGACATCACGCCGCTCCTCGCAGACGCGGACGCCCTGTCGCACGCGGTGCGGCTGCTGGCCGAGCAGGCGCGGCCGCTGAACGTCGACTGCGTGGTCGCCGCCGAGGCGCGCGGCTTCCTGCTCGGCCCGGCGCTTGCGCTCGAGCTGGGCGCGGGCTTCGTGCTCGCGCGCAAGCCCGGCAAGCTGCCGTATGAGACGGTCAGCGCCGAGTACCTGCTCGAGTACGGCGCCGGCCAGCTTGAGCTGCACACCGACGCGGTCTCCAGCGGCGCCCGCGTGCTCGTCCACGACGACCTGCTCGCCACCGGCGGCACCGCATCGACGCTCTGCGAGCTCGTCGAGCAGCTCGGGGGCGAGGTAGTCGGCTGCGACTTCCTGATCGAGCTCGCGTTCCTCGACGGGCGTGCGCGCCTGGCGCCGCGCGAGGTCCACGCGCTGCTGAGCTACGAGTCCTAGCCTGCCCTGATGCCCACCGCCCGCCGCAGCCGGACGATCGCAGCACCGATCGATCAGATCTGGGAGCTCGTCGGCGACCCACATCATCTGCCGCGCTGGTGGCCGCGGGTGACGCGCGTGGAGGACGTCGAGGACGACGCCTTCACGGAGGTCATGCGCACGAGCAAGGGCAAAACTGTCCGGGCCGACTTCAGCGTCGTCCACCGCGACGAGGGCGAGCACGCCCTCACCTGGGCCCAGCGCGTCGAGGGGACGCCGTTTGCGCGCCTTCTGAGCGCTGCAGAGACCAGGCTGCATCTGACCTCCACCCGCGCCGGACACGACACGGACACGATCGCGACCGAGGTGACGCTCGAGCTGCGCCAGACGCTGACAGGGTTCTTTCCGCGCTTCGGCGGCTTCATGGTCAGGCGTGCCGCCGGGGCGACGCTCGAGCAGGCCCTCGACGGTCTGGAGCGGGTCAGTGGCTGAGGTCGACCGGCCACCACAGATGCGCTGGTGGGGATGGGGCGATGAGGCTCATCCGGTCGTGCTGCCCCCGCACGCGATCGGCTTCCTGACCGAGGCGATCGGCGCGCTGCCGAGACCCCGCCCACCCGTCGCGATCGAAAACGTCGTACTCGGTCCCTCGCGGCTCCCGCAGGAGCTCGCCGAGCGCCTCAGCGTCGTCGTCGGCGCCGAGGCCGTGCGCGTCGATCACCGCGAGCGTGTCCTGCACGCCGCCGGCAAGGGGTATCCGGACCTCGTGCGGCTGCGCGCGGGCCGGCCTGACGGCGCGCCTGATGCGATCCTCTACCCGGCCGACCACCAGCAGGTCCGCGCCGTGCTCGACCTCTGCGCCCGGGCCTCGATCGCCGTCGTGCCGTTCGGCGGCGGCACGAGTGTCGTCGGCGGGGTCTCGCCCATGGCGGGCGAGCACGAGGCGGTCATCGCGCTCGACCTCGCCCGCATGCGAGCGTTGCACGGTCTCGACCGCGAGTCCTCGACCGTCCTCGTCGGCGCCGGCCTGCGCGCGCCCGAGCTCGAGCGGCTGCTGGCCCCCGAGGGTCTCACGCTCGGCCACTTCCCGCAATCGTTCGAGTACGTCTCCCTCGGCGGCTGTGCCGCCACCCGCTCGGCCGGACAGGCCTCGACCGGCTACGGCGCGATCGAGAAGATGGTCCTCGGCCTGCGCTTCGCGGCCCCCGCGAGCGACATCGCGCTCGCCGCCCTGCCGGCGACGGCGGCGGGCCCCTCGCTGCGCCAGATGCTCGTCGGCTCAGAGGGTGCGCTCGGCGTCATCACCGAGCTCTCGCTGCGGGTGCGACCGGCGCCGCGCGAGCGCACCTACGAGGGGGTCTTCTTCGAGACCTTCGCCGCCGGTGTGACGGCGCTGCGCACGCTCTCGCTCGAGCATGTCCTGCCCGACGTCGCGCGCCTCTCCGACGAGCGGGAGACGGCCATGTCGCTCACACTCGCCGGCGCAAGCAGGATCAAGGACCGTCTCGGCCGCGCCTACCTGGGCCTGCGCGGCTATGGCCAAGGCTGCGTGGCGATCCTCGGCTTCGAGGGGACGCCCGAGGATGTCGCGCACCGGCGCGGGCGCGCGCTCGAGCTGGTGCGCGCCCAGGGCGGACTGGCGGTGGGCCGCTCGCCGGGTGAGGCCTGGCTGCGTGGACGCTTCTCGGGGCCCTACCTGCGCGATGACCTGCTGAGCCTCGGAGTGATGGTCGAGACGCTCGAGACGGCCACCCAGTTCTCGAACGTCGGGCGCCTTCACCAACAGGTGGAGGACGCCATCGCCGCCGCCTTGCAGACCCGCGGGACACCTGGGCTGGTCATGTGCCACGTCTCACATGTCTATGAGACGGGTGCCTCGCTCTACTTCACGTTCATCGCCCGCCAGAGCGAGGACGATGAGCTCGGCCAGTGGCAGGCTGTCAAGGACGCCGCGTGCGAGGCGATCCTCGACGGCGGCGGGACGATCACCCACCATCACGCAGTCGGTCATGACCACGCGCGCTGGATGCCCCGCGAGGTGGGCGTGGGCGGTGTGCAGACGCTGCGCGCGCTCAAGGCCGAGCTCGACCCTGCCGGGATCATGAATCCCGGCAAGCTGCTCGCGCTCAGCCGACCTTGAAGGCGCCGCGCAGGACGACCTTGCCCGGGTGCGTCGGGTGGGGCGAGGTCTCGCGCGTCAACAGGATTTCGCGGAATTCGCCTGCGTTGGCGGGCAGCAGCGCTCCGCCCGCGAGTTTGTGGTTGGCGCCGACGGCCGGACTCTTGCTGAGCGCCTCGGCGCTCGTCTGGGAGTTGTAGAGCCAGATCGCATAGAAGAAGTTGCGCGTCGCCGGCAGGTGCTCGGCGTCGATGTAGAAGGCGTGTTTACTGCCTTCGGAGAGCACCTCCACGACCCCCACGCTATGGCTCGTCGGGCTCGGCGAGCTCATCGGCAGTGCCGGGCCCTTGACCGGTCCGGATTTGCTCGCCGTGCTCGTCGTCTTGCCGGCGCTCGCCGAGGTCTTGGTTTTCGACCCCCCTCCGGAGGAGATGATCAGGATGACCGCCACCGCCACGGTCACCACCAGCGCCGTCAGCAGCAGCGCGCCCCCGAGGCGCGAGCTCGGTGCGCTCTCCTGCGCCGACCAGGCCCTGTCTGCCGGGGCGAAGGGGGGCTCCGGCGCCGGCGTCCTCGGCGGATAGGAGCGCCCGGTAGCGGCCGGGGCCACCTGCGCGGCAGCGGTTGGCAGCGGAGCCGGGGGCGCAGCGGGCGCCACGGCCGCGGGCGCCGGGATCTCGGCCGGGGGAGAGCCGGTCAGCGCTGTCAGCTCGCTCGACAGGGACTGAGCCCAACCGCGCGCCGCCTCGTCGTTCGCGAGATACGTGCGTGTGCGCAGCCGCTCGGCCACGCCGGGCTGCTGCCCGAGCAGGTAGTCGCCGATCTCCTGGCGGCGCTCGGGGGACAGCGCCCGCGCCTGGGCCGGTGCGAGCACCGCGAGCGCCGCGTGGGCGCGGTCGTGGATGGCGCGCTCGGGGATGGCGAGCAGCGTCGCGACGTCGCTGTAGCTCTTGCGCTGACGAAGCAGCAGGGAGAGCGCGGCGCGCTGGTCGTTGGGGAGCTCGTCCAATGTGCTCATGGTCTGATGAACTCCGCCACCGGGCCGGTGGCCGGCAAAGGCCGCAACGGAGGACCGTAGGCTATCGTGGCGGCGCGATGAACAACGTCAGCGGCGAGCAGCTCACCGGGACGCTGAAGGGCTTTGATCGACTTTACGGCCTCGAGGTGCTCGACGTCTCCGACACCGAGATCACCGCCCGGGTACCGGTTCGCGATGAGATCAAGCAGCCCGCAGGCCTCGTCCACGGCGGTGTCTATGCGGCGATCGCCGAGTCGATCGCCTCGATCGCGACGGCCCTCGCGGTCATGTCGGACGGACACCTGGCGATGGGTCTCTCCAACAGCACGAGCTTCCTGCGCCCCGTGACCGAGGGCGTCGTCCACGCCCGCGCCGAGCGAATCCATCGCGGCCGCACGACGTGGGTGTGGGACGTCCGCTTCACCGACGACGCCGGCCGCGCCTGCGCGGTGACCCGGATGACGATCGCGGTGCGGCCGATGCCCGACGGCGCCGCGCCCGTCTTCACCTAGCCCATACCCGTCGGGACGCCCGGGGCGCTCAGCCGAGCCGGTGCAGGGGAGAGGGCGTCTGGGAGGGCAGCGGGGTCGCGCCGAAGCCCGAATCGGGCAGGCGGGCGGGGAGCGGGGCCGCGGGACGCCCGACGTCGTTGATCGGGACCATCGTCTCGGCGGCCGCGCGCGCCAGACGTTCGTTGATCGCATAGATGTCGACGACGACGGCGCCCGTGGCGATCGTGATCGTGCGCCCGCCCTGTGAGAGGCGCGCCGGCACACCCCGGATCGAGGCGGCGCGCGCCGCGGACTGCCCACCCGGGAGGAAGCTGTTGTCGGGCGAGGTGATGATCCGAAGCGGCGGCATGCACGCGCCCTGGCCGCCCTGCAGGCAGGGGCCGTACTCGATGCTGTGCGCGCCGCCGGGGTCGTTGGCCGCTTCGATGATCGGCAGGTCTTCGAAGGTGGCGCCGAGCCAGTACACGGCAGCGGGCGCCGCGATCAGGCCCTCGAGGATGTTGTGCGGGATCGGCTTCTGCTGCACGGTGTCGCTGCACGCGCCCAGCACCAGCGCGCAGAGCCCGGCCAGCGTGAGGGCTCCGATGCGCACGCCCGCAGGGTAGCGGTGAGGGGCCCCCGCGGGTGTCTAGCCGCGGTACAGGTTCGTGATCGGCACGCGCCGGTCACGGCCGAACGCGCGCGTGGAGATCTTGATGCCCGGCGGGGCCTGGCGGCGCTTGTACTCGGCCAGGTCGACCAGGCGGATCGCGCGGTCGACATCAGCGGCCGGGAGGCCCTCGGCGATCAGTTGCTCCCGGCTGCGGTCGAGCTCGACGTAGCCCTCGAGGATGCGGTCGAGCACCGCGTAGGCCGGGAGCGAGTCATCGTCACGCTGGTCATGGCGCAGCTCCGCCGAGGGGGCCCGGTCGATGATCGTGTCGGGGATCGGGTGCGGGGCGCCCGATCCGTCGGGCGGCGAGCCGGCGGGCGAGTTGCGCCACCCGCACAGGCGGTAGACGAGCGTCTTGGGCACGTCCTTGATGACCGCGAAGCCACCCGCGAGATCGCCGTAGAGGGTCGTGTACCCGACCGACATCTCCGACTTGTTCCCCGTCGTGAGAACCAGCCAGCCGAACTTGTTGGAGAGCGCCATCAGGAGGTTGCCGCGGATGCGAGCCTGGAGGTTCTCCTCGGTCAGGTCGGCCTGACGGCCCGCGAACTGGTCGTTCAGGGCCGCCTCGTAGGAGCCCATCACGGCCTCGATCGGCAGCTCGAGAGCGTCTACGCCGAGCGCGCCGGCGAGCGCCCGTGCATCGTCCTGGGTCTCCGGGGAGGAGTACGGGGAGGGCATGATCGTGGCGCTCACGCCCTCGGCGCCCAGCGCGTCGGCAGCCAGGCACGCGACGAGCGCCGAGTCGATCCCTCCCGAGAGCCCGAGCACCACGTGCTCGAAGCCGTTCTTTCTTACGTAGTCGTGCAGGCCGAGCTTCAGCGCACCGTAGACCTCCGCCTCCACGGGCTGCAACGGATCGGCGAGCGCGCTCTCGAGGGGGGCGCGCCCGCTGCGCTCACCGGCCACCTCGAGCGGCGGGAGCACGCGCACCTCGCGCTCCGAGCGGCGCGCGGCGGGCGGGTGAGCGGCATCGCGCAGCCGCGCCGCCCTTGCCGCGGCGAGGTCGACGTCGCAGAGCAGCAGCGCCTCCTCGAACTGTGGCGCCCGTGCGATCGTCGCGCCCGTGTGGTCGATCACGCACGAGTGGCCGTCGAAGACGAGCTCGTCCTGCCCTCCCACGAGCGCGCAGAAGGCGACGCACGCGACGTTCTCGCGCGCGCGCTGAGCGAACATCCGCTCTCTATCGACGCCCTTTCCGGCGTGGTAGGGCGAGGCCGAGATGTTGAGGATCAGGCTCGCACCCGCCAGGGCCTCGTCGCTCGCGGGCGGGCCGGGCTCCCAGATGTCCTCGCAGACCGTCAGGCCCACCCGATCGCCGCCGATGTCGATGACCGCACCGGCGGGACCGGCCTGGAAGTAGCGCTGCTCGTCGAAGACGCCGTAGTTGGGCAGGTAGACCTTGCGGTAGATCGCGT
>DAIRTT010000138.1:0-7181 GCA_036803745.1 Solirubrobacteraceae bacterium | reverse complement strand
GGTCGGCCGTCCCGAGACCGCCGAGGGAGGCGTCGCGAACGAGCTGGACGCAGTGGTAGAGCGGGTTGATCTGGGCGACCGTCCGCACGCCGTCGGGCAGCCTGGAGACGGGGAAGAACGTCCCGGCCACGAGGAACATCGGCGTCAGCACGGCACTCGTCACGTAGTTGAAGTTGTCGATCGTCTTGGCGATCGCCGCGACCGTCACGCCGAAGCAAGCGAAGCCGAAGCCCGTCACGAACCCGATCAGCGGCACCAGCAGCATCCCGAATTCCGGCGGCAGCCCGAAGGCGATCCCCACGAGCAGCGGCGCGAGGCCGTACACGCCCGCTCTGGCTGAGATCCACAGACACTCTGCCGTGATCAGCTCCTCGACGTCGACGGGTGCCGCCAGCATCGCGTCGTAGGTCCGCTGGAACTGCCAGCGCACGAACGTGTTGAACATGCCCGGGAAGGCCGAGGAGAAGAGGATCGCCGTCGCCACCACACCCGTTGCGACGTATTCGACGTATTTGACATGCGCGATGTTGTGGACGATCGAGCCCAAGCCCAGGCCGAACGCGAGCAGGTAGATCGTCGGCTGCACGACCGACGCGAACGTCGTCGCCTTCCAGTAGCGCCCGAAGATCGCCACGTCTCGGCTCATCACGCCCGCGAGCGCCGCCGGTTCCAGGCGCCCGACCTTGCGCGGGGCCTCGGGGGCCTCGGCCGGGGCGCTCACTCGATCTCCTCGCCCGTGAGGGCCACGAACGCATCCTCGAGGTTGGCGGGGCGCAGCACGCCCTCCGGCGCGCGGCCGTCGAGCGTCTCGGCCCGCATGATCGCCACGGCGGGCCCGCTGCGCCGGCTCGACCAGCCTTCGCTGCTCGCCAGCCTGCCCACCTCGGCCAGCCGGTCGGGCGGACCATAGACTTCGAGCACACGCTCGCCGGCGTGTTCGCGAACGAGGGTCGCGGGCGTGCCCTGGGCGATGATCTTCCCGCCCGACATCACCGCGACCATGTCGGCCAGGCGCTCGGCCTCCTCGATGTAGTGCGTGCTCATCAGCAGCGTCACGCCCTCCGCCCGCAGCCCGTCGATCAGCGACCACAGCTCCTGACGGATCTGGGGATCCAGGCCGACGGTCGGCTCGTCGAGCAGGACCAGGCGCGGACGGTGGATGAGCCCGCGGCCGACGAGCAGCCTGCGGCGCATCCCGCCCGAGAGCTCGCGCACGATCGTGTCGGCCCGCGGCACCAGGTTGGCGAGAACGAGCGCCCGCTCGATGGCGGCCGGGCGCTCGGCTCTCGGCACGCGGTAGAGGCGCGCGAAGACCATCAACACCTGCCGGCAGGTCAGCTCGATGTCGAGGTTGTCGAGCTGAGGCACGACACCCATCTCCAGGCGCGCCTGCTTGGATTCACGAGGCAGCTCATACCCGAGCACCGAGATCTCGCCCTCGTCGGCCAGCGCCTGCGCGGTCAGCATCCGCATCGTCGTCGACTTGCCCGCACCGTTGGGCCCGAGCAGCCCGAAGCAGACGCCAGCCGGGACCTCGAGGTCGAGGCCGTCAACCGCGGTGATCGGCCCGAACCGCTTGACCGCCCCGCGAATCGAGATCACCGAGCGCACGTCGCCGGAGCTCATCGCCGTGCGTGTGTCACCCTCGTTCACGGCCGACACTCTAGGCCCAGCTGTGGTTGAGGCGCGATCGCGGCGTATGGGCGGCTGTCGATCCGGCGCGAGCCGAACTTCGGACGCCGGTCCATACCGGCACCGGCGTCCGGCGGGCAATCTGTCGGCACGCTGTTCACGCCGTACCGATCGAGGGAAGTGAGCGATGCCATCCCGTGCTCCCCAAATCGTCGCGCTCGGAGGCGGCGGCTTCTCGATGGAGAAGGACGGCACGCTGCTCGACGACTATGTGCTCTCGCTCGTCGAGGCCCCCCGTCCGCGCGTCTGCTTCCTGCCGACCGCCTCGGGTGACGCCGACCACTACGTAGTTCGCTTCTACCGGCGCTTCTCGGCCGCGTGCGACGCCAGCCACGTGTCGCTGTTCCGCCGCGACCAGGGCACGGGCGGGGTCGAGGACGATCTCGCCACCCACCTCCTCGCCCAGGACCTGATCTACGTCGGCGGCGGCAACGTGCTCAGCATGCTCGGCGCCTGGCGCGCCCACGGCCTCGACACGATCCTGCGCAAGGCCTGGCGTCGCGGGGTCGTGCTGTGCGGGCCCTCGGCCGGCTCGCTGTGCTGGTTCGACGAGGCCCTCAGCGCCTTCCACGGCGCGCCGCGTCCCGTCCGCGGGCTGGGCCTGTTGCCCTACTCGAACTGCGTCCACTACGACGCCAAGCCGGCGCGCCGCGCGGAGTACCACCGGGCGGTCGCCGACGGCATGCGCGGCGGCTACGCGGCCGACGACGGGGTCGCCCTGCACTTCCAGGGCACGCGCCTGGAGAGAGCCGTGAGCTCGCGTGACGACGGCAACGCCTACAGGGTTCAGCTCGAGGGCGAGGAGGTGCGCGAGAGTCGCCTCGAAGTGTCCTTCCTCGGCGCCCCGCCGGAGCCCTCGGCGCACCCCGACTCCGCGATCGGACGCGCGAGCAGCCACCTCGCCGCGCGCCGCGCGCCCGAGCCGGTCGCCGCATGAGCGCACGCCCGGTCGTGCGCGTCGAGGACCGCATGATCTTCGCGATGGGTGGCGGCGGCTTCACGATGGAGCCCAACAACCCTCTGCTCGATGACTTCGTGCTGTCTCTCTCGCGCGCGAGAGAGACACGGATCCTCTTCCTGCCGACCGCCTCGGGCGACACGACGGGGCAGATCAACGCGTTCAAGGCGCGCTTCGCGGCCCGGACATGCGTCGCCGAGCACCTGTCCCTGTTCCGCCTGCGCGAGAGCGCACGCGGTCTGCGCGAGACGGTGCTCGAGCAGGACATCGTCTACGTCGGCGGCGGCTCTATGCGCAACCTGCTCGCCATCTGGCAGGCCCACGGCCTCGAAGACCTCCTCGTCGAGGCATGGTCGGCCGGCACGGTCCTGGCGGGCCTCAGCGCCGGCGCGATGTGCTGGTTTCAGTTCGGCATCACCCGCTCCAGCGGGCCGCCCGAGGCGATGAGCGGCCTCGGCCTGCTCGAGGGCTCGCTGAGCGTCCACGCCGACGGCGAGCCCGAGCGCCTTCCCGTCTGGCTGGCCCATGTGCGCGACGGCAGCGTCCCGGGCGGCTGGGCCCTGGACGACGGCGTCGGCATGCTATTCCGCGGAGCGCGCCTCGAGCGCGTGGTCAGCTCGCGCCCCGGCGCCGAAGCCCAGCGCGTCGACGCGATCGCCGGCGAGCTCGTCCGCACCCGGATCGGGCCTGAGCTGCTCCTCGACGGCCCCTCCGATGCGCTCGGCGGCATGGATGAGGCGGTTCACGAGCTGCGCCGCGTGCACCGCATGCGGCGGGGCATGGGCGGTCCTCACCGCTGAGCGGGACCGTTAGTGGTAGAAGTCCGCCGGTGTCCCCGGCCGGCTCCGAACCTCACGACCCCCAGCTGCGCGCGCGCCGCGAGGCTGTCGTGCGCGAGCACATGGAGTCCGAGAACCACCACGACTTCGACACCACGATCGGCACGTTTGCCCATCCTCGCTACGAGATCATTCCCACCGGCGACATCTACGACGGCGAGAGCGAGGTCCGCGCCTACTTCGCCGAGACGCGCACCGCGTTTCCCGACCAGCGCAACGAGCTCATCTCCCTGCGCCACGCCGAGGACGCCGTGATCGTCGAGTTCTGGCTGCTCGGCACCCACCTCGGTCCGCTGCGGGCGCTGCCGCCGACCGGGCGCTCGTTCCGCACGCAGGTGACCGCGTTCTTCGTCTTCGACGGCGAGTTGATCGTCTGCGAGCGCGTCTACTTCGACCAGCTCAGCATCCTGCGCCAGCTCGGGCTCGCGCATGATCCGAGCAGCCCGTTGGGCCGCGCCTCGATGCTGGCCACGCACCCGCTGAGGATCGGCCGGGCGGTCCTGCGCGCGGGAGCCTCGCGCGCGGGCATCAGCCGAGGCTGACGGCTGTGCCATCCGACATACGTCCGCGAGAAGCACCCTCGCGGCCACACCCGTGTAACAACCATGGTCTTATCACCGCGTTAATCTCGGGTTAGGGACGCTTGATCGACGCACGAGAGAATCGACCGTAACGACGCGACCGGAGGTCGACCATGGAGCAGACCGACCAGCAGCTCTCGATCACTCAGACCCGTACCGGCTACTGGAGCGTCCAGCGCGGACCGGTCCAGCTCAGCGGCGCGATGACCCGCAAAGGCGCCGAAGCCGAGCGTGACCTCCTGCACCGCCTCGCCCACGCCCAGGTGCGCCGCAGCGCCGGGAGCGCCGGCATCCGCACGCGCCGCGCGTCGCGAGCCGGGGCGTTCAGCGGCTGAGGGCGGCCGATCGCGGGCAGCGGCGTCGGTATCGTCGCCGGACCCGCCAACGACAGAGGAGCGGACGTGACCGTCCGTGCCCGCAACGTCGGCTCGCAGATCGGCGCCTCGTTGAAGTCACTCGTCGGCGGAGAGCTCAAGGGCATGACCAAGATGCTCGCCGAAGGCCGCATGCACGCCCAGCAGCGCCTCGTCGAGGAGGCCGAAGCGAAAGGCGGGAACGCGGTCATCGCGTTCCGCTTCGACACCTCGGAGCTCGGCACCACCTGGACCGAGATCTGCGCCTACGGGACCGCCGTGCGCGCGAGCCAGCGGTAGGCGCCCTCAGACGCGCTGAGACCGTCGAGGAGCGCCCTGCTCCGGCGCGCCGGGGACGCGAAACGGCAGCACGTCGCTGAGACCCGTGACTTCGAAGACGTATTGGACGGCCGGGGGGCCCGGCAAGAGCCAGAAGTCGTGGCCCCTTCGCTCGCACCATCTCCTCGCCGAGGTGATCACCCAGAGTCCGGCCGAGTCGATGAAGCGCAGTCCGCTCAGGTCAAGCGTGATGCTGTCCGCCCCTCCGGCGGAGCACTGACCGAGCGCGGTCTCTAGCGCCGGCACGGACGAGGCGTCGAGGTCGCCGCTCAACATCAGCGTGCGCCCGCGATCATCGCCGGGAACCTCCCCTACGCGCAGCGCTCCCGCCTGCTTGTGCAGGGGGGGAGGAGCGTGCGGGCCGAGCCTGCGCTCCCCCCGGAACCGCAGCGCGAGCGTGCGCAGCGGAGAGTCACCGTATCTCGCCGAGGAGCAGCGGCATCCTCAGAGGGAAGAGCCATGCCGAACGAGTGTCCGCCGGACGGGAGCACAAATCCAATACTTCTTATCCGTCCCGCCATAGGGAATGGTGATCGCTAGCCGAATTGCAACGAAGGCACCGCAGGTGCGGGCGTCGGCAGCCCGGCTCCGCCTGGCGGAATGCGGCTTCCGCACGGGTTGACAGCAGGGATGCGGCGGAATACTCTCGTGCATGCATGGGGGTTGATCGGGGGGCGGTCTTGGCTGCCCGGTGGGCCCTCAGTTCCACGACCCGACGGACGCCTACGTGCGTCGGGCAAACAAGTGAGAACCCTGGAGGGGGTCCTCAGCGGTCGAGCACCACGCTTTCGCGGGGCTCGCGGCTATCCAAAGGAGATTGACATGGACGGAATGATTCCAACGCGAGTTGGGAAGCTCATGGGAGCGATCATCGCTGCCACTATCGCACTCGCGATGACCGCCGGTGCAGCAAGTGCAGAAAGCGAAGTTGTCTACAACAGCCAGCCCTCACCCACACCGGGCAACCTCGCCTCGGTGGGCTTCCAGGCGACCCAGATCACGCAGATCGGCGGTCTCGTCGAACTCGCCGGCACGGCGCGGCGCAACGGCACCGTCAGCATCGGCATGAGCAGCTGGGCGTGCCAGAAAGGCAGCGCGACCGGGACGCCCGAATGCCTCACCGAACCGGGCGCCAAATTCGAAATGCCCATGACCATGAGCATCTACAACGTCGAACCGTCAGGCGCCGTCGGCAGCCTGATCATGTCGGTGACCAAAGTGCAGAAGCTGCCCTATCGGCCTCGCGAGAACCGCTTGAAGTGCCTGAACGCGAAAAACGAACCGTCCGGTGGCTACTACTTCAAGGGCACCTGCTTCCACGGGAAGTACTTCACGACGAGCTTCCCGTTCGGTCGCAGGAGCTGGCCCAACAAGGTCATCATCAGCGTCTCGTACAGCACGAGCGACTACGGCACCGAACCGCAGCGCCCGAAGCCGTGCAACAGTGAATCAGGCGGGTGCTTCTACGACGCGCTCAACGTCGCCCTGATCGAACCGCCGGAAGCCCCGACGGTCGGCACCGACCCGGCGCCGAACGACCTGTACCAGAACGGGCTCTACGCCCCGTACTGGTGCGACGGCGGAGCCGGTGGCACTGGCACCTTCCGCCTGGACGCGGGCTGCTGGCCTGGCGAACAGCCGGCAATCAAGGTCACCGCGATCCACTAGCCACTCGCATCACCAGCGCAGGATGAGCACCGGAGAGGCCCGCACCCGCGGGCCTCTCCGCTTTTCGCGGAGCCCCGGGCCCGTCCTTCGCTAAGAATTGGGGCATGCTCACCCTCTTCGGGGCCCTGGCCGTCACGTTCATGATGTCCATGTACGCGCTGGAGCGACGCCACTCCGGATTTGTCCTCGCGTTCGCCGGCGGGTGCCTGCTCTCGAGTGCCTACGGCTTCCTGGCCGGGACGTGGCCGTTCGGCGTCGTCGAGGCGATCTGGGCCGCGGTCGCCCTGCATCGCTACCAGCAGGGAGCGGCCTGAGATGGCCTACGACGAAGACCTGGCCAACCGCGTGCGAGAGCTCCTCGCCGGCGAGGATGCGATCACCGAGATGGCGATGTTCGGAGGTCTCGCTTTCCTGCTCGCGGGCAACATGGCCGTGGCGGTCTCCTCGAACGGCGGACTGATGGTGCGCCTCGGCCCCGACGGTGAGGAGCAGGCGCTCACCGACCCGCACGCGCAACCGGTCGAGATGGGCAAGCGCCGCATGCGTGGGTGGGTCCGGGTCGCCGAGGAGGGGTTGCGCACCAGGCGCCAGCTCTCGCCGTGGGTGCGCCGCGGGGCGCAGTTCGCGCGCTCGCTGCCGCCCAGGGGTTAGACGCCCGGGCGACGGCCGATCATCTAGCCTTGGGCCCGTCGCCCTGGAGGGGTGGCAGAGCGGTTGAATGCGGCGGTCTCGAAAACCGTTGTGCGTCTTA
>DAIRTT010000137.1:0-7199 GCA_036803745.1 Solirubrobacteraceae bacterium | reverse complement strand
GTGGGTGTTCGCGCGCTGCGCCGGGCACGGCGCCGCGACCGAGACGCCGATCGGCTTGATCCCGCCGGTGGGCGTCGACGGCATCGACACCCGCGGCGTCGAGGTCTCCGAAGAGGCGATGGCCGATCTGCTCCGCGTCGACGCCGCCGAATGGAAGGCCCAGCTGCCCCAGTTCCACGAGCACTTCGCCAAGTTCGACAACCTGCCCGACCAGCTCCACGCCCAGCTGAAAGCGCTCGAACAGCGCCTCGGCGAGTAGGCGCCAAGCTGTTCCCCGTGGCGAGCATCGCGGGCATTCCGGAGGTCGACCCGCTGCGGCGCAAGTCGCCGCTGGCCGAGTACGCGACGCGCGTGGCGCTGACCAAGCCGGGCACGTGGTTCTACTCCGAGGTCGCGGCGCGGATCGACGCGGGCCTCGTTCGAGCGACCCGCGGGCGCGTCAGCACGCTGGCCGGCCTGTTCCCGATCGTGCTCCTCAACGTCCGCGGCGCGCGCAGCGGGATCGAGCGCACCGTGCCGCTCGTCTACTTCACCGACGGGGGAGACGTGGTGCTGATGGCATCTAGCTTCGGGCGGCCCAAGTCCCCCGCCTGGTACCACAACATCAAGGCCAATCCCGAGGTGCGCCTCGAAGCGATGGGCCGCTCAGGCCGCTTCACGGCGGTCGAGACCGAGGGCGAGGACCGCGAACGCCTGTACTCCCTGGCCAAGCAGGTCTACCGCGGCTACGGCATCTACGAGCAGCGCACCCAGGGCATCCGCAAGGTCCCCGTCCTGCGCCTCACACCGGCCTAGACAATCTCCGGCCAAGGACGCTCGAAGAAGGGCAGCGACCCGGTCGGATGAGTACTAGGGGTTCGAGGGGCAAGCCAGGCAAGGACGCAGGGAGCGAAGTGTGCGCGAGCATACGAGCGACCGAGGACGCCGCCTGGCGCCGCCCATCGGGCCCCTAGTCGTGGCCGTGGGTCTCGCCTGCGGCTGCCGGTGGCCGTGACTCCTCGGCGAGCGAGGTGATCGCGAGCGAGCCCCGGGCCGAGGACTCGAGCACCTCGGTGGCCTCCTCGAGCGAGCGGGCATAGAGCTCGACGAGCAGGTGGACCATGATGCGGGCGTCGTCTTCGTGCTTGTGGAAGCGGACGTGGGTGAAGAACTCGCGCACGCCGTGATCGCCGAAGGCGGCGTAGGAGAGCGCGTCGCCGGCCTCGGGGCCGGAGCAGGTCTCGACGTCTTCGGAGTCGACCGTGACTGTGCACGAGGCAACCCAGGGCGTGCCGGCGATCATCCGTTCCCAGCGGTCCTCGATGGGCTCGACACGGCCGTTGTTGAAGCCCAGGTGCGGCTGGTCGTGCATGCAGTCGAGGCACTGGACGACGGCCTCCTGTAGCTCGTCGACCACTTCGGCGCGCTCGCCGCTCTCGGGATCGATCTTGTGGATGCCCTCGTAGTGGACCTGGACCTCCAGATCCTGCGACCAGCAGCGGTAGCAGCGCAGCCAGCTGCGTGCGCTCGTCTCGGCCATCGAGCCCTCCATCGCCAGCATTGTAGGCGCACCGGCCGCCGACCCCCGACGGGGACCTCGGGCCGGCCTCGGCGTGGCGAGCGGGCCGGTAGAACATATGCCCAGACGCCGTCGCGACCGGTCCTCTCGAGGGTCCGAGGTCGTCCACGCCTCGGTGCCTTAGTCAACCATCCCATTGGGGGGTCCCAAATGCGGCGTGTCGCAATCCTCGTCGTCTCATGCCTGGCGTTGGGCCTGGCGGCGCTCGCGCCGTCGATGGCCGACGCCTTTCCGCAGTGCCCGGCCGTCAACAAGGACACCGGCTGCCAGTTCCTGATCACGGTCACCGACAAAGGCGTCCAGGTCACCCAGGACCCAGCTCAGGGTCCCTACGACGGCGAAGACGACGCTCTGATCGGCATTCAGAACGCGTCGTCCAAGGCGGTCTCCTCGATCCCGCTGTCGGCCGAAAACAGCCTCTTCGGATTCGAGAGCGACGGGCTCTGCAGCCCGGGAGCCGCGCCGATCGCGCCCGGGTGCGTCGTCCTGACCAAGGACAGTGGCGGTACCCCCACCGGACATCCCGGCGCCTCGTGCCCGCCAGAAACCTCCTCGTGCGGCTTCCCGCCGCCCGCCGGCGAGCCCGCGGGCGTGACGTTCACGGGCGTCAGCATCAACGGGTTCGGCGCCAACGGCGATGCCGTCACCGGCTATGAGGGTCCGACGTCGTGGTTCACCAACCTGGCCCCGACCTCGAACAGCGGCACGGTCAACTTCTCTCCGGCTCTGGCCCCGGGCGCCTCGACATACTTCTCGCTCGAGTCGCCGCCCACGGGCAAGACGATCACGGTGGGCTCGCCGTCGTCGGTGACGACACTCCTCTCCGGCGGCCCGACGTCGACCGGCGAAGTGACCTACGCCATCTACAAAGACCCGGCGTGCACCTCGCTCGTGGCCCAGGCTGGAGGAGCACCGGTCACCAACGGCGCGGGCGGCCCCTCGGCACCACAGTCCAAACTCGCCCCGGGGACGTACTACTGGCTGGCGAGCTACTCGGGCGACATCAACAACCAGGCCGCCGCGAGCGTGTGCGGCAGTGAGAAGCTGATCGTCGCGCGCAAGGCGAGCCTCGGGCTGCCGTCGAGCAAGAAATGCGTGAGCAAGCGCCACTTCATCGTGCACCCTCGGGCGCCCCATCACGTCAAGCTGGTGCACGTCGAAGTCCACATCAACGGCAAGCTCGTCCAGTCGGGCCCGCTGAGCAAGCGCCACACGTCGGTCGACCTGCGCGGGCTGCCCAAGGGCACCTTCCACGTCGAACTGATCACGACCTCATCGACCGGGCAGCTCTACGGAGACGGCCGCACGTTCCACACGTGCGTTCCGGGTCACCACAAGAAAAAGAAATAGCCCGCCCCGGCGCCGGGCTGCCCTGGGGGTGGCCCGGTCGGGCGAGTCGGGCGGCGGGCGGCTAGCCGAAGGTGAAGGCGTAGCCGCTCACGCCCGGCGCGAGACGCAGGCTGAGCCGGTGCCGGGCGTTGGCGGGCAGTGACACGAGCGAGTAGAGGCGCTGTCCGCGAACGGTCAATGTGCCGCCGTGTACGTCGGCGCCGGCATCGGCCGCGCTGACGGGCCGGCCGTCGAGGAGCACCTGGACGGGCAGCGGGCGCCCGCCCGCGGAGCTGAGCACGAGGTAGACGTCCTTCGCCTGGAATTCCACGTCGATGCCCGCGCCGGACACCGCGAGCGCCGGCTGCCCGGAGATGTTCCACTTGCCGCTGAGGGCGAAGTCGTTGACCGCCAGGTGGCCCGTCGGGGCTCCTCCATAGTCGTGCAGGCCAGCGCGCGGAGCGGCGATCCAGCCCTGTGCGCGCCCGGTTCCGAGATAGGTCTCGGGCGTGGCTTCGCGGGAGGGCACGATCACGCCGCGCGGCTGGCCCTTGCCCCCGACAGGGGCGCCCGCTTCGGCGAGCAGCGCCCGGATGGCGGTTTCGGTCTTGTCGTAGTCGCCCTCCCCGAAGGCCGCGTAGCGGACCTGCCCGTGGGCGTCGATGAGGTAGTCGGCCGGCCAGTACTGGTTGCCGTAGGCGTTCCAGGTGCCCATGTTGTTGTCCTGGACGACCGGATAGCGCAGCCCGAACTGCGCGATCGCGTTGGCGACGTTGGCGGCATCCTTCTCGAACGCGAACTCGGGCGTCTCGACGCCGACGATCTCGAGCCCGTCGCGGCGGTAGGCGGCGTCCCAGGCCTTGAGGTAGGGGAGCGTGCGAATGCAGTTGATGCACGTGTAGGTCCAGAAGTCGATCAGCACCACGTGGCCGCGCAGCGAGGAGAGCGAGAGTGCTCGGCGCCCGGGCGTGTTGAACCACTCCTGGGTGTCGGCGAAGTCCGGCGCCGGCCCCAGTTCGGGGAGTGCGTGGGCGGTCCCAAGCAGGCTGCTCTGGCTCGCACCGGGCGCGGCCGTGCGGACCGAGGAGGCCGAGCCCGAGCAGGATGAGGAGCCGTTGGCGGGGGCGAACTTGGCCCGGCGTCCGGTGATTTCGTGCAGGCGGCCGGTCACCACCGAGGAGCACTCGAGCGAGGCGGTCAGGTTGACGTCTGGGATGTTCTGGGCGACGAACTGGTCGAAGTTGACGTCGAGGTTGGCGAGGATCGCCACCGCGGTCACGATCATCACGACGCCCATCGCCCGCTGCAGCACGGGGCCGCGTCCGGCTCGGCGGACACGCTCGAACAGGCGCCTGCCGCCGAGTGCCAGGGCGAGCAGCACGATCGCCGATCCGGCCGCGTAGGCGAGCGCCACCGTGATGGTCCGACCCGACGCGGCGCTGACCGAGATGACGGCGGCGAGGATCGGGCTCGCGCAGGGCGTGTAGACGAAGCCGAGGGCGCCACCGACGAGCAGCCCCGACATGAAGCCGTCACCGCTCGATCGCGGTCCGAAGCGCGCAAGGCGCGACAGCGGTGCCTCCAGCCGAGCGGCCAGGTCGGGCATGAGCAGCGTGACACCGAAGATCAGCAGGACCGCGATCGCGACGTCGCGCAGCGGATCACTGCCGAGACCGACGCCGTCGACGACATTGGCGAGGCCGACGATCGTGACGGTGAAGGTGATCGACAGCCCGAGCACGATGCCCACAGGGCGCCGCCGCCCGCCGACGCTGCCGGCGGAAAGCAGGGCCGGGAGCACGGGCAGCACGCACGGCGACAGGGCCGTGCCCGCGCCGGCGAGCAGGGCGAAGCTGAGGAGGACGATCATCGGGCTCCACCTTCAGTCTCGCGCAACGCCGAGGCGTTACAGGCCGCCCGCGGCCGCGCGCAGCCTATGAGACTCAGCGCCGGGTCATCACGTAGACGACGCTGATCGCGAATGCGATCTGCCCGAACGAGAGCGCCGTACCGAGGTTGGCCGCGCCGAGCGCGCCCGCGAGGGCGCTCGCCAGCACGAAGGCTCCGAACATGATCAGGAGGTTGCGCGCCAAGCTGTGCTCACCGTCGCAGTTTCGGGAGTCGGCCATCGGGAGCGATCATGCCATGCCCTGCTCGAGCGCCGCGACGAGCGCGGGCACCTCGTGGCCGGCGTCCTGCCTGCGCAGCAGCTCCTCGGCGGCCCGCCGGCCGCCGATCGCGCGCAACCCGCTCTCGCCGTACTCGGCAGCGAACTCGGAGAGGGCGCCCGCGCGCCGGGCGAGCAGGCGCCGGGTGGCCACGTCGAGCCCGGCGCGGTGCTCCTCGAGCGCGTCCGCCAGCTCCTCGATGCCGCTGGGCGGGGGCAGCGATGAGACAGCCACGACTCGAGTGGAGGTCGACCCGAGCGAGCGCAGCGCGGCGCCGAGGTCGCGGCGGGTGCTCAGTGCGAGCGGGCCGAGGTCGGACTTTGTGACGACGAGCACGTCCGGGATCTCCATGATCCCCGACTTGAGGAACTGCAGGACGTCGCCCGCGCCGGGTTGCACCACGACGGCCACCGTGTCGGCGACGTCGGCGATCTCGGTCTCCGCCTGGCCCACGCCCACGGTCTCGACGACGACGACGTCAAACGCCGCCGACAGCGCGGCGGCCGCAGCCCTCGTGGCCCATGCGAGACCGCCGAGGCGCTCGCCGGCCGCGGTCGAGCGGATCAGCACGCCGGCGTCGGCTGGGTCGAAGTCGATCCGGGCACGATCGCCGAGCAGCGAGCCACCGGAGCGCCGAGAGCTGGGATCGACCGCGAGCATCGCCACGGTGCGCCCGCGCGAGCGCCAGGTGCGCAGCAGCGCGCCGAGCAGCGTCGACTTGCCCGCGCCGGGGGGGCCGGTCACGCCGATCACGTGCCCCGGCGCCTCGCCGCCGAGGGCCCTCGGCGAGGTCTGCTCGAGGATCGCGGCGCCCTGCTCGCGGTCGGCTTCAGTGGTGCTCTCGAGCACGTTCAGGATGGCCGGGGCAGCCGACAGGTCGCCCTGGCGCAGCCGCGCCCCGAGCGCGGCGCCGTCGGCGCTCACGCCGAGCCGTTGGCCGAGCCGGCGCCCGCGACCGCGGGAGCTGCCTCGGCGTCGGCTCTCACCAGGGCCACGATGTCGCGCATGATGCGATTGATGTCGAAGTCCTTGGGCGTGTACACGGCCGCCACGCCCGCGGCCGTGAGGGCGGGGACGTCCTGGTCGGGGATGATCCCGCCGACGATCACCGGCGCCTGCACACCCGCCTCGCGCAGAGCATCTATGACGGCTGGGATCAGCTCGCGGTGAGAGCCCGAGAGGATCGACAGGCCGATCACGTGGACGCCCTCCTGCAGCGCCGAGGCGGCGATCTGGGCGGGGGTGAGCCGGATACCTTCATACACGACGTCCATGCCCGCGTCGCGAGCCCTCACGGCGATCTGCTCGGCGCCGTTGGAGTGGCCGTCGAGACCCGGCTTGCCGACGAGGATCTTGGGCCGGCGACCGAGCTTCTCCTGCAGGCGGGCGACCTCGCCCTGCAGCTCGCCCAGCGTGCCGTCGCTACCTGCGGCGGCCGACTCGCCGACGCCGGTCGGGGCGCGGTAGCTGCCGAACACCTCGCGTAGCGTCCGTGACCACTCGCCCGTCGTCGCGCCCGCCCGGGCGGCGGCGATCGTGGCGGTCATCAGATTCTCCGAAGCACTCTCGTCCGCCGCGGCAGCGGCCAGTCCCGCGAGCGCCTCATCGACGGCGGCCTGGTCGCGCTCGGAGCGCCAGCGGCGCAGCTCGGCGATCTGCTCGGCTTCGAGCGCCGGGTCCACGACCAGGATGCCGCCCTCGGCGTCGGCAGTCAGAGGCGACTCCTCTGACTCGGTGAACCGGTTCTGCCCCACGACGGTCTGCTCGCCGGACTCGATCCGGCGGATGCGCTCGCGGTGTGAGTCGACGAGCGCCGCCTTCATATAGGGGACGGCCTGCACCGCGCCGCCGTGCTCGGCGACGACCGCCATCTCCTCGCGTGCTCCCTGCAGCAGTTCGGCGACGAGGCTCTCCATCACGTGGGATCCCTCGAAGATGTCGGGGTACTCGAGCAGGTCGGTCTCGTAGGCCAGGATCTGTTGGATCCGCAGCGACCACTGCTGGTCCCACGGCCGCGGCAGCCCCAGCGCCTCGTTCCAGGCGGGCAGCTGGATGGCGCGGGCGCGCGCGTCACGTCCGAGCGTCACGGCCAGCGCCTCGAGGACGATTCGCTGGACGTTGTTCTCGGGCTGGGCCTCGGTCAG
>DAIRTT010000136.1:0-7230 GCA_036803745.1 Solirubrobacteraceae bacterium | reverse complement strand
GGCGCGCAGCTCGTCGGCCATCGTGTCGAGGCGGTCGAAGATCTTGCGGAAGCCCACCGTCAGCTGCGGCTTGATCTCGCTCAGGCCGCTCGCCATCGAACCGTCGCCGATCCCGCACACCTCCTGCATGAAGCGCCTGAAGAAGACCGCGTGGCGAGCCTCGTCGACCTGCTGGGTCGTCAGGAAGTACTTCTGCTCCTCGAGGGGCGCCGCGTCGATGTACGGCGAGAGGTTGTCCGCCACCGCGTCCTCGCCCCAGAAGAACAGGCAGTAGTTCCACAGCGCCGCCTGGCGCTCGAACTCGGTGAAGTCCTCACGCCACTGGCGTGCGTCCTCGCTGAAGTCGAGGGCCATCGCGCTCCAGTTGCCGCGCTCCCAGCGCGTGTACAGATCCTCGTAGGAGATCGCATCGGTCGGAAGGGACGCGACGTCGCCGGCGCCGTCGGCAGTCGAGGTTGGTGCGCTGACCATCTTCTTCGCTCCTATCGCCGCAGATCCGGATGGATAACGGACGCTATCGGAATAACGCTCGCTCTGTCAAGTAGTATCCCGAGGGATGTCGAGGAGGCCGGAGACCACCGCCAGCGCCGCCGAAGCGTCGGCGACCGGCGCGACCGGCGCCACGACGCGGATGACGCGCGAGCAGAGCCGGGCCAACACCCGCGAGCGCCTGCTCGCCGCGGCACGCAGCGCGTTCGCCCGCAGCGGCTTCCACGGCGCCTCGGTCGAGGAGATCGCCTCCGAGGCCGGGTTCTCGACGGGCGCCCTCTACTCCAACTTCGACGGCAAGGAGGACCTCTTCCTCGTCCTCATGGAGCGCGAGATCGACGAGCACGCCCGCGAGCTGGCCGAGGCGGTCCGGGCCCAGGCCTCGATCTCCGACCGGGCCACCGGCGGCGCACGGCAGTGGATGACGATGATCGACCGGGAGCCCGATCTGCTGCTCCTGTTCATGGAGTTCTGGGCCTACGGTGTGCGCGACCCCGAGGTGCGGCCCAAGGTGGCCGCCCGCTTCGCGCAGATGCGCGAGGTGCTCACCCGGTTGATCGCCGACGGCGTACGCGACTTCGACCTCGAGCTCGCCATGCCGGCGGAGCAGCTCGCCGTCGCCATCGACGCCCTGGCCGATGGCATCGCCCGTCAGAGGCTCGCCGATCCCGATGCCGTTCCCGATGAGCTCATGGGCAACGTGTTGGCGCTGCTGTTCTCGGCCGCTACGCGTCCGGCGGAAGGCACAGGCAGGCGTAGTGGACCGTGAAGGCCCGCCGGGCCAGCGGCGCGCAGATCATGTGAGCGCTCCTCCGCAGCGCCCACTTGGCCGCGCCCAGCCCACGCGCGCGAGGCGTGCGGGCGAAGAAACGGTGGACCTCGAGGGGGAGTGGATCGTCGAGCTCCGCAGCGACCCTCATGCCCGCGCCCGCCACGATCGCGCGCGCCGCGTCGCGGTCCAAGCGCTGCAGATGGCCGACCTCGGCGGCATGCTCGCGCTTTGCCGCCCGCCGCGCCGACACGTTGGCCTCGAGCGGCACCTCGACGAGCACCGCGCCACAGGCTCGCCCCACCTCCGCCAGCAGCGCCGCCGGATCGGGCACGTGCTCGAGCACGTGCGAGAGGATTCCCAGCCCGTATGCGCCGTCCGCGGCCGCCAGGTGAGCGCCGTCGTATAGCTCCACCGAGGCGATCTCCGCCCGCCCCCCCGCTATGTCGACCGCCGCCTCCGTGATCTCGACACCCGAGAGCTCACCGCCGAAGCCGCGGCGGTGGAGCTCGGAGAGCAGCGCGCCGTCGCCGCAGCCGACCTCGAGCGTCCGCTCCGGGCGCACGCCCGCGCGCACGCACAGCTCGATCACGTGGTCGGCCTTGCCGACCGCGCCCAGCGCCCGCCAGCGGGCGTACAGGGCCGCCTGGGGAGGCGACTGCGTGTAAGCGGCGTCGTAGAAGCGGACAAGCTCCGCGGGGTCCTCCACAGCGGTGATTATTGTGGGCTCGATGACCGCCAAGCTCACCGGGTCGCTGCGGGCGGCGCCCGCGACGGTGCCGGCGATGGCGGCGCTGATCCTGTTCGTCGTCTGGGCAGGGGACCAGGCGGGCTATCCGGTCACCCATTGGGGGCCCGGCGGGGTCATCGTCCTCGCCCTGCTCGCCATCGCCGCCGCCATGCTGCGCCCGCGCGTCGGCGACATGCCGCCGGCCGTACGCGTGGCGCTCGCCGCGATGGCTGCCTACACCGCCCTCAGCTTCCTCTCGATCCTCTGGGCCTCGGTGCCGGGCGACGCCTGGGAAGGCGCCGATCGGACGCTGCTCTACCTGCTCGTGTTCGCCCTGTTCGCAAGCTGGCCCCAGAGGGGCACGACGGCGGCACTGCTGCTCGGAGCGTGGACGCTCGCGCTGATCGGACTCGCCGCCTTCGCGGCGCTGCACCTCGATGCGGCCGGGGCCGGCAAGCTCCACCTGCTGGTGCCCGACGGGCGCCTCACCTATCCGACGGGCTACCCCAACGCCAACGCCGCGCAGTGGCTGATGGCGTTCTGGCCGGCCGTGCTGCTCGCCCGCAGCCCGCGGCTGCACTGGGCCCTTCGCGGACTCCTCGCCGGCGGCGCCGTGCTGCTCGCCGAGGTGGCCCTGCTCAGCCAGAGCCGTGGCTCGCTCTACGTGACGCCCGTCATGCTCATCCTCGTCTTCGTCCTGCTGCCCCGGCGCGTGCGGACGTTCGCCATGCTCGTCCCCGTCGCCGCGGGGATCGCCGCCGCCGCGCCGGCCGTCCTTCGCGTTGGCGATCATCTCGTGGCCGGCCAGGTCGTGCCGGCGAACGTCCACAGTGCCGTCACCGCCGCCTTCCTCGCCGGCCTCGCAGTGGCGATCGTCGTGGCCTCCGCGGCCGCGATCGAGACGCGGCGGGCGATCTCGCCGGCGGCCCACCGGCGCGCTCGCACCGCCGTCGCCGGCGTGGCCGTGGTGGCACTCGTGCTCGCTGTGGCCGGCGGGCTCGCAGTCGCCGGAAACCCCGTCCACCGTCTCGAAGACGCCTGGCACAGCTTCAAGGGCGGGTACAGCACCGAAGGCTCCACGAGCAACCGTCTCGTCAGCGGCCTCGGCAGCAACCGCTACGACTTCTACCGCGTCGCCCTCAACGAATTCGCCGCCCACCCGCTCGCCGGCATCGGGGCCGACAACTTCAGCCAGCAGTACCTCCTCCACGGCCGCAGCAACGAGACGCCGCACTATCCGCACAGCGTCGAGCTGAGGACCCTCTCCCAGACGGGAGCGATCGGGGGCCTGATCGCGATCGTCGGCCTGGCGGGCGCCCTGCTCGCCGCCTGGCGGGCGATGCGCGGACGGGACGAGCTGGCAGGCGTCGTCGCGGCCGCCGCGCTCGCCGGGTTCGGATACTGGGCGATCCACGGCTCGCTCGACTGGTTCTGGGAGTTCGCGGGCCTCGGCGCGCCGGCATTCGCCATGCTCGGGCTCGCCTGCGCTCTCAGCCCCGCCCGCCGTGAACGGGACGCCACCGGCGTCGAGCCTGCAGATCCGGCCGACGCCGCCGCCTCGCGGATCGGCCCGCCGGGGCCGATCCGGCCTCGTGGCCTGGCGCTCGGCGCCGGGGCGGTCGTGGCGCTCATTCTCGCGGCCTCGCTCGCGCTGCCGTGGCTCAGCGAACTGCAGGTCCAGCGCGCCGCGCACATCTGGACGAGCAGCCGCCAGGCGGCCTATTCGGACCTGGACGAAGCCGCCTCGATGAACCCGCTCAGCGCGCAGCCGTATCTGGTCGCCGGCAGCATCGCGCTCCGCTATGGCGAAGTCGAGCGGGCCGACAGGCAGTTCGCGCTCGCCCTCGGCCGCTCGCCCGAGGATGCATACGCGACGCTCGAGCGGGGCGCGATCGCCTCCTCGCGGGGCGAATCGGCGCGGGCGCGCAGCCTGCTCGCGAGGGCGGTTCGGCTCGACCCGAGAGACGAACTCGCGGGCGCCGCCCTGCGCCTCGCAAGAGACGGCAAGCGGGTGAGCCTCACCGAACTCAACGAGGCGATCCTCCGCAAAGCTCAGCAACTCGCCTGAGTCGATTCTGTTTCTAGGCCGTGTGAGCCGAATTTCGACTCGACATGCCCCCGATGCTCCGGTACCTTTCACTGGGATCCCGTCAATTCGTCGACTCGGCACCACGAGCCTCAAGGGGGGTGGGGCCGTGCCTTCGGTTCGCGGGACAGTGGCATGGACATCGGGCGCGGAAAACGCGCAGGCCAGGCAACGGAACCCAAGGCAGGGACGCATGAAGATCCATCGCGGCATCACCACGGCAGCCACGCTCACCGCGTTGGTGCTCGCGGTCGCGCCCACGGCGACGGCCAGCTCGCTGCTGAGCGGCTACGGCGGCCCCGGGCAGGGCAATCAGGCGATCCTCGGCTCGGCCCTGATCAATGGGCCCTCGGGCGGCGGCGGCAGCGGCTCGGCCGGCTCCGGCGGCGGCTCCTCGAGCGGTGGATCGGCGGGCTCTCCCACGACGAGCGCGGCGGCCGGAGGCGGATCGGGCAGCGGCGGGTCCTCGACGGGGCACACAAGCGCTCATACCGGCAAGACCCACGCCCAGGTGCAGGGCAAGTCATCCAAGACGGGCTCTGCTGCGCAGACACCTTCAGCGGTGTCACTCACGCCACGGTCCTCGGTTGGCGGATCGCCCGCCTTCGGCCTCTCGGGCGCCGACGTCCTCTACATGCTCCTCGCCCTCGCCGCGCTCGTCGCGACGGGGCTGCTGACCAGGCAGATGGCACGGAGGCCCGGATAGGAAGCACCCCGGCTAAAGGGAACACCCACAGGACCCGAGTAGTGACATAGGGACAAGGAAGCCCGCCGCCAAAATGGACCGGACACGAGTAACACAGCAAACGAGCACCACCATCTCGCTCCGGGGCGAGCTGAGTCACGACGCCCCCTCGCCCAGGGCGCTGCGCAGCGACCGCTTCACCGGACGCCTGCAGTGGGCGCTGGAGGGCCGCGGCTGGTCGCTCGTACGCCCCGCGCTCGACGTCTTCCTGGTGTGCGCGGCCGTCATCATCGCGCTCGGCGGCGTCGGCGCGACCCTGCACGTGTCCTCCGGCCGCGCTCCCCTGCTCGCCCTGCCGCCGGTCGTGATCCTGCTCTTCTATCTCCGCGGCCTCTATCGCACCCGCCTGCGCGCGTTGGTGCTCGACGGCGTCGTGCCCGTTCTCAGCGGCGTGTCGGTCGGCGCGATGGCCGTGGCCGTCCTGGGAATGTTCCTCAACAACCAGGTGCCGGACCAGTCGGCCTGGGTGAGGGCCTGGTTCTTCGCGCTGCTCGGCGCCGGTGTCGGACGCGTCAGCCTGGCATCGCTTCAGCGATGGGCCCGCTCCCGGCGCCTGGTCGGCAAGCCGGTCCTGATCCTCGGAGCCGGGATGGTCGGCGCCCAGGTCGCGCGCAGGCTCGAGAATCACCCCGAGTACGGCCTCGCGCCGATCGGCTTCATCGATGCCGACCCGCGGTCGGTTGCCGAGGTCGGCGGCCGCGACATCCCCATCCTCGGCACGCTCGAGGACCTCGACGAGACCGTCGCGCGTACCGGCGTCCGCCGCCTGATCGTCGCGTTCTCATCTGCGGCCGACGCTCGCGTGAGCCGGCTGATCCAGCGCTGCCAGGAGCTCGGCGTCGAGGTCTCGGTGGTCCCGCGCATGTTCGACACGATCAACGATCGTGTCGGCTACGACACCGTCGGGGGCCTGCCGCTGATGTCCTTCAACGCCGTCGACCCCAAGGGCCTGCAGTTCACCGTCAAGCACGGCCTCGACCGCGTCCTCGCGCTCGTGCTGCTGATCGTCTGCTTGCCGATCATCCTCTGCGCCGCGATCGCCGTGCGCCTCAGCTCGCCCGGGCCCGCACTGTTCAGCCAGCGGCGCGTTGGTCGCGACGGCAAGGTCTTCGAGTTCTACAAGTTCCGCTCGATGCGGGTCGATCCCGACCGCGTCGAGCACGAGGAAGAGGACACCAGCGCCCTGGACTTCCTGCTCGCCGGCGACATCGCCCCGGGCGGCGTCGAGGGTGCGGACCGCCGCACCGGCGTAGGGCGCTTCCTACGCGGCACCTCGCTCGACGAGCTGCCGCAGCTCTTCAACGTCCTGCGCGGCGACATGAGCCTCGTCGGGCCACGGCCCGAGCGGCCAGAGTTCGTCGAGCTGTTCAGGCAGGACATCATGCGCTACGGCGACCGCCATCGGGTCAAGTCCGGGATCACCGGATGGGCTCAGGTCCACGGCCTGCGCGGGCAGACCTCGCTTGCCGAGCGGGTCGAGTGGGACAACTACTACATCGCCCACTGGTCACTCGGGCTCGATCTGAAGATCCTCGTGCTGACGTTCGTCGCGCTGTTCCGAAACGCCGAGTGATCTCCAAGCCGCTGCGCTGCGCTCAGATGCTGCGCTGCGCAGCGCCCGCCTCGCCGGTCCCGTAGCGGTAGACGCGCACCCTCACGCCGCTCGTGCCCAGGACCGACGGCAGCGTGATCGAGAAGCGGTTGAAGCCGTCGAGGGTGAACAGGGCGCGGTAGCGCAGGAGGGTGCCCTTGAAGGCTTCGAGCACCATGAAGTCGCCGACGGCGGCCGAGCCGGCCGCGACCGCCGAGCGCCCGTTGCTGCGCAGCCCGAGTGCCACCGGCGTCACCGCCGAGAACGGCGAGGCGAGCGCATGGGCGAAGGCCGAGAAGGACGACTTGTGCGCCCAGCCGAACGTCAGGAGGCCGAATTGTTCGTGCCGGGAGTCGCGCAGCTTGTAGAGCACGCCCGCGGCCACGTAGGGCGTCCTGCGCAGCAGCCGGTAGGTGTTCGAGATGTTCGCCGCCTGCGTGCGGGCGGGGACGCAGGCCTGTTCCTGCTGGATCCGGCGCTTGGGCCAGCAGCTCGTCCAGCCGAACTCGGCCAGCCACAGGCGCGTCGAATCGCCGTTGGCAGCCTGGACTTCGTGGATCGAGCGCAGCGAGGCGAGCGTGAGGTTGTAGAAGTGGACCGACAGTCCGTCGTAGTAGCCCTTGATGCCCGCGGCATACAGCGCCCGCAGGAACGCCCCGTTGGAGCCGACCAACGAGCCGCCCAGCACCTGGACGCTCGGGTCGGCCTGCTTGATCGCTGGATAGGCCGCGCGCAGGACGGCAGCGTAACGCGCCGGTTTGGACGGGCCCGCGAAATAGCCTTCGTTGGCCTGGTCGGGCTCGTTCCAGATTTCCAGCGC
>DAIRTT010000135.1:0-7275 GCA_036803745.1 Solirubrobacteraceae bacterium | reverse complement strand
CCCGCCGCGGCGCCGAGCGCCTGGGCTGGTCGCATGGCTACCTGCGGCGCAACGCGCGGGGTTGCGTCGGCTCGGGCGTGTGTACGCTCGGCTGCCCGACGTCGGCCAAGCAGCACACGGGCATAACGTATGTCCCGCGCGCGCAACACGCCGGCGCACGCATCGTCACGGGCGCGCACGTGCAGCGGGTGATTGTCGAGGACGGTCGCGCGCGCGGCGCTCGGGCGCGGGTGGCAGGCGGAGCGCCGATCGAGGTGCGCTCGCCGATTGTGGTGGTGGCGGCGGGCACGATTCACACGCCGCTGCTGCTCGGGCGCAGCGGCATCGGCTTGCAGTCGGGTCAGCTGGGACGCAACCTCTCGTTGCATCCGGCCACGGCGGTCTTCGCGCGCATGGAGGAGATCGTCGATATGAGCCATGGTGTGCCACAGAGCTTCTACGTCGACGAGTTCGCACAGGAGGGAATCATGTTCGAGGGCGCCGCGGGGCCACCGGCATACGCGGCGATGGCGCTGCCGCTGACAGGTCGGTCGCACGCTGAGGCGATGGCCGACTACAGCAGGCTGGCATTGTTTGGGCTGATGGTCACAGACAGCTCGCGCGGGAGCGTAAGAATGCTGGCTGGACGCCCGCTGATCCGTTACGACCTCGTGAAGGACGACCTGATGCGCTTCCGCAAGGGCCTTGCACGAATGCGCGAGCTGTTCGATGCGGCCGGGGCGCGCGAGGTCCACTTGCCGCTGCCTGCAGGAGTGAGTCCCGAGCACGCGCGTCTCCGCGACCTGAAGCTGATGGCATTCCATCCGCTGGGGACCGCGCGCGCCGATGCGCGGCCGACGCACGGCGTGATCGACGGCGACCTGGCGGTGCACGGCGTGGAGGGCGTTTACGTTGCGGATGGCTCGGCGGCACCGAGCTCGCTTGGCGTTAACCCGCAGTTGACGATCATGGCGCTCGCCACGCGGCTCGCCTTCGGGCTGCTCGGCGGGGACATCGGAAACGGACGCCCCAACGGGGAGGAGCGGGTGCTCGCATGTCCTTCCTGATCGATCCGCCGCTCCTGTACAGCGGGGGATGCTCCTACGCGCGTGCGACACGCGACTCGGACCCCAGCCGTGCACGCGACCCGGCGGCCGGGGCGGCGTTCATGGCCATCTTCTGGGGCGCCAGCATCGGGCTGTACCTCGACCAGGCTTGGACTCGGCCGGTGTGGAGGATGTGCCGCGCCGCGTCCGGGCGCGACTGGATGCTGAACTCGGGCGTGTTCCGCTTGCAGTGGCGCAAGCCGAGTGCCCGCACACATGCGATCGCCGGTGCAATCTTCGCGACGTATCCGATCTGGCTTTGGCTGGGCATGCGCCACGCGCGGCAATGAGAGCTCGTCGCTCGCGTCCCCGAGCGTCGTACACGCTGGGGAGCGTCATGAACGCCGCTCCAAGCCTGCACGGCAAGGTCGCGGTCGTCACCGGCGGCGGCTCGGGGATCGGCCGCGCGACGGCGCTCCTGCTTGCCCGCCACGGCGCCATGGTCCACGTGGCCGACCTCCAGAGTGACACCGCCGACGCGCACGCGCTCGACGTCTCAGATCCCGACGCGGTGGAGGCATTCGCCGAGACCGTGTTCGCGGCCGAGGGCCACGTCGACATTCTCCACAACAACGCCGGCATCGGTCACGCCGGGAACATCGAGGCGACCACCATCGAAGACTGGCAGCGCGTCATCGGCGTGAACCTGCTCGGCGTCGCCTACGGCATCCAGGCGTTCATCCCACGGATGCTGCAGCAGGACCGCCCGGCGTCGGTCGTGAACACCGCATCACAGGCGGGCCTGTTGCCCGCAGCCAAGTTGGCCCCCTACTGCGCGTCAAAGTACGGCGTCGTCGGCCTCAGCGAGGCGCTCAACGCCGAGCTCTCCAAGCGCGGCATCCACGTCAGCGCGATCTGTCCCGGCATCATCGACACCCCGATCGTATCGACCGGGATCATGCGCGGCGACGTCGCGGAGATCCAAGGGCAGATCTCGAGCTTCTACGCCAAGCACGGCGCCTCGCCGGATGAGGTCGCGCAAGCGGTTCTCAAGGCCATCGACAAGCGCAAGCTCATCGTCGCGGTGCCGCACCGTCAGGTCACCCTGCCCTACCTCCTGCACCGCATCTCCCCACGGCTCGTCCAGCCACTCGCACGCAACATGGTCCGCATCGTCAAGCGCGGCTGAACCAGGGAGGAAACCGAGTATGAACGACCAAGTCGCGATCATCACCGGAGCGGCGAGCGGCGTCGGCCGGCACTTCGCCACCGAGCTGCGGCGCCGCCGTCCACAGATGCCACTCGTGCTGGTCGATGTCAATCACGAGGCGCTCGCTGAGGCGTTCCGGGCCGGCGAGAACGTCGTGCTTGAGGCGTTCGACATCCGCTCGGCGAACGAGTGGCAGCGCGTCATCGACGCCACGATCGAGCGCTTCGGTGCGGTTGACTACCTCTGCAACATCGCGGGGATCGATCGGGTCGGGATGTTCATCGACCAGCCGCTCGGGAACATCGACGCGCTCATCGATATCAACCTCAAGGGCTCACTCTACGGGATGCGGATTGCGGCTGAGCACATGGCCGCCCGCGGCTCGGGGCACATCATCAACATGGCCTCGCTCGCCGGGGTGTCGCCGACGCCGGGCACGTCGATCTACTCGGCCACGAAGTTCGGCCTGCGGGCCGTCTCGATCGCGGTCGCTGTCGAGCTGCGGCCGCGTGGCGTCTACGTGACCGTCATCTGCCCGGATCTCGTGAATACCGCGCTGTTCGACCAGCACATCGAGGACGCCGACCCCGAGGCCGCTGCCCTGATCTTCTCGGGGCCGCGAGCCCTGACAGTGGACGAGGTGAGCGAGGCGATCTTCCGTGCGATGCGCGACCGGCCGCTCGAGATCGACCTGCCGTTCAGCCGCGGCCTGCTCTCGAAGCTCTCGAGTGCCGCCCCCGGGGTGCTCCTGCGGCTCTACGAGCCGCTCAAGCGCAAGGGCATGAAGCAGTTCGAGCGCGCCCGTCGCGAGCGGGGGCTCGCGTGAGCGCAGCACCGTCGACCCCGATCAGCCAGGTCTGCATCGTCGCGCGCAACGCGGCCCGGACGGCGCGCTGGTACACCGCGGGCCTGGGCATGCTGCCCGCCGGGCGCAACGTCTTCTTCGGCAAGCTCACCGAGCGGGTGCAGGCGGTGCCGAACCCGCTGCTGCTCGCGGCCTGGGCGCTCGACCGCCAGGGCTTCTTCCAGGTCGAGGTCTTCCAGTACCGCACGCCGCCCTCGCGGCCGCGGCGCCAGGACTGGACCCCCGCCGACTGGGGTTACTCGACCGTCGGCGTGCACGTGCGGGACCTCGACGGGACCCTGGAGCGGCTCGCCGCGCTCGGCTCGCTGCCGTACATCGAGCCGCTCGGCCCGCCGGGCGACCGCCGGGTCTGCGTGCCGGACCCCGACGGCAACCTCGTCGAGCTGCTCGAGTGCGACCCACTGGCCGAGCTCGTGCCCCCACTTGAGCGTCCCGACCTGGGTGCAACCGTGCGCTTCGTCACGGTCTCGGTACCGGACGTCGAGGCGTTCTGCGACCGTGCCGAGCGCGGCCTTGGACTCGTGCGCGAGGATCTCGACCTCCACGGTCCCGAGCACGAGCGCCAATGGGGGCTCGACGGCGCGGAACGACGCTCGGTGGTGCTGCGTGGTGGCGGTGTCGCGCTCGAGGTCGTGCAGTACGAGCGCCCGCTCGGCCGGCGTTGGCCGGACGGCTACCGGCTCTCGGACTTTGGCTACATGAACTTCGCCGTCGGCTTCCGCGACACCGGCGAGTTCGACCGCTGGTTCGCGCGCGCGCGGGACGCCGGCTGGGCACCGCACGACAGGCCGCTGGAGATTGGCGTCTTCCGGGTGATGTACCTCGACGACGCCGACGGCTTCGACATCGAGATGCTGCGCCCGCGCCGGTGGGCGGACCGCCTGACCGGGTTCGCGCCGAGCGTGCCCTACGCGGTCGCCGAACGGCACGTGGACGCCGCGCCCGATGTGGTCTGGGAGCGCCTCTCCGACCTTGCAGGGATGGAGTCGTGGTCGGGCCTGGCGGTGCGCGTCGATCAGCCGGGACCGCCCGCGGTCGGCACCCGGCGGCGCCTGAAGATGTCCGGGTCCTGGGTCACTGAGGAGATCGTCGGCTGGGATCCGTCGCACAGCTACGCGTACCGCCTGATCTCCGGCACCCCGCTCGCGACCCATCGCGGCGAGGTGAGCGTGAGGGCTGACGGCAGCGGCTCACGCGTGCGTTGGGCGGTCCGGTTCCGCTCACGCGTGCCGCTGACCGGCCGGCTCAGCGCCACCCTGCTGCACCGCAGCATCGCACGCGCCCTGGCCGGCCTGGCGACCGCCCTGCTCCAGGAACCCGAGAACGACAGGAGACACCCATGACCGAGATCACAGGAGGCGAGCTGTTCGCTCGCGCACTGCAGGCGGAGGGCATCGAGTTCCTGTTCGGCCTGCCATCGCCGGAGGTTGATCCGCTGCTCGTCGAGCTGGAAGCGCACGGCATCCGCCTGGTCCCGGTCCGTCATGAGGCCGCGGCCGTCCACATGGCCGAAGGGCTCTACAAGACCACCGGCAAGGTCGCCGCGGTGCTCGGGAACCCGGGCCCAGGGTCGGCGAACCTCCTGCCGGGCGTGGTCACCGCGCTGCACGAGGGCGTGCCGGTACTCGTGATCACCTCACAGCACCGGCTGGGCATCGTCTACCCCTCGCCGCCTTCAACGTTCCAGGGCCAGGACCAGCTCGACCTCTTCCGCCCGGCCGTGAAGTGGGGCGGCCCGGTCTTCGAGTGGAGCCGCATCCCCGAGGTGCTGCGCCTGGCCTTCCGCGAGATGTGGAACGGGCGGCCCGGGCCGGTGCACGTCGAGCTGCCGGCGCCGATCCTCTACGCCACCGGGGACGATGAGACCGCACCGGTGATCCCACCTGCCGCCTCCCGCGGCACGGGTCCGCAGGCCTCTGACGCACAGCTAGCCGAGGCGGCCGCGTTGCTTGCCTCTGCGGAACGGCCGGTCGTCATTTCGGGCACCGGGGTTGACCGTGCCGGCGCGAATGCTCCGCTGCTGGAGATCGTCGAGTTGCTCGGGTGCTCAGTCATGACGACGATGGCGGGTCGCCCGACTGTGCCGTCCGACCATCCGAACTACGTCTTCGGGTTCGGGCCCGCCGGCGATCAGGTGCGACGCGAGGCCGATGTCCTGCTCGTCGCCGGCTCGCGCTTGGGGAACCTTGACGTGCCCTACGATGAGTACTGGGGCGACCCCGCCGGGCAGCGCCTGATCCAGATCGACGTCGACCCACGACACCTCGGCGTCACCCGCCCGCTGAGCCTCGGCATCCTCGCCGACGCGCGGACCGCGCTGGAGGGGATCGCCACCCGGCTGCGCTCGATGGACCTGCCGGCCCACAGCGGAGACGACCTCGCGCGCTATCGCGCACTCGATGAGGAGGTTCGGGTAGCGCAGGCAACGCCGATCCTCGAGTGGCAGGGACCCGGGATCCATCCCGCACACGCGATCGGGACCATCGGCGCGGTCTTCGGCTCCGAGGCTGTCTACACCGTCGACGGCGGCAACACCGCGCTCTGGGCGTACTCCGTCCTGCCCCCGACGCGCCCGCGCTCGTACCACTCGATCCTCGAGCTGGGAATGCTCGGCACCGGCATCCCCTCGGCCATCGGAGCCAAGCTCGGCGCACACGACCGCGAGGTCGTGTGCATCACCGGCGATGGCGCCGCCGGCTTCAACATCATGGAGATGCAGTCCGCCGCCCGAGAGAAGCTGGCGATCACGACGATCGTCTTCGCAGAGGGCTCATGGACCATGGAGGAACCCAACGAGCTCGCCCTCTACGGCAAGACGTTCGGTACCGCGCAGGGCGAGATCCGCTGGGACCTCGTCGCCCAGGGCCTCGGGTGCCACAGCGAGTACGTCGACCGGATTGAGGACCTCGAACCGGCGCTGCGCCGCGCCCAGGAGCACGATGGCCCCAGCCTCGTCTGCCTGCGCACCGACCACGACGCGAACCTCGCCGTCCCAGAGGACATGATGGCCCGCTTCTTCGAGGTCTACTCCGGCCCAGCGCCAACCAAGCAGCCGGCCTAGCTGCGAGCCGGGGCGCACCACCTCACGATTACCGCGACAGATGAGGCCTATCTTGCGGTATTCGGCATGCTTCTCGGCGAGGCCCTGGCCAGGGCCTCGCCGACATCCGCGGCCGCACGGTGAGCTCCAGGATGCGACGCAGCGCCCAGTAAAGGAAGGAGATGATCAGGAGCTCGGAGCGCCGGGGTGTCATGTGGCAGGACCCTACGCACCACGCGCCGCTAGCAAACCCGATGAGCGAGTTTTCGGCACCCACAGGGAGGACCGCCACCTACGAAGTTCTACGGCTACGGGACAACCTCGTTTGTGCAACAGCCACCCACGGAACCAGCAGCGCAGAGCCTGTTGTGCCGGCTACCCGCTGATCGCGGTGAGGGCAGCGCGACACACCGCGGCTGCGCGGGTGACAAGCCCCCCGCCTAGACGCCCAACGGCCTCCGCCCTTGGCAGGCAAGCTCTAGCTGACGGTGATGTAGCCGCTCATGTAACCCGGGTGCTGCATCGCCCATTCATCGCATGGGAAGGTGCAAAACCAAAGGTACCTTCCCGGCTGCTTCACGACCAGCGTGTACGTGTGAGTGCCGGGCTTCACGACGATGTTGACGCCCGCTTCGGGCGCGGTGATGCTGTGAGGCACGCTATCGGTGTTGTCGATCTTCAGCTCCTGGGGCTGGCCCGCCCGGACGGCGAAGTCGGTCACGGTGAAGGCATCGTGCTTTTCGCCTTCCGGACCGGGCTTGTATTCCGCGATGGCCGACACACTGACCACCTTCGCCACCGGCGGTAGCGCGGCGGCCTGCTCAGCGGCCTGGGACGCCGCGCGTGCTTCGTCTCTTTCGCTGCTCCGGACGAGCGCGACCGTCGACATCAGCACGGCGGCCAGGATCCCGACAGCCGTCAGCGCCTTCAGGCCAAACTTCCTGGCAGCTGCTTCACCGAATTCGTGGCGATATCTCGCCTCGGTGTCCTTGTCTGGCTCCTGCGCGGCGGAGCCGGGCTCGAAGACGAGATGACGAACGGGCACGGCGAACCGCTCACGCACGAGACCCGCGAGCCGCGGCTCGAGCCCGCTCGCGGCCCGCTCCCAGCGAGTGGAGACGATGACTTCATCCGG
>DAIRTT010000134.1:0-7364 GCA_036803745.1 Solirubrobacteraceae bacterium | reverse complement strand
ATGAACCCCGTGATCCTGCTCGACGAGGTCGACAAGGTCGGCGCCGACTGGCGCGGCGACCCCTCGGCCGCATTGCTCGAGGTGCTCGACCCGGCGCAGAACCACTCGTTCCGCGACCACTACCTCGACGTCGAGCTCGACCTCAGCCAGGTCATGTTCATCGCCACCGCCAACGTCGCCGACACGATCCCCGGTCCGCTGCTCGACCGGATGGAGGTCATCCGTTTCGACGGCTACACCTCCGAGGAGAAGCTCGCCATCGCCAAGGGCTACCTGTGGCCGCGCCAGCGCGACCGCAACGGCCTGCGCGAGGACGAGGTGGCGATCTCCGACGATGTCCTGCGCACCATCATCTCCGAGTACACCCGCGAGGCCGGAGTGCGAAGCCTCGAGCGCAACCTCGGGACCGTGCTGCGCAAGACCGCAACCAAGATCGCCTCTGCCCAGAGCGCCGAGACGAGCCAGGACACAGCCAAGGCGACCAAGGCCGCGAAGGCCAAGGCGAAGTCCGACGCTGCCAAGCTCCCCGTGGAGATCGACCTGGAGGCCGTGCGCGACGCGCTCGGACGCCAGAAGTTCTTTCAGGAGTCAGCAGCTCGGACCGCCACTCCCGGCGTGGCCACCGGCCTGGCCGTAACAGGCTCCGGCGGCGATGTGCTGTTCGTCGAGGCCACCGCCATGAAGGGCGGCAGCTCCGGCGGCAACGCGCTGGTGCTCACCGGCCAGCTCGGTGACGTGATGAAGGAGTCGGCCAAGATCGCCCTCTCCTACGTGCGCGGCCACGCCGAGGAGCTCGGGATCGACGAGAGCGCCTTCGAGAACCGCGAGTTCCATGTCCACGTACCCGCCGGCGCCATCCCCAAGGACGGCCCCAGCGCGGGAGTGACCATGGTCACGGCGCTGGCCTCGCTGCTCACCGGGCGTCCGGTCAAGCACACCGTAGGCATGACCGGTGAGGTCACGCTGCAAGGACGGGTGCTGCCGATCGGCGGCCTCAAGCAGAAGGCCCTGGCCGCCCATGCTGCCGGCCTGACCGACGTGATCCTGCCCGAGCGCAACCGAGGAGATCTGGACGACATTCCCGAGGAGGTCCGCGAGCAGATGACCTTCCACCCGGTGATGACCGTCCAGGAGGTTCTCGACCGCGCCCTGGAGCCGGCACGCGATGTCGCGCACGTCTCGTAGATGTGAGCCCGTCCCGATGGAGGTCCGCGAGACCGCGGACCTCCTCGAGCGGCGCTGGCAGCTCTCGATCATCTACGCCGCCCTCACCGGCGCGCTGCGCTTCAACGAATTCGCCGAGGCCGTAGCCGGCATCTCCCCGCGCATGCTCGCCGAGCGCCTGCGAGACCTCGAGGCCGCCGGCCTCGTCGAGCGGACCGTCATCCCCTCATCGCCTCCCACCGTCGAGTACCGGCTCACTCCTCGCGGTCGCAAGCTCGGGCCGCTGATCGAAGCCATGCGCGAGTACTCGCGCGAACCGGTCTAGGACAGCCGGAGTCCTCGCGTCAGGCGCGCGGGACGACCCCGGCGCGCCCGGCTACAGCGCGCCTGCCGGATGCCCCTCCGTCAGCTCCCTGCCCGTGCCGACGAGCTGCCCCGAGGAGCACTCCTCGGCCGCCACCTCGCCGCGCTTGTTGCGGATCCCGGCCGCGCCGATCAGCCCGCCCGCGGCGAGCAGGGCCGCCGCGATCGCCATGCCCACGTGGAAGCTGTGCAGCGACGCCTGGTCGGCCGCCTGGCTCAGCGCCCGTGCCTGGGCCGCGGGGAGCGCGTGCACATCCGGCCGGCCGAGCGGCAGGCGCTTGGCCGCTGCGACCGCCGTGCGAGCTGCCGCGCCCAGATGGACACCCGCCAGGCGCGAGTCGAGGTTGGCCACGAACGAGCCCGCCACCGCCGCGCCCACCGCGGCCGTGCCCATCAGGCCGGCTACACGCGCGATCGCGTTGTTGACACCCGAGGCGATTCCCGCGTCTGCACTGGTCGAATCGGCGAGCACCGCCGCGGTCAGAGGCGCGACTGTCATCGACAGGCCGAGCGCGAACAGCAGCAGCGGCGGCAGCACGTCGCGCACGTAGTCGACGTGGACTCCCGTGCCCTGGAACAGCAGCAGCCCACCCGCGCACACCAATGGGCCGCTGCCCATGAACAGGCGCGGGCCGAAGCGGTCCGCCAGGGCGCCGAAGCGCCGTGAGAGGAGGAACATCACGACCGTGACCGGCAGCGTCGTCAGCCCGCTCTTCAGGGGGGAGTAGCCGGCGATCTGCTGGAGGAACAGGATCAGGAAGAAGAACACGATCGCCAGACCCGCGTACATCGAGAAGGTCTCGACGTTGCCCGCCGAGAAGTTGCGTCGGCGAAACAGCCGCAGCGGCAGCATCGGATCGCGGGCACGCGACTCGTAGACGACGAACGCCAGCAGCAGCCCGAAGCCGCCGATCAGCGGGCCGAGCACGCCCGGGCTCGACCACCCGAGCCGCGGCTGCTCGATCAGCGCGAACACCGCGCCACCGAGACCTCCCGCGCACAGCAGCGCGCCCGGCACGTCGACGCTCCTCGCGCCCGTCTCGCGCGGCGGCGCCTGCGGGATCGCCACCCGGATGAGCGCCACGCATGCGATCACGAACGGCACGTTGATCACGAAGATCCACCGCCACGAGGCGATCGCCAGCAGCTCGCCGCCGAGCAGCGGTCCCAGCACCGCCGCGATCGTCCCCCAGGCCGTCCACGCGCCGATCGCCCCGCCCCGCTCTGACTCCGGGAACGTGTTGACGATCACCGCCAGCGACGCGGGTGTCAGCAGCGCGCTCGTCAGACCCTGGATCGCCCGAGCGCCGACGAGCAGCCCGATGGTCGGAGCCACCGCGCAGCCGAGCGACGCGATTCCGAAGCCGGTCACGCCCAGGACGAAGATGCGTCGCTCGCCGTAGAGGTCACCCAGCGACCCACCCACCAGGATCAGCGACCCCAGCGTCAGCAGGTAGCCGTTGACGACCCACTGCTGAGCTGCCAGACCGCCGCCCAGCGCTCGCTGGATGGTCGGCAGCGCGACGTTGACGACCGTCCCGTCCAGCAGTGCGATGCCCGACCCCAGGATGCAAGCGATCAGCGTCAGGCGCTTGACGGACGCGTCGCTGCGTGTGGCCATCGCCCCGGCTGTCAGTCCCCTCGACGCATCGCCGCGCGGTCGAGGAGCGCGATCGAGGTGTAGCCGCTGAGCGCCAGCGTCAAGTCGAGCTCGGCCAGCAGACAGCGCAGGACGTGCTCGACGCCCGCCTGCCCTTCGAGCGCGAGCCCCCACACGAACGGACGCCCCAGGCACACCGCGTCGGCGCCCAGCGCGAGCGCCTTGAACACGTCGGCGCCGGTCCGGATGCCGCTGTCGAACAGGACCGGGAGATCCTCGCCGACCGCCTCGCGCACACCCGGCAGGGCGTCGAGGGCCGCGATGGCGCCGTCGACCTGACGGCCACCGTGGTTGGAGACGATCAGACCGTCGACGCCCGCATCGAGCGCGCGGCGCGCGTCGTCGTCGTGGACGATGCCCTTGAGCACGATCGGCAGACCCGTCTGCTCGCGCAGCCAGGCCAGGTCGGCCCACGTCACCGTCGGGTTTGAGAACTGCATCGCCCAGTGACCGATCGCCGCGCCCGGGTCCTCCTCGGGCGAGCACTCGAGCGCCGCCCGGAAGACGGGGTCGCTGAAGTAGTTGGCCACGCCCTCGCCCTGCAGGAACGGCAGGTAGGCGGCCTGGAGATCGCGCGGGCGCCAGCCGAGCATCCACGTGTCGAGCGTCACGACGATCGCCTCGTAGCCGGACTCCGCCGCTCGGGCGACGAAACTGGCCGCGAGCTCCCTGTCCTTCGGCCAGTAGAGCTGATACCAGCGCGCCGCGTCGCCCATCGCCGCGGCCACATCCTCCATCGAGTGCGATGCCGCCGTGCTGAGGATGCACGGAAGCCCGCGCGCCGCCGCCGCCCGTCCGACGGCCAGCTCGCCCTCTGGGTGGACGATCGACTGCACCCCCACCGGCGCCAGCATCACCGGCGCCGCCATCCTCGTCCCAAGGATCGAGCAGCTCAGGTCGCGGGCCGAGACGTCGCGCAGCATCCTCGGCACGATCTCCCAGCGGGCGAACGCGCGCAGGTTCGCCGCGACCGTCGCCTCCGAGCCGGCGCCGCCTGCCACATAGCCGAAGGCCCCATCGCTGAGCACCTCGCGCGCGCTCTCTTCGAGATCTCCGACCGCGATCGGCAGCTTCGGCCGCTGTCCCGCCAGTCCGGCGCCGTAGATCTCATACTGGAAGTTGGCAAGCAGCTCGGCCACGGCCGGCTCGACATCGCTCATCGCTAGACCCTAGCGTCGCCCGGCCGTCGTCATCCGCGCGACTCCGGGCGTCCCCGGTCTAGCCCAGGACGAGCTCGGCCGCGTTGCGCAGCGTGGCTGCGTCGCCCGAGATCAGCAGTGTCGTGACGACCGACTCGCGCCACTTGGCCAGGTCATCGCGGATCTTCTCGCGCGGGCCGATCAGCGACAGCTCTTCGATCAGCGCGGTCGGGATCTTCGCCCCCGCCTCGTCCTTCTTGCCGGTCAGATAGAGCTCCTGGATCTCGGCTACCTCCTTCTCATAGCCCATGCGGATCGGCACATTAGCGTGGAAGTTCGCGCCCTTGGCGCCCATGCCGCCGAAGTACAGGGCATAGAACGGACGCAGCGCGTCGGCCGCTGCCGGGATCTCATCGGTCACGATCAGCGGTACCGTCGCGGCGACCTCGAAGTCCGCCGCGCTGCGGCGCGCGCCCGGCCGCGAGAAGCCCTCCTCCAGCGACGGCCTGTAGATCTCGTCATAGACGCTCGGCGAGAACAGCATCGCCAACCAGCCGTCGCACAGCTCCGCGCAGAGGGCGATGTTCTTCGGCCCCTCGGCCCCCAGATAGATCGGGATGTCCTCTCGGAGGGGGTGGATCGAGGACTTCAGTGGCTTGGCCAGGCCGGTGCCCTCCGGCAGCGGCAGCGTGTAGTGCGGGCCGTCCGCGGTCAACGGACCCTTGCGCGCCCACACGTCGCGCAGGATCGCGATGTACTCGCGCGTGCGCGCAAGCGGCTTGGCGAACGGCATCCCGTACCAGCCCTCGAAGACCTGCGGCCCCGACACACCCAGGCCGAGGATGAAGCGCCCGCCCGACAGGTGGTCCATCGTCATCGCCGCCATCGCCGTCGCGGCGGGCTGGCGAGCAGACATCTGCACGATCGCCGTGCCCAGCTTGAGCCGCTCGGTCGAGGCGCCCCACCAGGCGAGCGGCGTCAGGCAGTCCGAGCCGTACGCCTCGGCCGTCCAGATCGAGTCGAACCCGAGGCGCTCGGCCTCCGCCACCGACTCCGTCACGCCGGGCGGCGGCCCGCCGGCCCAGTAGCCCGTGTTCAGCCCCAGCTTCAGCTCCCCCGCCATGCGCGCGAGACTACCTGCTCGCCACGCTCAGCCGCTCGCCGGCGGCGAGCCGCCGTCGAGCAACACGAGTGTGAAGCCGTCATAGCCCTTTGCACCGACCGTCTGGATCGTCGTCGCCGTGAGCCCGCCGCGCGCCGCCAGCTGGGCGTGGAAGCGGCGCATGCCCTGTGCCCCCTGATCCTCACTCGCCGGGTCGATCAGGGCGCCGCCGCGCACGACGTTGTCGACCACGATCACCGCTCCCGGGCGCGAGAGCCCGATCGCCGCCTCGAAGTACTCGGGCGTCGTCTTCTTGTCGGCGTCTATGAACGTCAGATCGAACGGCTCGCCACCCTCGCCGGCGAGCGCCGCGAGCGAGTCGAGCGCCGGGGCGACGCGCAGGTCGATGAGCTCCTCGAGCCCTGCCCGGGCGATGTTCTCCCGTGCAACAGCCGCGTAGCCCGGGTCGAGCTCGAGCGTCACCAGGTGCCCGCCCGCGGGCAGTGCGCGAGCGAGCCAGATCGTGCTGTAGCCGCCGAGCGTGCCCACCTCGAGGATGCGCCGGGCGCCATGAATCCTCGCCAGCAGGTGCAGCATCTTGCCCTGCGGGGGCGAGACCGCGATCCTGGGCAGTCCCGCGCTCTCGCTGCAGCGCAGCGCCTCGTCGAGCGCTGGATCGGGCTCGACGAGCAGATCTGAGACGTAGCGGTCGACCGCCGACCACTGCCACTCGCTCATGTCACTGCATCCGTGCGCGGTCCAGCCGACATCAGCGCCAGCGGTATCGACAGGCCGGCCGAACGGCGAACCGTGGCGATCCGCCTACCCGGCTGTACGGCGTCACGGATCTCGCCTCCGTGATCGCCGAGCGCGGCGACCGTGCGCTCGATGTCCTCGACCACGACCGCCAGGCCCCAGAAGCGCGCCGGGCGATCCGAGCCGCCCGCTCGGGCAACCATCCCTTCGGGCTCCTGCACAAGCTCGAGGATCTCCTCGCCGAGGCGGAAGAAAGCCTGCCGAGGCGCGCCCGCAGGCGTCGGCTCCTCGCGTATGCGGCGCAGATCCAGACCGGCCTCGCGCAGCGCTTCGACGCTCCGCGGGAACGCGGGCGACATCGCCACGATGTGGTCGATCGCGATCACCCCGTTCGGGTGGACGGGCGCGGGCGCGCGCGGCCCGGAGTCCGATGGCTGCGTCGGCAGGCCGTCGAGCTCGGACGTCGCGATACCGCGCAGAGTCCAGCCGAGCAGGCCCGGCGCGCCACCCTCGTGGGCCTCGCCCGTGAACGCCAGCCTGACCTCGCCCAGGAGACACCTGCCGTCCTCGACGTGGAAGCCGAGCGACGACCACGACTCGGGGTCGCCCGCGACAGTCAGCTCGTCGATCGTCGGCGCGCTCATCGCCGCTGAAAGGTATCGAGTTGCCACGGATCGCTCCCGTATCCCTCCTAAGCTGGCTGCGGGTGCCGAGCACCCTCCTCACGATGCCCGAGCACGCCGAGACCACGCAAGCACACGATCGGCCGTTCGGCGGGCGCCGGTGGCTGCTCGTCACGGTTCGCTACCTCGTCCCCGCCGCCGTCGTCCTCGCCGGCGGGGTGATCATGGCGCTCGGCGGCGAAGCCAACGTTGAGGGCGGGGCCGGCGTCGTCAGCGCCGGGCTGGCCGTGTGGCTCCTCAACTGGCTGTTCAGAACCGGCGCGGCCGGGGATCGCGACCGCGACGCCGAGGATGCGGCCCGGGAGTACTTCGACCGTCACGGGCGCTGGCCCGACTGACGCTGCGGGATCGCCGCCAGCGGACTCCGGGCGAGCCTCGTGGCGGCTCAGGCCGGCTCGACCGTCAGCCTAGTGTAGATCACGAACGGCTCGCGCACCCCTCCCACCCGGTCGTACACGGCCTGGGCGCGCAGGTTGCCACGCTCGGTCTGCCATTCC
>DAIRTT010000133.1:2645-7406 GCA_036803745.1 Solirubrobacteraceae bacterium | reverse complement strand
CTCCGCGGCCTCAGAACCGGTGAAGGTCGACCAGACCGCTCCGAACGCGCCGACGCTCGCACCGGACCGCTCGTCCGACTATGCGGGTGGCGGCGGCTGGTACAAGGATTCCGTCACGCTGACGGCGGCCGGCAACGGCGATCCGCTGTTGGCTGATGGCAGCCCCGGCAGTGGTGTTGACCCGGCGTCGATTCCGGGCCCGGTCACCTATGCCACGAGCGGCTCGTTCACCGACACCGCCACGGTCAAGGACCTCGTCGGGAACACGTCGAACCCGACCTCGCTGTCGGTGCAGGTCGACGCGACTGCTCCGAGCCTGAGCGTCACCTGCCCGAGCGGGCCGGTGCTGCTGAACTCGAGCGCGACCGCGGCGGTCACGGCCTCAGACGGTGAGTCCGGTCTCGTCGCCGACCCGAGCGGCACGGTGGCCATCGACACGAGCACCGTGGGTCAAAAGACCGTCACGCAGACCGCAATCGACAATGTCGGCCACACGACCACCCGCTCCTGTGGTGTGGAAGTCGTCTACCCGGTGCCGGGTGTGCCGGCGCTGTCCGCGGGCAGCACGCCGAACACCGGTGTGTTCAGCCTGGCGTGGACGCCGTCGGCTGACCCGCTTCTGTACAGCTCGCTGGAATACACGCTGCAGCACCGCAACGCGTCGGGCGAATGGTCGGACGTGAGCAGCACGATCGCCGCGCCGTCGTTCGCGTTCGAAGCCGGATCGCCGGAGAGCGAGGGTACGTGGCGCTATCGCGTGATGGCGCACGAAGGTGCTCTGGAAACGGGCTACTCGGCGGCCTCAGAACCGGTGAAGGTCGATCAGACCGCTCCGAACGCGCCGACGCTCACACCGGACCGCTCGTCCGACTATGCGGGTGGCGGCGGCTGGTACAAGGATTCCGTCACGCTGACGGCGGCCGGCAACGGCGATCCGCTGTTGGCGGATGGCAGCCCTGGCAGTGGTGTTGACCCGGCGTCGGTTCCGGGCCCGGTCACCTATGCCACGAGCGGCTCGTTCACCGACACCGCTACGGTCAAGGATCTGGCGGGCAACACGTCGAACCAGACCTCGCTGTCGGTGCAGGTCGACGCGACTGCTCCGAGCCTGAGCGTCACGTGCCCGAGCACCGTGCTCCTCAACGGGAAAGCGAGTGCGACCGTCACGGCATCCGATGGTCAGTCGGGGCTTGCGGCCGACCCGAGCGGGACGGTGGCAATCGACACGAGCACCGTGGGCCCGAAGACGGTCACGAGGACGGCTACGGACAACGTCGGGCATGCGACGACGAGGTCCTGCACGACGAACGTCCTCTACGGGTACAGCGGGCTGCTGCAGCCGGTCAACGCTGACGGCACGAGCATCTTCAAGCTCGGCTCGACCGTGCCGCTGAAGTTCCAGCTGACCGACACCGGCGGCGCGCCCGTCTCGGGTGCAGTCGCGTACGTCCAGGTGGCGAAAGTGACCAACGCGATCGACGGTACGTACGTCGAGGCGGTGTCGACGAGCGCCGCCGACAACGGCAACCAGTTCCGGGAAACGACCCCCGGGGGATACATGTTCAACCTCTCCACGAAGAGCCTCTCGAAAGGCACGTGGGACATGATAGTGACGCTCACAGACGGGACGAGCTACAAGACGCTCATCTCGCTGAAGTAGCAAGCGCTCCACAAGCACCAACCACTGTGAGGGGCCGACCGCATGGTCGGCCCCTCACACGTTTATGCGATGCGGCCAGTTAGGTGCCCTGGCCACTCCTGGCAGATCTGCTCCTCTGAGACCCATCGGGGTGCAGAAATGCGATCGGGGGCGTGAGCGTCGTTGCTCAATTCGAGCGGCGACTGCTCGGACAGCGGACCCGCGAGGCGCTGGCAGCCAAGCGTGCAAGCGGGGTACGACTCGGGCGGCCCTTGTCGCTGCCGGTCGCTGTACGCGAGCGCATCGCCTCAGAGCGGAAGGCCGGACGCTCGCTCGCCGCCATCGCGGAGATGCTCAACGACGAGGGTGTTGCCACGGCGCAGGGTGGTCGGCAGTGGTGGCCGTCCACGGTGCGTGCCGTCCTGCGTGCGGCTTAGGTTGCCAGGTCGGGCAAGGCTTCGGAGCCGACCCGTGGGATGATCGCGGCGGATGACCAATACCTATGGGAGGAACCATGCCCACTGACGTGCTGGAGCGTGTCCGCTCCGAGATCGAGGACCGGCTTGCTGATCTTTCCGGCGCGGTCGCTGAAGCGCAGCAACTGGAGATCGCTCTGGTCGCCTTGGAGGAGGTGCCGGTGGCGAGCCGACCGGCACCCGATGCTGGGAATGGCCGTCGTCGTCGCAAAGGGGCACGCAGACTTCACGGTCGTAAAGGCCGCAGGCGCAAAGGCAGCACCCCAGGCGCAAACGATCAGACCGTGCTTGACAGCCTGCACGGGCTGACGGAGCCGCTCGATATCAAAACCGTGGCGGGAAAGACGGGCCTCTCGCAGCAGACGGCTTCCTACACCCTCAAGAAGCTGACTGGCAAAGGGCTGCTCACGCAATCCTCGGTCGCTGGGGGGCGGGGCATGCCGAAGCTCGTCTTTGCCCTCGCCAGCAACGGGCAGGTAGCTCAGGCTGGAGCCACCACGAGCGAGGCCGCAAGCCCGCAGAGGTCAGAGACCACGATTTCGGCGGTACCGAAACGAAAAGCTCGGAAGAAAGCCCGACGCCGGAGCAAAGCTCCAAGGTCCGCACCGGCAAACTGAGGAGGAGTTTCTCGGACGGCTGCTCTATCCGTTGAGCCACGGGGATAGGCGGTCCGAGCGGGAGCGCGGGTGGTGCAGGTGTTCGACAGCTGGGTGGGGTCGCTGTCGACTCGCCAATATGACGAGCACGTGCTTCCGGTTGTGCGGCGCCTCTTCGACGGGCTCGCGGCCCTCGGCGTGCCCCGCACCTACTTCGGCCTGGGCACGGGTCACCTGCTCGAGTCGATCGGCTCCGCCGCCCCGGATGCGGTGGGGCTCGACTGGCGAGTGCCCCTGGCGCAGGCCCGCTCGCGCCTGCCCGCCACGGTCGCGCTGCAGGGGAACCTCGATCCGGTCGCCTGCCTGTGCTCGCGCGCGGTGCTCGAGGCGGAGGCCGCCGAGGTGCTCGCACAGGCGCCGCCGCGCGGATACGTGTTCAACCTCGGCCACGGAGTGCCACCGGAGACCGATCCGGGACTGCTCAGCCACCTGGTCGAGCTCGTGCATGCCCACCGCCCCGATCCCGGCGAGAGCCCCCCATGAGCAGAACTGCCGTGCTTGCCATGGCCTACGGAACGCCCTCCGGGCCCGAGCAGCTCGAGGCCTACTACACGCACATCCGCCGCGGCCGGCCGCCCACGCCGGAGCTGCTCGCCGAGCTGCGCGGACGCTACGCGGCGATCGGGGGACACTCCCCGCTGCTGAAGCGCACGCTCGCACAGGTGGCCGGGCTCCAGAGCGCGCTGTCGGATGCAGGCCGACCCGACATCGAGGTGGCCCTGGGGATGAAGCACGCGCCGCCCTTCATCGAGGCCGCGGTCGCCCGGCTGGCCGCGGCGGGCGTCGAGCAGATCGTCGGGCTGGTGCTCGCTCCGCAGTACTCGCGCATGAGCGTCGGCGAGTACGCCGAGCGTGCGCGGGCAGCCGCAGCCGTCGTCGCCCGGCCGCCCGCAGTCTCGGTCGTGCGCTCCTGGCACCTGGCGCCCGGGTACCTCGCCTTCCTCGCGCAGGCCCTGGAGAGCGCTCTCGGCGGGCTGCCCGAGCAGGCGCGGACGCGGACGCATGTGTTGTTCACCGCCCACAGCCTGCCTGCGCGGATCCTCAAGGAGGATGATCCCTATCCCTCGCAGCTCCAGGAGACCGCCGCCGCCGTGGCCGCCAGTCTGGGGCTCGAGCGCTGGTCGGTTGGCTGGCAGAGCGCCGGGCGCACGCCGGAGCCCTGGCTGGGCCCGGACGTCCTGGAGGAGCTGGAACGGCTGGCCGGCGCGGGCGCCCATGCGGTCGTGGTGTGTCCGGCGGGCTTCGTAAGCGATCACCTGGAGATCCTCTACGACCTCGACATCGAGGCGAGCTCGCGGGCGCGGGAGCTGGGGATGGCCTTCGCCCGGACCGCCGTACCGAACGCCGACCCAGGCGTGCTCGCGGCCCTCGCGAGCGTCGTGCTCGAGCGCGTGGATGAGGGCGCCGCCGTCGCATGAGCCCGATCTGCAGATGTCCATGAGCGAGCGCCTGGATGTGGCCATCGTCGGGGGCGGGATCGCGGGGCTCGCCGCCGCGTACCGTGTCGCCGGCTCGCAGGACGCCGCCGTGGCGAGGGACGCCGATCGCCCCGGCAACCGGGGCGATCAGGCGGAGTTCCCGAGCCTGCACGTGACGCTGTTCGAGGCCGACGAGCGCCTCGGCGGCAAGATCCGCACCGAGACCTTCGCCGGGCGCCCACTGGACGTCGGCGCCGAGGCACTGCTGGCGCGGATGCCCGCGGGCCTCGAGCTCTGCCATGAGCTCGGGCTCGAGCACGACCTGGTGGCGCCCGCAAGCGACCAGCCGTTCGTGTGGACCGACCGCCTTCGCCCGCTGCCGCCGCGTCTGATGGCCGGAGTCCCCGACGGCTCCCGGGCGATGATCGCCTCGGGAATCCTCTCCCCCGCCGGGCTTGCGCGAGCCGGGCTCGATCTGATCATCCCCGCCCGCCCGCCGAAGCAGGACGTCTCGATCGGCTCGATCGTGCGCCATCGCCTGGGCGCGCAGGTGCTCGAGCGGCTCATCGACC
>DAIRTT010000133.1:0-2635 GCA_036803745.1 Solirubrobacteraceae bacterium | reverse complement strand
ACTGCAAGCCGGAGGGACGCATGGTGCTGAACGAGCGGCTCATCGACCCGCTGCTCGGCGGGATCCACGCCGGCAGCTGCGATGAGCTGAGCATGCGCGCCACGGCACCCCAGTTGGAGGCCGCGCTCAGGAAGCGGCGCAGCCTCGTGCGCGGGCTGCGCGCCATCTCCGCGTCTCCGCCCCCTGCCCCTGCGAGCCCCACCTTCCTGACGCTCAGCCACGGACTGCAGGAGATCGTCCGCGCTCTGCGCGAGCGCCTCACCGGAACCGAGTGCCGGACCGGCGCGAGGCTGGAGCGCCTGCAAGCGCTGGCGGGCGGCGGAGCGGAGCTCACACTGGCCGGAGGAGAGACGCTGAGCGCCAAGGCCGTCATCCTGGCCGTGCCCGCCTTCGCGGCAGCGTCGATCCTCGAGCAGTCCTGCCCGGCGGCCGCTGCGGAGCTCGCCGAGATCCCGTACGCATCGGTGGCCACGATCGCCCTCTCCTATCCGGCCGGGGCGTTTCCGCGGCCGCTGGCGGGGAGCGGCTTCCTCGTGATGCGCGGCGCAGCAGGACGCACGATCACCGCCTGCACCTGGTCCTCCGCGAAGTGGCCCCACCTGGCCGGGGACACCGTGCTGCTGAAGTGCTCGGCAGGGCAAGCGGGCGAGCGCCGGGCGCTCGAGCTCGACGACGAGCAGCTGATCGCGGCCGTCCGCGCAGACCTGGCCCGGGCGATGGGCCTGCAAGCCGCGCCGCTCGAGGGACGGGTGTTCCGCTTCGAGCGAGCCCTCCCGCAGTACACCGTCGGCCATCTCGAGCGGACGCAGCGCATCGACGACGCGCTGCAGATCCTGCCGGGGGTGCGCCTGTGCGGCGCCGCTTACCGCGGCGTCGGCGTGGCGGCCTGCATACGCGACGGTCAGAACGCGGGCGACGCGATCCTCGCCGCCCTGCGACCCGGCTCAGGCGCGCGCGATCAGCGACCGACGGCGAGCCTTGCCGCGACCTACAGGTGAGCAACCTTCGCGGGCCTTCCGTGGCCATGTGCTCGCCAGGCTGCAGAGCTTGATCACACGACGCGGGCTCGCCATGTGGGCGGCGGCGATGGCACTGCTCGGCTGGGCGTTGATGACGCTCGGGGCGTTCGTGCGGGCCTCCGAATCTGGCCTGGGCTGTCCCGACTGGCCGGCCTGCCACGGGCAGCTCGTGGCAGCCGGCCACCACGCGGTGATCGAGGAGGCCCACCGATGGGTGGCCACCGTGCTGTCCGTGGGCGTCGTGTGCCTGGCGTTGATGGTGTTCCTCGGGCACCGCCACGAGCGCCGGCTCACCCGTCCCGCCTTGGCCATGCTCGCGCTGCTCGTGCTCCAGGTCATCCTGGGCGGGGTCACGGTGCTGCTGCGCAATGTCGCCTGGACCGTCGTGGCCCACTACGGCGGGGCTGCGCTCCTGGTGGGGGCGATCACGCTCCTGGGCATACGACTCGCGTTCTCCTCCGAGCAGGCGGTGGCGCGGAGCTCGTTCTCGCGCCTCACCGGCTGGTTGGTGTGGCTCAGCTTCGGGCTCCTGCTCGCGGGCTCGACCCTGGCCAACACCGATTCGCACACGTCCTGCGGCCGCGGATTCCCGTTGTGCAATGGCGCTCTCCTGCCCTCCCTGGAACACCACACGATCATCAATCTCACCCACCGCGTCTGGGCCGGCGCCGTCCTGTTGCTCGCCCTGTGGACGGTGCTCCGCATCCGCCGCGAGCCGGCGGGGGTGGCACCCGTCAGGCACGCGGCCGCGGCGGTCGCGATCCTCTACGTCGCACAGGCAGCCATCGGCGTCGCCGTGGTGAGCGTCGGCGAGAACACGACGATCGAGGTGCTTCACTCCTCCATCGGATCGCTGACGTGGCTGGCGCTGGCGACCCTGCTCGCGCTCACGAGGACCCTGCCGTGGGTGCCGCGCGGGGAGCGGCAGGACACCCGAGCGGCCGTCGGCTGACCGGCCGCAGGGCCGGCAACCGCCCCCCCCCATCATCAGTCGTCATGCTGACATCCCACCACGAGCCGCAGCCTCTGAAGAACCCCGGTCCGCCGACGCCCGACGATCTGCGGCCAACCGCGTTCATCGATAGCGACAGCGACACGGTCCGGGGCCTGGTTGAGCGCGTCACCGCGGGGGCTGAGGACGAGCACGAGGTGGCCGCCCGGCTGTTCGCCGCGGTCCGCGACGGCGTTCGCTACGACCCATACCGGATGCCGACCGATCCGGCCGAGTACCGGGCCAGCGCGGTACTCGACGCGGGGAGCGGCTACTGCATCCAGAAGGCCGTCGCGCTCACGGCGGCCGCTCGAGCGGCCGGCATCCCGTCGCGGCTGGGCTTCGCGAACGTCACGAACCACCTGCAGTCCGAGCGTCTACGGGAGGCGATGGGGACCGACCTGTTCATCTGGCACGGATACAGCACGTTCTTCGTCGGCGGGATCTGGACGAAGGCGAGCTGTGCGTTCAATGCAGAGCTGTGCGCACGGTTCGGCGTGCTGCCGCTGGATTTCGACGGCACCCACGATGCCCTGCTTCACGCCTTCACCCAGGATGGCACGCGCTACATGGAGTACGTGCAGGAGCGCGGGATCTACGTCGATCTGCCGTTCGAGACCGTGAT
>DAIRTT010000132.1:0-7410 GCA_036803745.1 Solirubrobacteraceae bacterium | reverse complement strand
CCGGATGCCTCCTCAACCGTTCACAACGTATGTAGGCACGTCAACTAGCCGCGGCCGCGGCGCCCGTCAGTCGGCGAGGCCGATGCGGCGCACGTAGGCCGTGATCTCGGCGCGAGAGGAGAAGCCGAGCTTCTCGATCGCCCGGGCACGATAGGTCTTGACGGTCCGCTCGGCCACGTTGAGCTGCTCGGCGATCTCGGGGTTGGTGTAGCCGTTGGCGATCAGCCTGACGACCTCGCGCTCGCGCTCGCTCAGCGCGACGCTGTCTGTGGCGCCGTCCTCGCCCGTCGCCATCAGCGCACCGAGGCGCGGGTGCAGGTAGTTGCCGCCCGCGACCGCGAGACGGAAGGCCTGGAGCAGCTCGGCCGGCTCGGCCTCCTTGAGCACGTAGCTGCGCACACCGGCCCGCAGCGCCTGACGCGCATACTCGGGGTCCTCGCGCATCGTCAGGATGGCGACCGCGAGCGGCGGGTGCGCGATGAAGCACGCTGGCAGCGCCCCCAGGCTCGACCCTCCCGGCATCGTCAGGTCGAGCGTCAGCAGGTCGGGCTTGAACTCGCGCACCACCCGGATGAGCGACGGGATGTCGGCCGCTTCGGCGACGACTTCGAACTCACCGGCCTCGCGCTGCAGGACAGCACGGATGCCGTCGCGCACGATGCCGTGGTCGTCGGCGATGATGACGCGAATCGGCTGCGTCATCGGTGGCGTGGCAGCCTCCATCAGGCGAAACGGTAGCGGCTGGCGAGGATCGAACGGGCGCGCTGGCGCCGAACACCGACCTTCGGCATCGTTCGATCCCGTCGCCGTCGGCCGCTAGCGTAGCCGCGTGCTCGCATTGCCGCGCTCGCCGCGGGTGAGGAGGATCGTCCTCGCCTACACGGTCAACCGCCTCGGAACCTGGTTCGGCTACGTGGCCCTCTCGATCGCGGTGTTCGACCACACCCACAGCGCGCTGGCGGTCGCCGCGCTGCTCGTCGCCGGCCAGGTGCTCTCGGCGTTTCTCGTGCCCGCCGTCGTCGCGCGCATCGAGGCACATCCCGCGCGCGGCGGCCTCACTGCGTTGTACGCGTTCGAGACGATCGCGACGGTCGCACTGGCGGCGATCGTCATGGTCGCCTTCTCGCTGCCGGCGATCCTCGTGCTGGTGGCGCTGGACGGCACTGCCGCGCTTGCCGCCAGCGCGCTGCTACGGACGGCGGCGGCACGCAGCGCGCGTGAGTGGGCCTATGCGGGCGAAGAACCAGCGCCGGACAGCCGGCCGGCGAGCCCCGAGCTGCACACCGAGGAACACGAACTCGAGGGCGACGGCGACGGCGAGGACACGGCGCTCGAAGGCGCGGCACTAGAGGCCGAGCGGGTCGCCAACGCGGCGCTGAACATCGGCTTCGCGATCACCTTCACGCTCGGACCGGCGCTCGCCGGCGTCATCGTGCCCGCGTTCGGCGCCCCCACCGCGCTGTTCATCGACGCCGCCTCGTTTCTGATGTGCGGGGCGCTGCTGCTCGACCTCATCCCCCACGTCGAGGACAGCGAAGGCTCCTCTGTGCGCGAGCGCGTCGCCGCTGCCCGGCGCTACATCACCGAAGCACCGACGCTGCGCCATCTGCTTGCCGCCGAGGGCGTGGCGCTGGCCTTCTTCACGTTCTCGGGGCCCGTCGAGGTCGCCTACGCGAAGGCCAGCCTGCACGCCGGCGACGGCGGCTACGGACTGCTCGTCGGCGTGTGGGGCCTGGGGGTCACGATCGGGAGCATCGTCTTCGCGCGCTCGATCGGGCGCTCGCTGGGCACGCTGCTGAGCTCGAGCACGCTGGCGGTTGGCCTCGCCTACATCGGCTGGGCGGTTTCGCCGTCGCTTGCGATCGCGTGCGTCGCGGGCCTGGTCGGCGGCATCGGCAACGGCGTCCAGTGGGCCTCGCTGATCAGCGCGGTCCAGAAGCTCACGCCACAGCCGCTGCACGGGCGTCTGATGGGCGCGGTCGAATCGCTCGGTGCGATCTGCCCGGCGATCGGATTTTCCGCGGGGGGCGCGATCGCCGTGATCGCCTCGCCGCGTGTGGCCTTCCTGGTCGCCGGGATCGGCGCGAGCGTCTGCACGATCGCCTTCCTGCGACTACCCCGCGGCGAGCTCAACCAGTCGCTCCCCGGGACCGCCTCCGGCTAGCGCCGGCGGCCGGGCCGGAGCTTTTCTAAGCTGTCCAGACAGCCAGCCGGGCGCACTCCCGAAAGGTGGCACCGTCCAGCGGATCGATTGCCCCTTAAGGCCGACGCCGGATTGACCGTTAAGTACGACAGGCCGCAGATGTCGAGCAAGCTCACCATTCGCCTCTTCTTCGCCACCGAGGGCATCCTGCTCGCGGCGGCGCTTGCTGCCGCCGCGGTTATCTCGACCGGCCAGGAATGGCATCCCCTCCTGCTGGTCCTGCTGCTCGCCGGCCTCTCCCTGGGCGGCCAGGGCATGCAGTTCACGATTCGCGGCCAGAACCTCTCCGCAGGGTTCGTCGCGCAGGTCCTCGCGATGAGCCTTCTCGGGCCTGCGCCGGCGGTTGCGATCGCGCTCGTGTCTGCGATCTACATCTCCGCCCGCCGGCGCCTCTCGCCGGCATTCTGGCTCGGCAACATGTCGAGCTTCGCGATCTTCCCGCTGATCGGCGGGCTGCTGCTCACCGCAATCGTCGGCAACGTCCACGACGTGACCAACGCCGAGATCAAGACGGTCACGTTCGGCCTCGTCGTGTTCGGCGTCTTCATGATTACGAACGCGCTCAACTTCAGCTTGATCGCGCTCGACAACCGCGTGGTCGAGAACCGCCGGCTGCTGCCGCAGGTGCTCGAACTGTTCGTACCGATGCTTCCGGGGCAGATCGCCGCCGGTGCACTCACCGCGGTCCTCGCGGTCGCCTACACCAACCTCGGCCTTCCGGTGCTGTTCGGCGCGGTCCTGGTGATCGTGATCTTCCAGTACCTGATGGTCGCGCTGCTTCGCTCTGAGGATCGGGCCGACCAGCTGGAAGCACGCTCGATCCACCTCGCCTCGCTGCAGCTCGGCGTGCTGACGACGCTCGTCGAGACGCTCGCCCTGAGGGACCGCTCGACCGCGCGCCACGCGGCGGCCGTCGCCCGCTATGCCCGAGAGCTGGCCTTCGAGGCCGGCTGCAGCGAGGCCGATCAGGACCTCATCCACACGGCGGGCCTGCTGCACGACATCGGCAAGTTCGCGCTGCCCGACCACATCCTGCACGCCGAGATCCTCTCCGACGAGGACTGGGCCGTCATCCGCCGCCACCCCCAGGACGGCGCCACGCTGGTGGGACGCCTCGACGGCTACGGCCCGGTCGCTGACGCGATCCTCTACCACCACGAGCAGGTCGATGGCAGCGGCTATCCGGCGGGCCTGATCGGCAGCGAGATCCCGCTCGCGTCGCGCATCCTGGCGATCTGCTCGACCTACGACACCCTCACCGCCCGTGACACTTACCGCTCGCCGAGGACGCCCCAGGACGCGATCGCAGAGCTCCGCCGCGTGGCGGGCCGCCAGCTCGACGCCGAGCTGGTCGAGAAGTTTGTGACGATGCTCGAGCACGACGGACGTCTGACCTCGACGCACGCCGACGAAGCCGACTTCGAGGCCGAGCTCGCATTCGGGCGTCGCGCCCAGAAAATCGCGCAGCCGACCCTCTGACGCAGGCAGTGCCGACGCCAACTCCTGACGGGGTGATGCGCCTGCGGCTGGACCTGTTTGAGCCTGAAGAAAAGAAGGCGCCGCGCCACTCTTCTAGAGCAGCACGACGCCTTCTCGGCCGCTGGCGCGGCCGGTGCTTCGAGTTAGTGGTTCCAACGCATGATGATTCTCCTTCGCCAGGGCCACGTCGGCCTTGTTGCGAAGCGGCGCCTGTCTGTCTCCATCCACAGGAAGTCCGCGTCTACATGAGTAGGTTTGCCAAGTGTAAGGGAGGATTGCGTGGGAAGTCCAGTTTGGGGACGTTTTTGCAGGATTGCTGTCATCTGAGGCCCTTTGGCGGCGGAGGAGCAGGGATCGCCCCGGTGGCCGCGACGGCATCGGCTTCCGGCGCCGAGCCCAGAGATCCGGGCCTCAAACCGATCAAACGTCCACAAACGTGGATCGGGCTCAAGTTCAGGGCACTTTGTGGCGAAACAGGACTCATGACGATCCGCGGATCTCTGCCGATCGATCCCGACGCATCTGGCCCGGAAAGACCGGGCGATCCGTTGGGAGAGCCCCCCGCACACCCCCCGATCCTGTGAGGACCACCATGCCCGTCTCGCTTTCCCACGCCCACCCCCACAACGAGCGCCAACTGATCTTCACGAGCTCCCAGGCCGCCCGCTACCTCGGCGTCTCGCTGGCGACCGTGCGCCGCTGGACCGACGCAGGCCACATCGGCTGCTACCGCACGCCCGGAGGCCAGCGCCGCTTCTCGCGCGACCAGCTCGACGACTTCGTCGCCTCGATGCAGCACGAGCGTTCGGCTCGCCGCAGCACCGGCGCGCACCGCAGCGCACGCGTCGCCTGAAGCCGGCCTTCAGCTCGCGAGACGGCCGAACTTCTCGCGCAGGCGCCTGTAGAACGACGAGCCCGGCAGCTGGGCGAGCGTGCCGACGTCGCGGATGAAGTGGGTCTCGATGAGCTCCCCCGGCTGGATCTCGGCCACCGGCCGCCCGTCCACGGCGACGTCGAGCGGCTCGCGCGCACGGTTGGAGATCGTCATGCGGTCATCCGGAGCCGCGACCAGGGCGCGCGCGGTCATCGAGTGCGGGGCGATGAACGACACCACGAAGCCCTCCACGCCCCACGCCATCACCGGCCCCCCGTTGGCGAGGTTGTAGCCGGTCGAACCCGCCGGGGTCGCGATCACGAGTCCGTCGCAGCGGACGCTGCCGGCCTCCTCCCCGTCGATCGCATAGGCGAGCTCGGCGACGCGCTCGCCGACCTTGCGGTGGATGGCGACGTCGTTGATCGCCGTGTGGCGCTGCCCGGCGATCTCGAGCACGATGCCGGGGAGGTGCAGGAGCTCGAACTCGCCACTCAGCGCGCGCCGGATGCCGTCATCGATCTCGCCAGGCTCGACCGTCGCCAGGAAGCCGATCTCGCCGAAGTTGATCGCGAAGACGGGCACTCCCGTGCCGGCATAGCTCTGCAGGGCGCGCAGGATCGTGCCGTCGCCGCCGAGCACGACGCACAGCTCGACATCGCGCTTGACCTCCTGGTCGACCTCCAGGCCCTGGCCGGCGATGAGCGCGTGCTTGGCCGTCTCCTCGGAGTCCAGGCGCAGGGTCACACCCGCCTCCCGCGCACGTGAGGCGAGCAGCGCGAGCGCCGGGCCCGTGTCGTCGGGGCGGCGGTGGGTGAAGACGGTGATCTCCCTCACGCCTCGACCTCCCGTGCCATCGCCTCGAGCTCGTCGCCGTCGAGCGCTCCGGGCTCCTCCCGGCCGGTGTCGGTCAGCCAGATGAAGCTCTCGCGGTTGCCCTTGGGGCCGGGCAGACCCGATGAGCGATAGCCGCGCACGGCGCAACCGAGCTCGAGGGCGCTCTCGCCGACCGCGACCAGAACCTCGCGCCGGTCGGCTGCCTCGCGCACGACACCGCCCTTGCCGACCCGGCCGCGGCCGACCTCGAACTGGGGCTTGACGAGCGCCAGCACGTCGTAGCTGCTCGCCAGACAGCCGATCAGCGCGGGAAGCACCTTGCGGACGGAGATGAACGAGACGTCGACCGTCGCGAGGTCCGGTGCCTCGCCGGCTCCGTCGGGGAGCATCTCGGGTGTTAGCCCGCGGGCGTTGGTGCGCTCCATGACGTGGACGCGCGGGTCGACCCGTAGGCGGTAGTCGAGCGTCCCGTAGCCGACGTCGACCGCGATCACCTCGCGCGCACCGCGCTGGAGCAGGCAGTCGGTGAAGCCGCCGGTCGAGGCGCCCACGTCTATCGCGCGCCGTCCCTCAACGTCGACGTCGAGCTCTGCGAGCGCGTTGGCCAGCTTGATGCCGCCGCGGGAGACGAACTGGGGGCGCTCCGCGACCGTCAGCAGCTCCTCGACATCGACCATTTCTCCCGGCTTGAGCGCCGCTCGCTCCCCGGAACCGAGGCGCACCTCGCCCGCCATCACCGAAGCAGCCGCCCGGCTGCGCGAGGCGAACAGGCCGCGCTCGGCCAGCAGGGTGTCGAGACGGCGCTTCTCCATGCCGCGACACCCTTGCACACGGGCGCATCGGGTGCCGGTGGCGTTCGTGCGTCCCGCCGCCGCCGGGCTCTATGTGATCGATATCACATATATACCTTCCGTGTATAAGGAGCGATATCATCACGGCACCATGGCAAGGCAGCGTCCTATTAGCCCGCATCCATTCCCGATGGCTCCAGCTGATGATGTGGTGGCATCTAACGGAGGCCTGGGGCGAGCTTTATAACTGCGTCAAGATCGTCCGCCTGAAGGCGTGCCGGTGGTGGCCACTCGATGACTCGTTCGCTGGTCGGCCACAGCCGCCGCATGGCCCTACGGTCTTTCGTGACTCGTTCGGGGTTCGGCCAGTCTTCCAGCGGGCCGTCGTAGGTCACGTCAAGCCCCGAGACGAAGAACACGATCCGCTTGAGCCGGAACGCGGCGAGGTATCCCACACTTCCGCTCGCGCTACGGATGCTGTCCGCAGTCACGAAACATTCGCTGACGGGCAGCGCCGGGTCGATGGCCCCGACCCAAATGCGCGTGTACTTCGGGAGTTCGCGTGACTTCTCGTAGAGCCGCGTGAAGTTGTTCGCGGGCACATAGTTGCGTCCCTTCCGGTGGGATCGCGAGTCCATGGGCTGGTCGTGGAACCAGAGCGCCAGCAGCAGCCCGACCTTGTTGGCCCATCGGGCCACGTGCAGTTGCTTCTTCGATTCCAACTGCACCCGTCCTTCGTGCTCAAGAGCGGGCCGCATGAAACGTACGGTGAGGTCATCGAGCTTCTTCATCCAGTTGCCGTTGCAGCGTTCACAAACGCGGTCGTCTAGGCAGATCGCCAGCTCCTTCTCCAGCGCTTCGCCGTGCATGATCTCCCGGCCCGTGCTTCGCTCAATGTCGCCCCATTTGATTGGCACCGGGAATGGCATGCCGAGCGCCTTAGCGAACTGCCTACCGATGATGTGCTCTTGGTTGAACGGCGCGTCGCTGCCGCAACCCCAGACGCACTCCCCGAATTGTGGACCCATGCGGCGCTACCCTCCTCTTGTGGCCGAGAAAGACCCTAACCCGACTCAGCAGACGAAACCCAAGAAGGGCGACCCGATCACGATCCCGGTCCCCAAGAAGGGCGACGTGCTGGACTTCTTGGAGAAGACCGCGACGCTGCCGGACCCGGAGCGCTCAGACGCTACTGGCGGCCCGAGCGAGAGCGCTTGAGTCGTAGCCAC
>DAIRTT010000131.1:0-7491 GCA_036803745.1 Solirubrobacteraceae bacterium | reverse complement strand
CCTCGGACGCGATCTTCGCGGCGGCGCGCTACCTGCGGGCTGCCGGCGGCGCTGCAGACATCCGCGCGGGCGTCTTCTCCTACAACCACTCACAGGCCTATGTCGCGTCGGTGATGCTGCGCGCGCAGCTGCTCGGTGGCACGCCCTCCGAACTGCTCGGCGCGATCACCGGTCTGACCGAGGCCCACTTCCCGGTCCATGCGGCGTCGCACTTCGGCGACGGGTTCGCGACCGTGCCCGCCAGCGGCTCGAAGCCCGCGCGGACGCTCGTCGGTACGACGATCGACGCGCCGACCGGCTCACCCGTGATCGCCGTGCAGGACGGCAAGATCCTCCAGATTGGATCATCCGCCGCGCTCGGGCGCTTCCTCGTGCTCCGCGATGCCTTCGCCAACACGTACGTGTACTCGCAGCTCGGCGAGGTCTCACCGGTCTATCCGGTGCTCCAGCCCCACGTCCACTCGACCGTCAGCCGCCGCATCGCACATGGCGGCTCGGGCGAACGCGCGCCGAGCGGTCCGGCGACCGCGGGGGCACAGCCCCGCTCGCCGTTCTCCGAAGCGGGCACGATCTCCGGCCTGTCCCTCGGTGCCGCCGCCGGGCTCGAATCCGCGCCCTCGCCCGCGCCGGCCGCGCCCAAGGTCTCCACGCTGCCCCGCGCCAGCGGCGCCCCCGGCGTTCGGGTCTTCCGCTCCGGCGCCAACGACGTCTACCTGCACCCGCTGCACGCGGGCTCGCAGGTCATCGCAGGCACGGTCCTCGGTCACGTGGGTGGCGCCTCGACGGTCGCCGGCAGAGACCCCCAGCCGCATCTGTTCTTCCAGATCCGCCCCGCCGGCACCGGCGCTCCTCTGATCGATCCAAAGCCCATCCTCGACGGATGGGTGGCGCTCGAGAACACCTCGATCTTCCACGCCAAGGGCGAGAACCCGTTCCTCGCGACCTCGCCCACGATCGGGCAGGTCCTGCTCGAGTCCAAGCAGCAGCTCGAGCCGCAGGTGCTCCACGACGGCGCCATCCACCTAGGCCGCTGCGGCCGCCAGGACGTTCGCTCGGGGCGGGTCGACAAGCGCGTCCTCGCGATGCTCGAGTACCTGTCGGTATCCGGCCTGAGCCCGACCGTGTCGAACCTGAGGTGCGGGCCGAGCACGCCGGCCGCGCTGGCCGCGAACGTCCTGGCCGACTCGAGCACGAGCATGGTCGAAATCACGGCCGTCAACGGCATCCCGATCGCCGGGCACCAGGGGCAGGGTTCGATCGGCGAGACGACGGTCCGCAAACTGCTCATGCTCCAGGGCCTCTCACGCCCGCGGCGGGTCCTCAGCCTGATGAGCTTCCCCGGCGCTGGGATCGCAGTGGCGAGCCCGCGCTCGGGCACGGCCATCCGCGTCGCCTACGACGCGCCCGGGGCGGCCAGTGCTCGCGTCTCCGGCCTGCTCACAACCTCGCTCTCGCCGAGCCAGTGGATCAAGCTGACGGCGAGGCTGGGGGAGATCCCCGACCCGACCGTCGGGCGCGGGCCGTCCTCGGCAGCGATCCCCGACCCCCACGCGAGAGGAGGCGCCCGTGGCAACGGCTAGCCCTCCGAGCCCTCCCGCCGCCTCGCCGCCCCCTCCTGGCCGCCAGCCGGTCGCGCGCGGTCGCTCCCGGCCCGCCAGGGCCGTGCACATGCTCCCGCTGGTGGTGCTCGCCGCCGTGATCCTGATCGTCGCCTTCCTCGTCTTCGGCGGCAGCGGCGGCAGCGACTACCAGCTCGTCTTCCAGGAAGCCGGCCAGCTCGTCCGCGGCGACCAGGTGCAGGTCGGAGGCGTCCCCGTCGGCAGTGTCAAGGACATCGTCCTGACGAAGGACTTCAAGGCCCGCATCACGATCCACGTCGACTCCTCTTTGACCCCACTGCACGAAGGGACCGTCGCGCAGGTGCGGGTGCCGTCGCTGTCGAGCGTCGCCAACCGCTACATCGCGCTCAGCCCCGGGCCCAACAACAGCCCGGCTCTCGCCGATGGCGCGACGCTCGTCGGCAGCGCGAGCAAGGAAGTCGTCGACCTCGACCAGCTCTTCAACACGCTCGACCCGAAGACCCGCAAGGGGCTCCAGGGCTTCATCCAGGGCACGGCCGAACAGTACGTCGGGGCCGGCCGCGCGCTTGGCCAGTCGACCGAATACTTCGCGCCTGCGCTGACCGCGACCGACCACGTCTTCTCAGAGCTCGTCCGCGACCAGCCGACGCTCACCAACTTCCTCGTCGAAACCGCCAAGGCGGTCACGACGATCGGCGCCCGCCAGACGCAGCTGACGGACCTGATCGAAAACGCCAACACGACGTTCCAGGCGATCGGCTCTCAGCAGACGCAGTTCGCTCAGGGGCTGCGCCAGCTCCCGGTGACGCTGCGCCAGGGCAACAAGACCTTCGCCGAACTGCCCTCGACGTTCGCCGCGCTCAAAACGCTGGTCGACACGTCCAAGCCGACGACCAAGCCGCTGACGGCGCTGCTCGAAAAGCTGCGGCCGCTCGTGAGCACGGCCACGCCCGCCGTCACCAACTTCAACCTGGCGATCAACCGACCGGGCGCCAACAACGACCTCACGGACTTCATCCGGGCGCTGCCGGTGCTCGCGCAGACCCTCTCGAGCGCCTCGCCGAGCATCGTCACGGCCGCCCGGGAATCGGTGCCGATCACGGCCTTCTTCGGGCCATACTCCCCCGACCTTGCCGGCACGCTGCGCACGTTCGGCCAGGCGGCCGCGTACTACGACGCCGACGGCCACTACGCCCGCTTCGCCCCCGTCCTCCCCGACTTCAAGCTCGGTGAAAAAAACAAGCTCACGCCGACCTCGCCCCAGGCCGCTCAGGAAACCCTCAAGACCGGCCAGCTGCGCAGGTGCCCGGGCGGCGCGACCCAGCCGGCCGCCGACGGCTCATCGCCCTTCGTCGACGGTGAACTGCTCAGCTGCGACCCGACCCAGGTGCCGTGATGGATCGCCGCCGCCGCAACTCGCTCGCCGCGAGCCCGCTGCTGATCGGGGGAGTCACGACCCTGATCGCGCTCGTCGCCGTCTTCCTGTCCTACAACGCCAACAACGGGCTGCCCTTCGTGCCGACCTACAACATCAAAGTCGAACTTCCCGAGGGCGCCGGCCTGCAGTCGTCCAACCAGGTGCGCATCGCCGGCACCCGCGTCGGCGTGGTCAGCTCGCTGTCGATCCACGAGAGCCCGCGCACGGGGCACATCACGGCGATCGCCAACCTCAAGCTAGAAAAAAAAGTCGAACCGCTGCCGGCCGACACGAAGGCGATCGTCCAGTCGGTGTCGGCGATCGGCCTCAAGTACCTCGAACTCGAAAAGGGCACCTCCAGCCAGACGCTCAAGGCCGGTCGGACGATCCCCGTGAGCCAGACGACTGAACCGGTGAACATCGACGAACTCTTCAACATGTTCGACAAGAAGACGAGGACGTCGATCAAGCAGAACACGATCAACTTCGGCGACGGGCTCGCCGGACGCGGCCTCGGCCTCAACAACACGATCCACGAACTGCGTCCGCTCGTCACCGGGGCGATCCCCGTGCTCCACAACCTCGCCTCGCCGCAGACGCGTCTGCGCGAACTCTTCTTCGCGCTCGACCGCGTCGCCTCTGAGTCGGCTCCCGTCGCCCAGGCGCAGGCCAACTACTACAGCGACCTCGACACGTTCTTCACCGCCTTCGCGAGCGTGACCCCGTCGCTCGAAGCCGCAACCGAGGGAGGCCCCGCCTCGCTCGAGCAGGCCACCCACTCGCTGCCGGCCGAGGCGCCGTTCATCGAAAAGGCGACCGAGTTCATGCACCTGCTGCGCCCGAGCGCCGCGGCGCTCACGACCGTCGCTCCGCCGCTCGGCCACGCGTTCGCGGAAGGCGCGATCAACCTCAAGGCCGCGACGGCCCTCAACGCGAAGTTGGCGGAATCCTCCGAAGCGCTCGCGGCCTTCGGGAACAACCCGATCGTGCTCCTGAGCTTCGAAGACTTCACACAGACGCTGGAAGTCGGCAACCCGCTCCTCGCCGGGTTCGCGCCGCTGCAGGCCAACTGCAACTACGTGACGCTCGCACTGCGCAATGTCGCCAACCTCGAGACCGAGAACGTCGGCGTCGGCACGCTGGCCCGAGCCGGCATCGTGCTCTCACCGACAGGCGCCAACAACGAGGGCTACCCCTCATCAGCCCCCGCCAACGGCCCCTCCGAAGAACACGCCGCCGGATCGGCCGCGATCACCGACCTGAAGAACAACCACGTCCACGCGAACAACTACCCCAACGTCGCCGCGCCCGGGCAGAAGCAGCTCTGCGAAGCCGGCAACGAGGCCTATGCGCCTGGCGTGCCGGTGATCGGCAACGCCGCATCGGCCGTGCCCAACCGCGAACTGACCGGCCGCTCGACCGACCTGTTCGGCGAAACGTATCCCGCCGAAACGCTCAAGGCGCTCGGCATCGCCAAAGGAAAGAAGAAATGAGCCGCCGGCGCCTCTGGCGACGCCGCGAGGAAACGCCGGTCGTCGAGCTGATGCGGTCGAACCCGGTGCGCACGGGCGCGTTCGTGGTCGTGCTCGTCGCGCTCGTGACCTACTTCGGCTTCACCAAGCACATCCCGTTCAAGCACGGCTTCCAGCTGAACGCGCAGTTCGCCACCGCCGTCAACGTCCACCCCAAGTCTCCCGTCCGGATCGCGGGAGTCGACGTCGGCAAGGTGAGCGCGATCAAGCGCCAGGGGAAGGCCGGGCTCGTGACGATGGAAATCGAATCGCGCGGCCTGCCGATCCACTCCGACGCGACGCTCAAGATCCGCCCGCGGATCTTCCTCGAAGGCAACTGGTTCGTCGAACTCCAGCCCGGCAGCCCGTCGGCCGCGACGATCTCCTCGGGGCACACGATCCCGATCACGCAGACCTCCGACCCCGTCCAGCTCGACCAGGTGCTCGATGCACTCAACACCGACACCCGCGCGAACCTTCAGACCTTCCTGATCGAATACGGCAAGTCGCTGACGCAGAAGCCGAATGCGGCCGAAAACGCGGAACAGGAGCCGGAACTCCACGGCTTCACCGCGGCCCAGGCGCTCAACCAGACCTACCACCGCTCGCCGCCGGCGCTGCGCGGCGCGGCCGTCATCAACCAGGGCCTCGCCGGCACCGAACCGCATGACCTCTCCAAGCTGATCGCGAGCATCGGGAAGGTCACCTCGGCGCTCAACGTCCACGACCAGCAGCTCGGCGAACTGATCGAAAACTTCAACACCTTCTTCGCGGCCTTCGCGGCTCAGCGCACCGAGCTGCAGACGACGGTGGCCGAACTGCCGCGCAACCTGTCCAACATCAATCGCGGCCTCGCCGAGCTCGACGCCACCTTCGCTCCGACGCGGACGTTCGCGCGTGAGATCCTCCCGGGGGTCCGCGCGGTGCCGAGCACGGTCACGGCGGCGCTGCCGTGGATCGAACAGGTGCGCCTGTCGCTCGGACCTGCTGAGCTCGGCGGCGTCGCCAAGGGCCTGCAGGCCGCGACTCCCTCGCTCGCCCAGCTCTCGGCCGAACAGACGCCGCTGTTCAAGCAGAGCGACCTGTTCAACAAATGCCTCACGAAAGTCATCATCCCGGCGGGCAACACCAAGATCCAGGACGGCGCGGCTACCTCGGGCGTCGAGGACTACAAGGAATTCTGGTACAGCCTCGTCGGGCTGGCGGGCATCGGCCAGGGCTTCGACGGCAACGGCACGTTCGCCAAATTCCTCGTCGGGAACAGTGGCACGACGATCAAGTCGGCGCCCACATCGATCCTCGGCACGAAACTCAAGGGTGAGAAGCTGCTCACCCGCTCGCCTCAGACGCCGCTGGGCACCAGCCCGGCCTATCCGGCGCAGGAGCCCGAATACAAGCCGCTCGTGCCGTGCGCCACGCAGGCGCTGCCCAACTTCAACGGGCCGCTGGCCCACGGACCCGCGGACGGCAGCGGATGACGACACCGGCCGAGCAGCACGAGGGCGGGCTGAGCGTCCGCGACCAGATCGACCGCTACCGCACGGCGTTCCTCGCCGTCGTGACGATGATCGTCGTCGCGGCCGCCGTCGGCGGCTACATCCTCGCGCACGAGAACTTCAAGCTTCCCGGGTGGGTGCCGGTCCTCGGGCGCAACTACTACACGCTCAAGGCCGAGTTCCAGACCGCTCAGGCCGTCACCCCGGGACAGGGCCAGGCGGTCACGATCGCCGGTGCCAAGATCGGCGAAATCGGCAGCGTAGACCTCAACAACGGCATCGCGACGGTGACGATGAAGATCACGCCCAAATACGCGCGCCTGTACAAGAACGCGACGCTGCTCCTGCGCCCCAAGACCCAGCTCCAGGACATCACGATCGAGGTCAACCCGGGCACGCCCTCGGCGGGGAAGCTCAAGAGCGGTGGGGTGATCCCCCTCTCCCAGACGGCGCCGGACGTGAACTTCGACGAATTCCTCGCCGGCCTCGACGCCGAAACGCGCACCTACCTCCAGGAGCTGCTGGCCGGCGCGGGCGAAGGGCTCAAGCACAATGCGAGCGCACTCTCGGCGACGCTCAAGCGCTTCGACCCCGCGGCCCGCTACGGACGTGAAATCGCCGCCCAGCTCGAACAGCGCCACTCAAACATCGCCCACTCGATCCACAACTTCCGCCTGCTGATGGAAGCGCTCGGCGCCAAGGACACGCAGATCGCCCAGCTCGTCCAGGCCTCCAACGGCGTCTTCCAGACCTTCGCCCAGGAGGAAGCCAACCTGCAGAAGACGCTGCACCTCCTGCCCGGCGCGCTCAAGAAGACGGGCACCAACCTGGGCAAGCTGGCGACCGCGTCGAGCAAGCTCGGCCCGACGCTGCGCGAGCTCGAGCCGTTCGCGCGCTCGCTCGGTCCCGCCAACGAAGCGACCCGTCGCCTGGCGCTGAAGACCAAGCCGGTCATCCAGAACGAAATCCGTCCGTTCGCGCGGGAAATCCTGCCGATCATCAACGAACTGCAGCCCGCCACGCAACAGTTCACGGCTGCCCTGCCCAAGCTGTCGGTGAGCTTCTCGGTGCTCAACGAATTCTTCAACGAGCTCGCCTACAACCCCGGCCAGAGCAAGGGCGGCTTCCTGTTCTTCCTCGACTGGGGCAACCACAACCTCAACAGCATCGTCAGCTCCTCCGACGCACACGGCCCGCTCGGACGCAGCCTCGTGTACTTCAACTGCGAAATCCTCAAGCTCCTGCAGGGCGTCTCCTCGATCAACCCGAGCGTGAACCTGCTCGTCGGTCTCCTCAAGCCGCCGAGCAAGCAGGAATGCATCAACCTCGGTCTGCTGACGCCTCAGGGGCAGCCGATCACCTCCAGCTTGCGCTCGCACACCAAGGCTCCGGTTGCGGGCGGGGCATTCTCAGGGCTCTCCCAGAGCGTCTTCGGCTCGGCGGCGACGACGAAGAAGGGCAAGGGCTGAGATGCAGAAGCGCGCTCC
>DAIRTT010000130.1:2200-7497 GCA_036803745.1 Solirubrobacteraceae bacterium | reverse complement strand
CCGTCGACCTCCAGGCCATCCCGGAAGAGGATCACGATCAGCGCGACCGTCGCCATGTCGGTCACGAAGCCCGAGCTTGCCCTGAAGTCGAGGACGCCAGTCGCCCCCTGGCCGAGGATGAATCCGGCGAGCACGAACAGCGCCGCGAGCGAGAGCATGCTGCGGCGCGCCAGTCCGGAGAGCAGCGAGCCGACTATCAGCAGGCCGCCCAGCACGGCTGCGGCCGTCTGGAACGAGGTCACTGCGGTAGCGTCCCACACGGCCCCCATGAGCAGCGAACGAGGCAACCTGAAGGTCTTCATCGGTATGGCCCCGGGCGTGGGGAAGACGTACCGCATGCTCCAGGAGGGCGGCGCAGAGGCAGACAGCGGGCGCGACGTGGCGGTCGGCTATCTCGAGCCCCACGGGCGCGAGGAGACGGTCGCCCAGGCCGAGGGCCTAGAGCTCCTGCCCCGCCGCCACGTGCGCTACCGCGGCACACCCCTGGAGGAGATGGATCTCCCGGCGCTGCTCGAGCGCCGGCCCGAGCTGGCGCTGATCGACGAGCTGGCCCACACCAACGCGCCGGGCGTCGAGCACGAGAAGCGCTACGAGGACGTCCGCGACGTGCTCGACGCCGGGATCGACGTCTACTCGACGGTCAACGTCCAGCATCTGGAGAGCCTCAACGATCAGGTCACGCAGCTGACCGGTGCGCGCGTACGCGAGACGATCCCCGACGAGGTCCTCTCGGCGGCCGACGAGGTCGTGCTGATCGACATGACGCCCGAGGCGCTGATCGGCCGCCTGCGGGCCGGCAAGGTCTACCGCCCCGAGCGGGTGCAGGCGGCGCTCAACAACTTCTTCAAGATCGAGAACCTGTCGGCGCTCAGGGAGACGGCCCTGCGCCAGGTCGCCGAGGATGTCGAGGTCAAGCGCCTGGTCCGCGAGCAGTCGCCGGCAGTGCGCCGCGACGAGGAGGGCCTGCCCGCGCCGGCGACCGACGCGCCCCAGGCGATCGCCGAGCGGCTGCTGGCCCTCGCGACGCTGGCGTCCCACTCGGAGCGCATCGTGCGGCGCGCATGGCGCTCGGCGCAGCGGCTCGACGCCGCTCTGGACGTGCTCGTGGTGCGCCCGCCGGGGCGCTCGCCGAGCCCCGAGGATCGCCGGCGCCTGGAGGAGCTGCGCCGCCTGGTCTCGATGCTCGGAGCGAGCCTGCGGGTCGAGGAGGGAGAGGACGTGGCGGCGGTGGCGATCCGCGTGGCGGGCGATCTGGGGAGCACCTATGTGCTGATGGGCACACCCGCTCCTCCGCGCGGCCTTACGCGCCTGGGCGGGCAGGAGAACTCGCTGCTGATGCGCCTGATCAGGGGCCTCCCGGGAGTCGACGTGCGGGTCGTTGCAGATCCCACAAAGCGCGTAAAGATGCCCTAAAAGATGCAGGCCCCGGGCTGAAGGCCGCGTAAGAGGTACTACGATCGCGCAACCCGGCGTGTTCTCGCCTGTTCCGCATAACCGTATGAGAACTTCTCGCAAAGCCTCCACAGGCGCACTCGCACTGCTCCTCGCCCTGACCCTCGGCGCCCTCGCGGTGCCGAGCGCGATCGGACGTTCGCAGGGCCCCGCGGCGCGCTCAGCCTCCAGCTATCTGACGGGCATCGGCGACGAGCACGCGACGATGTTCCGCAGTCCTCTGTGGAAGCAGCTGCACACGCGGATCGTCCGCTACATCGCCCCGTATGACGCCGTCACCCGAACGAGCACGCTGAATGCGGCGATCACGTTCATCCAGGCCGCCGAAGTCCAGCACGTCCAGGTGCTGGTGTCCTTCTACCATTCCGAGCACACGCCCACGAAGCTCCCGAGCGTGGCGAGCTATCAGCGTGACGTCCAGCGCTTCGTGAGGCTCTTCCCGCACGTCAAGCAGTACCAGTCCTGGGACGAGTCCAATCGCGGCAACATCCGCGGTGTCCTCGCGAGCCCGTCGGCCGCCGCCGCCGCCCGCTACTACCAGGCGCTGATCCGCGTCTGCCACGGCTGCTCGGTGATCGGGCTCGACGTCCTCGACGCCGCCAACATCAGCCCGACCCTCAGCTACATCTCGGAATTCAAGCACGAGGTCGGGAGGCTGAGGACGGTCATGCCGAAGATCTGGGGCCTGCACAACTACTCCGACATCAACCGCCTCGAAAGCTGGCGCACGCGCGAACTGGTGAGGGCGCTCGGCGGGCAGGTATGGCTGACCGAGACGGGCGGCCTGGTGCAGTTCGGCGGCGCATATCCCAACCGCAACGGCTCCGGCCTGAGCCGAGCGGCGAAGGTGCTCAAGTTCATGTTCGCCGTCGCCGGCTCGCAGCCGCAGGTCAAGCGCCTGTACATCTATGACTGGACCGGCGGAACGGCACGAACGCGTTTCGACGCCGGTCTGACGAGCGCCCACGGGCAGCCGCGGGCCGGCTACATCGTCGTCTGCCGCCAGTTGCACGCGGCGAAATGCAACGCGCGCGTGTCGCGCAACTAGCCAGAGAGAGCGGCCTCCGAGCTCGAGGCGGCGCGCACGTCGCGGCGTGCGGCGCCCGGCGACGGCGGCTGGTTGCGCGTGAGCGCCATGATGCCCAGCGCGAGCAGGCCGGCGAAGCCGGCGAGCGCGGCGAGGGTGCGCAGCGGATAGCGGGCGCCGTCGTGCAGGGTCAGGTTGAGGGCGGTGTGGTCACCGGCTCCGACGATACTCAGCAGGCCCCGGTGGTCGATTCCCAGGACCGTCGGTGCCAGCCAGGCGAACAGCGCCCACGCCACGACGCTCGCCGCGCCGTAGCCGAGCGCGGCGCCGGACATCCGCAGCCGCGGCGTCGCCAGGGCGCATGCGACGACCGCGCCGCCGGCGAGCAGAAGGAACGGCCAGACGGCGCCCCAGCCACGGCCGAGCCCGAAGGCCGAGGCGATCGTGGGCTGGAAGGAGCCCTTGCCCAGGAGCCGCGTCCAGATGACGGTCTCGTTCTCATAGCCGACGAGCGGGTGGGTCATCGTCGCGATCGCGGTGGTCGTGATCGAGATCGCCGCCAGCGCGACCGTCGGTCCCGGGTAGCGCTTGAGCGCGAGGCCGAGCGGGCAGATCAGGAACGGCAGCATCGTGGTCATGAAGCGCGGACCCATGAAGCCGCCGCCAAAGGGCAGGTAGTAGCCCGAGTTGTAGATCAGGTAGCAGGCGCAGACGCCGGTGATCGTCAGCGCCTCGGCGCGTTTGCCGCGGCGGTAGAGCAGGACGGTCCCGATCGCACCCATCAGCAGCACCGGCGAGATCGTGAGCAGCCCGCGGGAGTCGAACAGGAGCGTGACGAACACCTTGGGGTTCGGTGCGCCGATCCCGAAGAAGCCCTTCTGCTGGCGCGGCACGTCGGAGTAGGCCAGGTGCGTCCAGGAGTTGAACGCGTAGTGGTTGTAGAGCAGCAGCGGCACGATGCCGACGACGCCGCCGGCGATGTATGCGCCCGCCCGCCGCAGGACGCCGGGAACGTTGAGCGAGTCGCGGCGCGAGAGCAGGAACAGGCCGAGCACGGCGGCGGCGAAGAAGACCGGGTACTCCGACGTGACCGCATAGCCCATCGCGAGCCCCGCGATCCCGAGGAGCAGCGGCCGCGGCGGCCCGTCGCGCTCTCGCAGCATCAGCGCGAACGCGGCGAACGCGAGGAAGGCTGAGAAGATGTGGGAGAACAGCAGTGTCGAGAGCGGCAGGACCATCGTGCCGAGGCCGAGCGCGACGGCCGCCGCCGCGCCGTAGCCGGGCTCGAAGCGCTCGGCGACCTGCCACGTCAGCAGCAGCAGCAGCAGACCGGGCAGCACGTTCGCCCACAGCCCGATGAAGTAGATCATCTCGTCTTCGCCGTGGTGGGCCTGTGAGTCGCGGGCCAGCTTTTCGGCGTTCAGGAACGTGAGCGTGTCGTAGAAGGGCAGGGAGAACAGTGCCAGGCCGGGTGCGCGCGCCGAGTAGACGTGCCCCTTGTAGGTGACCTTGTCGCCCGTGTTCTGCTGGTAGGAGTCGATCGTCGTGCCGTCCTGGTTGAGCGAGCGGATCAGGTCGAAGTGCGAGGTCTGATTCCAGGAGAAGCTCTGGATGATCGTGGCGAAGGCGACACCCACGAGGATGATCGCGGTGAGCGCTCTCGTGCGGCTCATCGGGAGTGCAGAGCCTTGGGGCCGGGGCCGATCTCGTAGATCACGAGGTTGCCGATCCGGCGTCTGGAGACGCCTAGACCGGCGACCGGTTTGGCGGCGGCCGCGGGCACGTCTGCGGGCTCGGCGGTCGCGTAGCCGTGGATGCCGGGCAGCTTCGGCATGACGAGATGGAGGACGACCGTCTTGATGCCGTAGAAGCGGAGCTTTTCGATGCTCGCCCGGTCGGGGAACCCGCTCATCCCGCCGCGCAGGTCATCGACGGCAGGGATGTCGAACGTGCTGTTGCCGATCGGGATCTTGTAGAAGCCGTCGGTCGAGAAGTACTGCCACAAACGGTCGGCGGCGCCGTCGGTCGGGAGGTCGAGCAGCGGGCCGGGCAACCCGATCTCAGCCCGGGCCGGTTGCGGAACGACCGGATGTGCGAGGTGCCCGGCACCTTCGCCGAGAATGCCCATGAGGAGGATCGCGCCGAGCAGGGCGGGCAGCGAGGTGAGCGAACGGCGGCGCGCCCACGGCCCGATCAGGCGCACGAGGGCCTGCGCGCCGGCGCCGGCGAGGAGGGCGTAGAAGAGCGTGCCGAGGGTGAAGACGCGGCCGGGAACACGCACCCCGTCCCATCCGGGCGCATAGTCGTAGAGCAATCGATAGGGGTATCCGGCGCCGGTCAGGCCGAGGCCCATCGCGAAGACCGAACACGTCAGCGCCCCGGCGGCGAGGCCGAGACGCATGTTGCGGGTGTAGGCGGCGCCGCCGACACCGGCGAGGCCGATCAGCGCGAGCAGGAGGATCAGGCCGCCCGGGAAGAAGACGTCCTCGTTCTGGGAATGCACTTTGGCGCGAATGCCCGAGGTGGCGCCGCCCCACACCCGGTTCTCCGAGGAGGCCGACAGGAGGGCGGCGGGCCCCGAGGAGTAGTTGTTGACTTCCTTGATCGTCCGTTTGGCGGTCGGATAGTCGTGTGAGATCTTCAGGTACGGGCGGGCCTGGTAGATCGAGATGCCCCCGCACAGAGCTACGCCGATGATCGTGACCGCCACGAGCCGGCGCGCGATCAACGGGCCGCGCGAGCCGGCGCCGGCCGTACCGCGCCGCTGCGGCTCGGCGTCGGCCGCCGGCGCCGGTGCGCCAGTCGCGGCGGGCTGCTC
>DAIRTT010000130.1:0-2190 GCA_036803745.1 Solirubrobacteraceae bacterium | reverse complement strand
CAGCGCCAGGCAAGGGTTGTCGGGTCCCAGCTGGCGGGCTGCTCGGCGGCGAGCGGCTCTCCGCTCGGCGACTTCGGATCCTCGCGCCGGTCACGCGCACCGTCGGAGCCCGTCCAGCCCCGGCCGGGGTCAAGCTGCCCGCGCCACCAGTAGATGACGGCGAGCAGGCCGAGCACGGCGACCAGATAGACGTACTGGAGCCCGAGCGTGAAGCCGAGGCTGATCTGCCAGGCGGAGACGAGCCAGCCGGCGAGGACGAGCCCGGCGGATGTCCGCCGGTAGCCGCGCACGAGCAGGAAGAGGGCGAGCGCCAGCCCGCCTGAGGAGATCACGTGCAGGTGGCCGGCCTCGGTGATCCGGTAGGGCGCGTAGGCAAACGCGATGCCGGCGGCCGCGGCGCCCAGCCGTCGCAGGCCGATCTCGCGTGCGAGCAGGTAGGCGCCGATGAAGCAGAGCGACCAAGCGAGGAGGAACAGCAGGTTGTAGCGGACGAGGGCCGCGACGGTGCCCGAACCGAAGAATGCTGCGGGGCCATAGCCGAGTAGCGAGTCGGAGAAGGCGAGGCTGAGGGCGTGGGGGTAGAACGCGTTGGCGTCGAACAGATGCAGCGGGCTGTGGAGCATCGCGTGACCGACCCACGCGACCTCCCAGGCGGTCCGGATCGGATCGCCGAGATCGGGCGCGATCCGGCTGGGCATGTGCAGGATCAGCGGCCAGGTGGTGAGGATCGCGAGCAGCACTCCCGAGAGCACGACCAGGGCAAGCTCACGCCGGGGCAGCCGCGGAGAGGGCTCCCAGCGGCGTGCGCCCGTGCTCCGGCGCCACGGCGCGCCCGCACGTGTAAGACCGTCGACATTCACGCCGTCGGTGGCTCCGGATGATGCGCTAGTCGGGCTGGGCAGGCCGGTGCTCATTGGGTACAGCTGTTCGGGGCCGCGCGGATCGGCGCAGCATACGGGAGGCGACTGCGACATAGCGGCGCACGGGCGGGGCGCCCTTGTGACATTTCCGCTCCTCCGTTTGCGTAAGACTGCGCCACATGAGAGTTCTGGTCGTAGGTGCCGGCGGCGTGGGCGCGGCGTTTGCCGCGATCGCGCAGCGCAGGCCCGTGTTCGAGCATGTCGTGATGGCCGACGTGGCGCTGGACCGCGCCCGGTCGGCGGCAGACCGGCTCGGCGAGCCCGACCGCTTCAGCGCGGAGCGGGTCGACGCCTCCAGTCGGGAGGATCTCGTCGACCTGATCGGCCGGGTGCGCCCGGACGCGGTTCTCAACGCGTGCGACCCGCGCTTCAACGAGCCAATCTTCGCGGCCGCGTTCGAGGCCAAGGTCACCTATCTCGACATGGCGATGACGCTCTCCCATCCCCATCCCGAGCGTCCCCACGAGCTGCCGGGGGAGATGCTGGGCGACCTCCAACTGGCCGAGCACGAGGCGTGGGAGGGAGCGGGCATCCTGGCGCTCGTGGGGATCGGCGTCGAGCCCGGACTTTCGGACATCTTTGCCCGCCACGCCGCCGACGAGATGTTCTCGAGCATTCGGGAAGTCGGGGTTCGCGACGGCGCCGACCTCGTCGTCGAGGGTTATGACTTCGCGCCGACATTCTCGATCTGGACGACGATCGAGGAGTGCCTGAACCCGCCGCTGATCTGGGAGCGCGAGCGCGGCTTCTACACGACCGCGCCCTTCTCCGAGCCCGAGATCTTCGACTTCCCCGAGGGCATCGGGCCGGTTGAATGCGTCAACGTCGAGCACGAGGAGGTCGTGCTGATCCCGCGCTGGGTCCAGTGCGAGCGGGTCACGTTCAAGTACGGGCTCGGCCAGGAGTTCATCGACGTGCTCTCGACCCTTCACAAACTTGGCCTCGACTCGACGGACCCGGTGTCGGTCCGGGGCGTCGAGGTGGCGCCCCGGGACGTCGTCGTGGCGGCGCTGCCCGACCCGGCGACGCTCGGCGAGCGGATGAGCGGGCGCACGTGCGCCGGCACCTGGGTGACGGGCGCGGGCAAGGACGGCCAGCCGCGCTCGACCTACCTCTACCACCTGGTCGACAACGAGACGACGATGCGCGAGTACGGCAGTCAGGCCGTCGTCTGGCAGACGGCCATCAACCCCGTCGTGGCGCTCGAGCTGCTCGACCGCGGCGACTGGAAGGGCACCGGCGTGCTCGGCCCCGAGGCGTTCCCCCCGGC
>DAIRTT010000129.1:0-7621 GCA_036803745.1 Solirubrobacteraceae bacterium | reverse complement strand
CGTCGGCTGGAGGTGGAGGGCCGCGACGAGCTGGCGCGGCTGGCGGAGAGCTTCAACGCGACGCTCGACGCGCTGGAGCGATCGGTCCAGGCGCAGCGCCACCTGATCGCGGACGCCAGCCACGAGCTGCGCACGCCGATCTCCTCGCTGCGGGCGAACATCCAGATCCTGGGCGAGGCCGACAGGCTGCCCGCGGAGGAGCAGGAGGGGCTGCGCAGGGACATCGTCGAGGAGCTGGACGAGCTGACGGCGCTGGTGGGCGATGTGCTCGAGCTGGCACGCGGCGCGGAGGAGCAGGGGCCCGCTGACGACGTGCGCCTGGACGAGCTGGTGCAGGGGGCCGTGCAGCGCGCGCGGCGGCGAAGCGATCTGCGCTTCGAGATCGACCTCGAGCCGACGGTGGTCAGCGGGCAGGGCGACAGGATCGCCCGTGCGGTGTCCAACCTGGTGGACAACGCCCGCAAGTGGAGCCCGGACGGCGGCACGGTCGAGGTGTCCGTGAAGGACGGCGTGCTGGCCGTGCGCGATCACGGCCCGGGCTTCCAGGAGGCGGATCTGCCGTTCGTCTTCGACCGCTTCTACCGCGCCCAGGACGCGCGCAAGCTGTCCGGCTCGGGGCTGGGCCTGGCGATCGTGCGCCAGGCGGCCGAGGCCTGCGGCGGCTTTGTCGAAGCTCAGAACGCCCCGGGGGGCGGCGCGCTGCTGCGCGTGGGCTTCGGCCGGCAGCTGGAGCTGCCCGGTCCGGCGGACGCGGGAACTGACGCAGAGGCGGTCGGAGAGGCGTAGCCTCGGTTGCCGGAGCGGGAGGACATTCGCAGGATTCGTCTAATACGTCTGTCTATGCTCCGCAACTTGGGGCTTGGTAGGTAGTCCAATGGGGTTGGAAGCTCAGATGAGTTCTATCGGGAGGTCGGTATGAGGTCGCAGGTTCGGTATTCGCTGCTAGCGCTGGTCGCAGTAGCCATCGTCGCCGTCTCGGCGCCCGCCGCGCAGGCCGCGTTCGGCGCGAAAGAATTCTTCGCGGGCAACTGCCTGGAAGCGACGGACTGCACCGCCGCCACCCTCCCCGCGAAACTCTTCACCCAGGCCGCCGGGCACCCGCCCATCGGGGTCACCGACTTCACGCTCAACGAAAAAGGCACCGCGGGCAACGGCGTGAAGACCATACGGACCGATCTGCCGGTGGGCATCAGCACCAATCCACGGGCGCTGCCGCAATGCTCGCTTGTCGACTTCAAAGAGAACTTGCACAAAGAAGAAGCCAGCCACTGCAACCCCAATACCGAAGCGGGCAAACAGAAACTCACGATCGTCATCGCGGCGGGAGCCCCACCCGTGACGGAAACGCTTGAAGGAACCGTCTACAACCTGGAACAGCCCACCGGCGTTCCGCTTGAGTTTGGCATCGACATCGAACTGCCGGCCATCTTGGGCAAAGGGAAAATCCACATCCACTCCTTCCTGGTGGGCGGCGTCAGCTGGCATAAAGAAGCTGAACCGGAAGAAGAGGGAATCGCGTCTGGCGACTACCACGAGTTCTTCAAGATCCAAGTCGAACATAGTCTCAGCGACCCTGTGCAACCAGAAGCACCCATCGTCGAGTCCCGACTGATATTCACAGGCAACGCCGGCATCGGACTGCTCACCAACCCGAGCGCCTGCCCGGGGCCGCAGACAAGTCATCTGCGCGTGGAATCGTACACGGGCGCCGTGGTCACGAGTTCCTCTACGTCACCAGCCACCTCGGAACAGGAAGAATGTCTGAACGTGCCGTTCGTCCCATCGTTCAAGCTCGAAGGGTCGACGACCCAGTCCGACCAGCCCGACGGCATCACGGTCAACCTGGCGGTGCCCCAGCACGAAAGCTCGTCTGAAACCGAAAGCTCCGACCTGCGGGAATCCGTCGTAAAGCTGCCCGAAGGCCTGACGCTGAACCCCTCGGCGGCGCACGGCCTGGAAGGCTGCACGCCGGAACAGATCGCGATCGGCAGCGCCAACGCCGTCTCCTGTCCCACGAGTTCGGTAGTCGGCACGGGCGTGCTCGAAGTGCCTGGGCTTCCGCCGGGATCGCTCACCGGCAACGCCTACCTGGGCAAGCCCGCCACGGGCCCGATCACTGGCCCTCCCTACACGATCTACCTCGATTTCGAGTCCGCCCGCTATGGCCAGTCGGTCCGCCTGAAAGGCTCGGTCATGCCCGATCCCATCACGGGGAGGGTGACCACGACGTTCACCGAAAACCCAGAGGGCCCGTTCAGGGAATTCAAATTGACGTTCAGTGGCGGCGCCCTTGCGAACCTCGCCAACCCGTTGACCTGCGGCGCGACGAAGACCGAAACCAGCCTCACGCCGTTCAGCAGCGCGGTCGCGCGGACGCCCTTCAGCGAAGAATTGGTCATCGACAGCAACGGCCTCGGGGGCGCATGCCCGTCGATCCCGCCGTTCGCACCCACGCAGAGCACGTCCGCTGAACCCGCGCAGGGCGGCGCAAGCAGCACGTTCACGATGAACCTCGAACGGACCGACGGGCAGCAGTACATCTCGAAACTCAGAGACGTGCTGCCGCCCGGACTGGTCGGGATCATCCCCTCGGTCACGCAGTGCGGGGAACCGCAGGCCAGCGCCGGCACCTGCACGTCGGCCAGTCAGGTCGGCACGGTCAACGTGGCCGCGGGCGCGGGCAGCGAGCCGTTCAACTTCCCGGGCAAGGTCTACCTGACCGGGCCCTATGAAGGTGCGCCCTTCGGCCTCTCGATCGTGGTCCCGTCGGTCGCCGGGCCGTTCAACCTCGGCAACGTGATCGCGCGGGCGAAGATCGAAGTCGATCCCCATACCGCGCAGGTGATCGCCACTGACAGCGCCGTTCCGTCGATCGTGGGCGGTATCCCGATTCGTATGAAATCCCTGAGCATCTCGCTCAACCGCCAGGGCTTCGAGCGCAACCCGACCAACTGCTCGGTGCTCGCGACCCAATCGGTCCTGACGGGCTCGCTCGGCACGGTGGCCACGGTCAGCACGCCGTTCCAGGTCGGCAACTGCAGCGCGCTCAAATTCAAGCCGGCCTTCAAAGCGGTCTCGGACGCCAAGACGTCCAAAGCCAAAGGGGCCAGCCTCGAAACGACGATTAACGCGGTCGCCGGACAGGCCAACATCAGGTCGGTCCTGGTCCAGCTGCCCAAGCAGCTGCCCTCGAGGCTGACGACGCTGCAGAAAGCATGTCCCGAAGCGACGTTCGCGGCCAACCCGTACAGCTGCCCGTCGGGTTCGTTCGTCGGCGGAGTGCGCGCCAACACGCCGCTGCTGGCGAGCAAAATGAAAGGCCCGGCGATCCTCGTCTCGCACGGCGGCCAGGCCTTCCCTGACCTCGACCTGATCCTCGAAGCCGAAGGCGTCCGGGTCATCGTCACGGGCAACACCAAAATCACCAAAGGCATCACGACGACCAACTTCGCGACGACGCCGGACGTGCCGGTGTCGAGCATCACGGTCAATCTCCCGATCGGCCCCCACTCGGCCGTCACGGCGTTCGGCAACGTGTGCGCTCAGCCGCTGGTCATGCCCACGACCCTCACCGGTCAGAACGGCGTGGTCGTCAAACAGAACACGCGCATCACGATCAAGAGCTGCGGTGTGCAGATCGTCGGCCACAAGGTCGTCGGCAACACCGCCTACCTGACGGTCAAGACCCCGGCCGCCGGTCGCGTGAGCGGCAGCGGTTCCGGTCTCGGCACGGTCCGCAGGCACTTCAACGGCGCCAAGCAGTTCTCGCTGCACGTGCCGCTGGCGAGCGGCGGCCGCAGCAGGCGCCGTCCCTTCCACACCAAGATCCGCGTCGGCTTCGTGCCCAAGCGCGGCTCGCACTCGACGGCGTCGGTCACCGTGACGTTCCGCTAGCAGCCATGCCGGGGGCGGCGATCGCCGCCCCCGGAAGCTGTTGGCGCGAGCAGGCGGGGGCGCGCGAGGGCGCCCGCGGGGCACCCTCGGCCACGTCCGGGCCGCAGGCCACGGGCGACCCGAACCTTTCCATAGCCCTGCGGATGCCCTAGATTAGGACGATGGATGTCGTGTCAGGTACGGATACCTCGACTTCAGGCGGCGTCGATCGCCTCCTGGCCGGCATTCGCCGCCTCTCGGTGCTCGCCGACGAGGCCTCCGACGCCGAGGCCATCTACCGCTCGCTCGCCCGGGAGCTGCTGGCTGTGCCCGGCGCCGAGGAGGTTCACGTCCATCACCTCGCTGCGGCCGGGGAGGAGGACGAGCTGGTCGCGGTCTACCTGTTCGCCGGCGAGGCCCGGCTCAGCTATCTCGTGCCGCGCGCCGAGCGCCCGCCCGGCGTCAGCTGGGTGGCCGGCACCGGTCAGAGCTTTCTGGCGGCGGCGTCGGACGAGTTCGCCGCGAGCGTTCCCCGGCTGACGGCCACGGGCGCGCTGACGTGCGCGCTGCTGATCCCGATGGCCGACCGAGGGGAGATCGAGGCGGTCGTCACGCTGGTGCGCCGAGTCTCCGAGGTCTTCCCGCCGCAGGCCGTCGAGCTCGCGCGCGCCCTCGTCGAGCAGGCGGCGATCGCGCTTGCGCTCGTGAGAGCTCGCGCCGAGGCCGGGACGGACCCGGTGACGGGCTGCATGAACCATCGCGCGATGCGCCGGCGCCTGGACGAGGAGATCGGCCGCGCGGCGCGCACGGCTGGCCTGCTGTCTTGCCTGCTGATCGACCTCGACGACTTCAAGCTCGTCAACGACCAGCACGGGCATCCGGCCGGCGACGCGTTGCTGCGGGGCGTCGTCCACGCCCTCGTCGGCGAGTTCCGCGCCTTCGACCGTGTCGCCCGCTATGGGGGCGACGAGTTCGTCGTGATCCTCCCCAACGCAGAGCTCGAGAGCGCCGCGGCGGCTGCCGCGCGAGCGCTCGAGCATCTCCGCGGCCTCGCCTCCGACGTGGACATCGCACAGGGGGTCTCGGCATCGATCGGCGTCGCGGAGTGGCAGCCGGGGATGAGCACCGACGAGCTGCTCGAGGCCTGTGACATGGCGCTCCTGCGCTCCAAGCGCCAGGGCAAGGGCCGCGTCACTCGGGCCACTCCGCCGGCGCTCTGAGCGCCCCGCGCCCGGATCTCCGAGAGGACTCTGCGAGACTCCATGGCGTCCCTGTAGACCTTCGCAACGCCCGGGAGATGCCCATGTCGGAGAACAGCTTTGGCGCCAAAAACACGCTCGAGGTCGGCGGGCGGCGCCACGAGATCTTCCGCCTCGACGCGCTCCAGTTGGGCTTCGACGTGGCCCGGCTCCCGTTCTCGCTGAAGGTGCTGCTCGAGAACCTCCTGCGGACCGAGGGCAACGGGTCGGTGAGCACCCAGGACGTCGAGGCGCTCGCGAGCTGGGACGCGCGCGCCCAGCCGAGCAAGGAGATCGCCTTCAGCCCGGCGCGGGTGCTGATGCAGGACTTCACCGGCGTGCCCGCCGTCGTCGACCTCGCGGCGATGCGCGACGCGATGGCCGACATGGGCGGCGACCCGGCCAAGATCAACCCGCTCGCGCCGGCCGAGCTCGTGATCGACCACTCGGTCCAGGTCGACGCGTTCGGCACGCGCGACTCCTTCCGCTTCAACGCCGAGCGCGAGTTCGAGCGAAACCAGGAGCGCTACGCGTTCCTGCGCTGGGGACAGGGCGCCTTCGACGACTTCTCGGTCGTGCCGCCTGACACCGGGATCGTCCACCAGGTCAACCTCGAGTACCTCGCGCGGGTGGTCTTTCCCAACGAGAAGACCGGGCAGGCCTACCCCGACACCCTCGTCGGCACCGACTCGCACACGACGATGGTCAACGGCCTCGGTGTGCTCGGCTGGGGCGTCGGCGGCATCGAGGCCGAGGCGGCGATGCTCGGCCAGCCGATGTCGATGCTGATCCCGCAGGTTCTCGGCGTGCGGTTGCATGGGGCGCTGCCCGAGGGGGCGACGGCGACCGATCTCGTCCTGACCGTCACCGAGCTGCTGCGCGCCCGCGGCGTCGTCGGTATGTTCGTCGAGTTCTACGGCGCCGGCGTCGGCGCCCTGCCGATCGCCGACAGGGCGACGATCGGGAACATGTCGCCCGAGTTCGGCTCGACCTGCGCGATCTTCCCGATCGACGCAGAGACGCTCACCTACCTCGAGCTCTCGGGCCGCTCGAGCGAGCAGATAGCGCTCGTCGAGGCCTACGCCAAGGAGCAGGGGATGTGGCACGACGAGGGCGCCGAGGAGCCGACCTTCTCGGACACGCTCGAGCTCGACCTGGGAACCGTCGAGCCGAGCCTCGCCGGTCCCAAGCGTCCGCAGGACCGCGTCCCGCTGAGCGATGCCCAGGGCGCGTTCCGCCGGGCGCTCGTCGACTACGTCCCGAGCGATGGCGAGCAGGCCGACCGGCAGGACGAGGCCGTCGCCGAGAGCTACCCGGCCTCCGACCCGCCCGCAAACGGCGCGCCCGGTCATCCCGCGCCGAGCGAGCCCGCACCGGTCGCCGCCGCAGGTGCGACCGCGACTCTGCCCCGCAACGGCACCGCGAGGCAGGTCACGCTCGACGGTGAGGTCTTCGAGGTCGACCACGGCCACGTGGTGATCGCCGCGATCACGAGCTGCACGAACACGTCGAACCCCTCCGTGATGGTCGGCGCCGGCATCCTCGCCCGCAACGCGCTCGCGCGCGGCCTGCGGTCCAAGCCCTGGGTCAAGACCTCGCTGGCGCCCGGATCGAAGGTCGTCACCGAGTACCTCGACCGCGCCGGGCTGACCGAGCCGCTGGAGGCGCTCGGCTTCAACCTCGTCGGCTACGGCTGTACGACCTGCATAGGCAACTCGGGGCCGCTGGCGCAGGAGGTCTCGAGTGCGGTCGGCGAGGGCGACCTGGCGGTCGTCTCGGTGCTGTCGGGCAACCGCAACTTCGAGGGGCGCATCAACCCCGACGTCAAGATGAACTACCTCGCCTCGCCGCCCCTGTGTGTCGCCTACGCGCTGGCCGGCACGATGGACATCGACATCGCGAGCGAGCCGCTCGGACAGGACCAGCAGGGCGAGGACGTCTTCCTGCGGGACATCTGGCCCTCCGCCCACGAGGTCGCGCAGACCGTCGGCGAGGCCGTCCGCGCGGACATGTTCCGCCGCAGCTACGGCGAGGTGTTCGCCGGCGACGAGCGCTGGAACGGCCTGGAGGTGCCCGAGGGCGAGCGCTTCGCCTGGGCCGATGACTCGACCTATGTTCGCCTGCCGCCCTATTTCCGCGACATGCCGGCCGTGCCGGGCGAGGTCGCGGACATCTCGGGAGCGCGCGTGCTGGCTGTGCTCGGCGACAGCGTCACGACCGACCACATCTCCCCGGCCGGATCGATCAAGCGCGACGGCCCCGCCGGGCGCTACCTGCAGGAGCAGGGCGTCGAGCCCCGCGACTTCAACTCCTACGGCGCGCGGCGCGGCAATCACGAGGTGATGATGCGCGGCACGTTCGCCAACATCCGCCTCAGGAATCAGATCGGGGGCGGCGAGGCGCTTCCGGAAGGCGGATACACCCGCCACCTCGCCGGCGGCTCCTCCGAGCAGATGTCGATCTATGACGCGGCCATGCGCTATATCGCCGAGGACATCGACCTGATCGTC
>DAIRTT010000128.1:0-7657 GCA_036803745.1 Solirubrobacteraceae bacterium | reverse complement strand
GCGCCTCATCGTCGATTCGCGCTGCGATCGAGTCGATGAAGTTCCACTGGATCACCGAGCGCTTGACCGCTCCGATCTGATCCTCCGTGTAGGGGTAGAGATCGAGACCGAGTCGCTCGCCGTTCTCGCCGTAGCCGCAGCGGCGCAGCTCGAGCGCCAGCTCGATGGTCTCCATGAACGCGGTCGCGCCGAGCATGTTGTCGTCGTCGAACGTGCCCCAGCCGGAGTTCCCGTGCTGGTGGCCGAGCAGTCCCTCCGAGTGCAGCAGCGCGGCGTACTCCGGCAGGTGCTCGTCGTTCATCAGCAGGTGCTGCCAGTCCATGTTGATCTGGACGTTGTCGAGACCCTCGGCGCGGAGCTTGTTGGCGACGTAGATCGTCATCCCCATGTTGCGCATCAGGATCTTCATCGCCGGCTCGGAGTTCTTGTGCTCGAGGAGCAGCTTGACGCCGTGGCGCTTGCAGACCTCGGCCGCCTCGCCGATGCCCTCGATCAGCCAGCGCCACGAGTCCACGTAAGGGGTCTGGAACGGGTAGTTGTAGCCCTCGATGCCGGGCCAGATGATCATGTGTGCGCCGAGCGAGCCGGCGAACTCGGCGCCCTCGCACACGATCCGTCGTGCCTCAGCACGGATGTGCTCGTCGGGGTTGACCAGCCCGCCTCGCCCGAAGCGTGGGTCGAGGTGCAGACCGCCGGCGACGCAGTAGATGTCGTGGTCGCCGAGCGCCGCCTGGACGTCGCTGAGGTTCTCGTGCGAGAGCTCCTGCGGGTAGTGGAACTCGTAACCGTCGATCAGATCACCGAGACCCTCGACCGCGCGGTGGACCTTCTCCGCGACGGGTTCCGCGTCATATGCGTGCGCCGGCTGGTAGCCGCCGGGCACGAAGCGGGTGACCATCGGGCCGAGCGCCCAGATGCCGAGACTCGTCTTCATGGTTCTACCTCCGTCGTTTCGTTGGCTTCGGCGCTCGTGTATACAGCGGCGATCGCGCGCGCCTGCGCGACCGCGTCCTCACGCCCGAAGCGCGGCGCGCGCTCGCCGCTGACGGCGGCGGAGAAGTCCTCGAGCTCGCAGGCGTACGGGTCAAGCGGCTCGATTGCGCTGAGCTCCACCGAGCCGTCGGCGCGGCGCAGCTCGATCGAGGGGCTGCGGCAATGCCACGGATCGTCGAGCCACAGAACGCCTTGCGTGCCCGTCACCTCGAGCCCGTCACGCGCGGCCAGATCGAGACCGCAGTCGATCGTCGCGAGCACGTCCCGGCGGAAGCGCAGCAGCCCGGTGAGGCGCGTGTCGACGCCGTCGCCGCCCCGCACCTGATGGGCGCTGACTGCGACCGGCTCGCCGGCGAGCAGCCGGGCGGCGCTGAGGCAGTAGCAGCCGACGTCCATCAGGGCACCACCGTCGAGCTCCCCCTGCAGGCGCACGTCATCGGCACGCTCGAGCAGGAACGAGAACGACGCGCGGATCAGGCGCAGCTCGCCGATCTGCTCGAGTAGCTCGACGAGCCGGCGCGCCTGCGGGTGGTGGCGCCACATGAATCCCTCGGCGAGCACCAGGCCGCCCCGCTCGGCTGCGTCGAAGGCGAGCGCCACCTCGTCGGGGTGACGGGACAGCGGCTTCTCGCAGAGGACGTGCCGGCCGGCCTGCAACGCGCGTAGCGACCACTCGATGTGGAGCGAGTTGGGCAACGCGACGTAGACCGCATCGACGTCAGCATCGGCGAGCAGCTCCTCATAGGAGCCGTACGCACGCGGGACGCCGAGCTCGTGCGCCTGCGCCTCGGCGCGGTCGCGGTCACGCGAGCCGATCGCGACGACCTCGATGCCGCGTGCCCTGCGCGCGCCCGCGACCAGCAGCTCGTTGATCCGTGCCGTCGAGAGCAGACCAAGCCTCATAGGAGGTTGATCTTATGGGCTGCCCGCTCGCCGGCGGACAATAGTTCCCGCGGACCCAGGCGGGCCGCCGCAGACCCGACGCACGGGCGGGTGCAGCTGAGACGGCGCCGACGCCTCCACGCCGGCGTCCGTGCGGCTAGGCGTGGCTCTTGGCGACGAGCCGTTCGATGTAGGGGCCGAGCAAAATGGCGACCGACGACGCAGTCATGCTGGCGGGCCCTCTGGGCAGCGCGGCATAGCTGATCGCCAGCCGGACGAGGCATTCGCTCAGCAGTTCGGCGTCCTGCTCGCGGACAAGCGGCCAGCCGGCGACGAGCACCGCGGTGACGCGCTCGACGGCGCTGTCCACGAGCGGCTTGCCCTGGGTGGTGAACAGCGCGAGCAGCTCCTCCGAACCCTCGCCGCCGACGATCGTTCGCACGATCGGATTCTCGGCGGCGGCCGTCAGGAAGACGTCGAAGGCGGCGGCGAGCGCGAGCGCAGGGTCGTCGAGATGGGCGTTGACGGCCTGCTCGACCGCGTCGAGGAAGCTGCCCGCCTCGCGCAGGACGAGCACCTGGGCGAACTCGTCGCGGGAACCGAACTCCTTGTACAGGGTCTGGCGGCTGACGCCGGCGGCGCGGGCGATGTCGGCCATCGTGATCTCGGCCCAGCGGCGCTCGGAGAGCTCGTGCCGCGCGGCGTCCAGCAGGGTGCTGCGCAGGAGGTTGCGGGCTGCGAGCGAGTAGGGGATGCGTTCTTCGGCGGTCGACATGCGCTGGCGGGCCGGGCGATCAGTCCCCGGGCTCGAAGTCGACCTTATCGCGGACACCGCAATCCGGACACGCCCAGTCGTCGGGTACCTCGGCCCAGGCCGTGCCGGGCGGAAACCCCTCGCGAGGATGCCCGGCGTCCTCGTCGTAGACGTAGCCGCAGGCGGTGCAGCGGAAGCGGCTCACGCGGCACTCCGGTAGCGCTGCAGCGCCCGTTTGGAGAGGCCAGGTCGCATGTTGACGAGTGTGAGATCGCCGCTGTAGTGGTCGAGGACGCGGTGGTCCATCACGCGTCGCCACACGGGCGGAATGACCGCGAGCAGGATCATGCCGGCGTAGCCCGTCGGCAGCTGGGGCGCGTCATCGACGTGGCGGAGTGCCTGGTAGCGGCGGATCGGGTTGGCATGGTGGTCGGAGTGGCGCTGAAGGTGGTAGAGGAGCACGTTGGAGGCCGCGCTGTTGCTGTTCCAGCTGTGCTCCGGACGGGTGCGCTCGTAGCGGCCGTCATCGTGGCGCTGGCGCAGGAGTCCGTAGTGCTCGAGATAGTTGACGACCTCCAGTAGCGAGAACCCGACGAGCGCCTGGATCAGCAGGTAGGGCAGCACGACGAGACCGAAGCCGACCGTGAGGGCGGCGAACAGGATGACCGTCATCGCCCATGCGCCGAGGATGTCGTTGGAGCGGCTAAAGGCGCGCCGGTCCAGGCGGTCCAGGCGCACACGCTCGAGCTCCCAGGCGGAGCGCAGGCTGCCGAGCACCGTCCTCGGCAGGAAGCGGTAGAAGCTCTCGCCGAGGCGCGCGCTGGCGGGGTCCGCGGGCGTGGCGACACGGACGTGGTGGCCGCGGTTGTGCTCGATGAAGAAGTGCCCGTAGCCGCTCTGCGCCAGGGCGACGCGGCTCAGCCAGCGCTCGAGGCTTGCTCGCTTGTGGCCGAGCTCGTGCGCGGTGTTGATCGCGATGCCGCTGACCATCGCGACGGTCAGAGCCAGGCCGATGCTGTCGATGACGGTGAGATCGCCGCTCGACCAGAGGTAGCAGGCGAACACGAGCCCGGCGTACTGGATCGGCAGGTAGGCGTAGGTGCACCACTTGTAGTAGCGGTCCTGTTCCAGCCACTTGATGACGCTGTCGGGCGGGTTGCGAGCGTCCATGCCGATCGCGAGATCGAGCAGCGGGAAGATCCCGAACACGAGGAAAGGCCCGTAGAACCAGAACACGGCCAGGCCGGTCGCGTGGACGAGCCCCCAGGTCAGGAACGGGAGCGTCGGCACGAACAGCCCGAGCAGCCACGCGTAGCGCTTGGGGTCGCGCCACGCGACCGCATCCTGGCGGCCGATGGCCGAGGCGGGCGTGTCTGGCAGGGCGGGAGCGGCTGACATGCGCGGATCTCCTTCGGTTGGCTGGAGCGCTGCCGGCACTTTACATGACGCGCACACCGTGTCAAGCATGCTGACATATGGGGCCGCTGTGACTATCGGCCGGCGCCGCCCGCGGAGGGGGCTACGCAAGGTGGCTTGCACGGCCTGGCCGGCGGTTACAATCGACAAGTTGGCATTTGTTCCCCGGCGAACTCGTGTGAGGTAGTGATGGCCGCACCTTCGGTAGATGAGAACCGCGCGGCCAAGAGGCTCGGCGTGCTGCCGATCGTCGCGATCGTGGGGATCGTGCTTCTGATCGTGCTCGCGGGCGCGATGTATCTCTACGACCACTCGCGCCGCGACGTGATCGCCAAGGGCGTCAGCGTCGCCGGGGTGCCGATCGGCGGCCTGCACGAGGCGGCGGCGAGAACAAAGCTCGAACACGACCTCGTCGAGCGACTGAACCAGCGGGTGACGATCCGCTCGGGCTCGCACTCCTGGACGCTCGACGCCAGCCGCGCTCACGTGAGCGTCGACGTCCAGAACATGCTCTCGCAGGCGCTGCGTGCGAGCCGCGAAGGCTCGATCGTCACGCGGACCGCCCGAGGCCTGTTCGGCGGCAGCGTCAAACGTGACATTCCCCTCGTCGTCAGCTACTCCCACCAGGTGGTCCGCGACCTGACGGCCAAGATCCGGGTGGCCGTCAACCGAACGCCGCGCGACGCGACGGTGCAGGCCGGCGCCAGCGGCCTGACGACCGTCCCCGGTCAGGTCGGGCTGACCGTCGAGAGCGACAGGCTCGGGGGGAGCATCGATCGCGCGCTGATCGGCCTGACGGCGAGCCGGACCGTCAACGTGCCGACCCACGCCGTGCAGCCGAAGGTGTCCACAGCGCAGCTCGCGGCGAAGTACCCCGCCTACATCATTGTCAACAGGGGGGCGTTCCGCCTGAGCTTCTATAGCCATCTGAAACTGGCGAAAACGTATGAAATCGCGGTCGGCATGGAAGGCCTCGAAACGCCGGCGGGCCTGCACCACATCGAATGGGAGCAGGTGGACCCCCCGTGGTACGTGCCCAAAAAAGCCTGGGCCGGAGCGCTCGCCGGCACGGTCGTTCCGCCCGGCCCGGGCGATCCGCTGAAGGCGCGCTTCATGTCCTTCGAAGGGGGCGCCGGTATTCACGGGATCGACCCGAGCGAGTACTCCTCGATCGGCCACGACGCCTCGCACGGCTGCGTCCGCATGCGGATCCCGGACGTGATCGGGCTCTACAGCGTCTCGCCCGTCGGCACGCCTGTCTACATCATCTGAGCGCCAGCCCTCGACGCACCGAGTCGGCACGGCGAGCCCGGCGGCCCGACGCTGCGGCGGCCTAGGCCCCGGGAGGGCGGCGCGAGATCAGGTACTCGCGGTTCTGGCGGCGCTCGCCGCGGACCTGCACAGCGATGTAGACGATGATGATGTTGACGACGACGCCGATGCCGCCGAAGGTGGCCAGGAGACCGACCGTGGCGCTGAACGCTTTGCTCGCAGCGAGAACCATGCCGGGAGCCTAGCAACGCGAGGAGCGGCGGTGTCGTAGCCTAGGGCCGCCGCCGCCGAGCCCGTCTCGGCGAACAAGCGCCGGGAGAGGTGCCGGAGCGGTTGAACGGGCGCGACTGGAAATCGCGTAACGGGGGCAACCTCGTTCGAGGGTTCGAATCCCTCCCTCTCCGTGCAGTTCTCACTTGTGTCCGGCAGACCCGCTGTGCTGCCGTGCCAGGCCATCGAAGAGGCTCGCCGAGGGGTATTGGACCGGCGAACGGCGCCCAAAGTGGGCGCGGCTCGTCACCGAGGAGATCTGAGCCCGGATCCAGTCTCGGCATCGACGGGCGGCAACGGGCCGGCCCGTCGCGGCGCTGCCCGCTCGCGGTGAGTGAGCGCGTCGGCCAACCACCGAGACAGCGAGCGGCCCACTACGGATGGGTGGGGCTCGACTCGGGAGCATGCTCGGGTGATACCTGTCAGCGATCAGGGAGCGACAAGTGATGCCAGCGATCGATGAGGTCGTCCATGTGAGGACTCTGCCCGCGGGCGTGTGGTCGGTCGACCGGGCGAACTCGAGGGTGGGCTTCTCCCTCAAGCACATGGTCTTACGGACGGTCCGGGGTGGTTTCGGAGACTTCGACGGCGTGGTCGAGATCCGCGACGGCGAGGCGCGTGCCCACGGTTCGGTGTCGGCGGCATCGATCGACACAGGCGACGGAGTGCGCGACGAGCACCTGCGGCGCTCACGCGACTTCTTCGACGTCGAGCGCCATCCCGAGATCTCGTTCCGCTCCGGACGGCTCGAGTTGGACGACGGCGTGGTCAGCGCCGAGGGAGAGTTGACGATGCGGGGCGTGACGCGGCCGCTGCAGCTGCGTGGCCACCTCGGCTCACCGGGCTGTCAGGACGGGGAGCCGGCGCTGAAGATGACTCTCCAGGGCGAGCTCTCTCGCAGTGACTTCGGGCTGGTCTGGAATCAGACACTCGACACGGGCGGCGCGCTGCTCGGCGACACCGTCAAGATCGATCTCGAGCTCACGGCCGTCCCCCCAGCCGACGGATAGCCCTGGGCCGCAGGGCGCGGCGCGAAGGAGGCGAGCGCGTGGGTCAGGACGGAATCGTGAGCGCGCGTCGCAGCAACAGTTGCAACGCGCCCGCTTCCCGGAGCGCACGTACGAGACGGTGCCCGCCGCGGCCGAACGGATACAGGCGCGTGTTCTCGACGCCGGCGAGGAGCTCGGCGTGGCGGCGGTCGACAGCGAGCTTCTCGTCATAGAAGAGCTGGTAGCGGGTCCTCCCGCCGACGCGCTCGAGTGCCCGGCGCAGGTCGCTCCAGTCGCGGTCGAGTGCGCCTTCGGCAGCGATCGGCGCGAGCTGACTGTCCCACCTGTGATCGTCGATCCGCGCGAGCGCGTCGAGCTCGAGAACGGTCTGGGGTGCGAACGCGAGCACTGCGTCCGCCTGGAGCAGAGTGCCGAACGCGATCGCCGCGTACCCGCCCGCCGAGTTGCCGGCCATGACGAGTCGTTCGATCCGGTCGCGGTCGATCAGATCGGCGAGGCCGGAGGCGACGCTCTCGAGCGTTGAGCCGAACTCCGGGATGCCACGGTGATACCAGGCCTGGCGCAGGTCGCGGACGAACAGCCGTTTGACGGGCAGGCCGTCGGTTGCGGCCGAGAACTCGAACGCGGGCACTCCGATCTCACTGCCGCGGATGCCACCAAAGGCGATGAGCAACGTCCGCGACTCGCCCTCCATGTCGAGCTTCAGCGAGGCGTCGTCCGGCATCTCCCCGGCGCCGCTACGTCTACGCCTGGCCCTGCGCCGCAGCGCCCTCGCGGCGAAGCGCGCCTTCTCGACCGCTCGGCTGTGCTCGCCGCTCACCGGCCCCCGGAACCCCGCATGGGCGCCAGGATACCCGCTGTCGGACGGCCCCAACGATCGCAGCCGGCGCCGGCCGCGCGGGCGCTGAGGCGCGACGCCGGCGGGTGGCGGCATGGGCGGACCGAGTCGCCTCCAACTAGACTACGTCGCTCTGCGCCCGTAGCTCAGCTGGATAGAGCGTCGGTCTACGGAACCGAAGGTCACAGGTTCGAATCCTGTCGGGCGCGCTCGCAGAGCCTT
>DAIRTT010000127.1:0-7657 GCA_036803745.1 Solirubrobacteraceae bacterium | reverse complement strand
CGATGTCGGCGCGCATCGTGTGCAGTGGCACGCGACCGTCGGAGTAGCTTTCGGTCCGTGCCATCTCGGCGCCGCCGAGGCGTCCGGCCACCTGGACCTTGACGCCCTTGGCACCCGAGCGCATGGCGCTGGTCAGGGCGCGCTTCATCGCGCGGCGGAAGGCCACACGGTTCTGGAGCTGCTCGGCGATCGACTGGGCGACGAGCTTGGCGTCGAGCTCGGGCCGCTTGATCTCGAGGATGTTGACCTTGATCTGCTTTTTGGTCAGGCGGTGAAGATCGCGGCGGAGGGCGTCGACTTCGGTCCCGGACTTGCCGATCACGATGCCGGGACGGGCCGTGTGGATGTTGACCTCGAGCTCGTTGGCGTCCTTGCGGATCGTGATGTCCGACAGGCCGGCGTGAGCCAGCTTGCGGATGATGTGCTCACGAACGCGGACATCCTCGGCGAGGTACTCGGCGAAGTGGCGCTCGTTGAACCAGTTGGACTTCCAGTCGTGGATGTAGCCCACGCGCATTGCCTCTGGATGAACCTTTTGTCCCATTCTCAGTCTCTCAGCCGTGTCTCTTGTTTGTCCCGGGCTCGGGCGCCGGGGTCAATGTGATCGTCAGGTGGCTCGTGCGCTTGCGGATCGGGGTCGCCCGTCCCATCGCGCGCGGCCGGAAGCGCTTGATAGTCGGCCCTTCGTCGGCGTAGGCCTCCCGAATGACCAGGTCGTCCTCGAGCAACTCGTGGTTGCTCTCGGCGTTGGCCACCGCGGACTCGAGCAGCTTGGCCCAGTCACGCGCCACCTCACGAGGGGTGAAGGCGAGGATAGCGCGTGCCTCCTGGACCGACTTCCCGCGGATGTGGCCGCAGACCATACGCGCCTTGCGAGCGGAGGTGCGGACGTAGCGGGCGTGGGCGCGCACGACACGGCGGCGCGGCGGCGCGGCTTTGGCCTCTTTGCGGGCTGGTTTGGCCTCGCTGGCAGACTCTTTTGCGCTCTCGGAGGCGGGCGCTTTGGCAGCTTTTTTGGCGGCAGCTTTGTTGGCGGCAGCTTTTTTGGCCGTCGGTTTTTTGGCCGCCGGTTTTTTGGCGGCTTTGCTCTCGCCATCGGCGGCTGCGGCTTTCTCGGCCGGCGCTTTCTTCGTCGCAGCTTTCTTCTCGGTGGCCGGTTTGTCGGCTTTGCTTGCCGCCTTCGCGGCGGCCGGTTTGGCGGCTTTCGCCTCCTCTGGCGTGTCCTGCTCGGCGCTCATCAGCGGACCTTGCCCGACCCGGCGTGGCCGCGGAAGACGCGCGTGGGCGCGAACTCGCCGAGCTTGTGGCCGACCATCGACTCGCTGACGAAGACGGGAACGTGTTTCTTGCCGTCGTGGACGGCGATCGTGTGGCCGACCATCTCGGGGAAGATCGTCGAGGCCCGCGACCAGGTCCGCAGCATTTTTTTGTTGTTGGCGGCGTTGAGCGCTTCGATGCGCGTCATCAGCCGCTCTTCGACCCAGGGGCCCTTCTTGCTGGAGCGACTCATCGTTGCTTGCCCTTCCCGCGGCGCCTGCCGCGCACGATGTAGCGAGTGGAGGTCTTGTTCTTTTTGCGCGTCCGGTAGCCCAGCGTGGGCACTCCCCATGGCGTCACCGGGTGGCGGCCGGCGGTCGTCGAGCCCTCACCACCACCGTGCGGGTGGTCGACCGGGTTCATGGCCACGCCGCGGGTCTGCGGGCGCACGCCCATGTGACGCTTGCGGCCGGCCTTGCCGATCTTGACGTTCTGGTGCTCGGCGTTTCCGATCGTGCCGACGGTCGCGCGGCACTCTGCGCGGACCATCCGCATCTCGCCCGAGGGCAGTCGCAGGGTTGCCATGTCGCCGTCCTTGGCCATCAGCTGAGCCGAGGCGCCGGCCGAGCGTGCCATCTGCCCGCCGCGACCGGGCTGGAGCTCGATGTTGTGGACAACCGTTCCGACCGGCATGCGCGACAGCTCCATGCAGTTGCCGACCGCGATGTCGGCGCCGTCGCCTGAGGCCACCATCATGCCGACCGTCAAACGCTGGGGCGCGAGGATGTAGCGCTTCTCGCCGTCGACGTAGTGCAGCAGGGCGATGTAGGCAGAGCGGTTGGGGTCGTACTCGATCGCCGCGACGCGCGCCGGAACCCCGTCCTTGCGACGCTTGAAGTCGACGCGCCGGTAGGCGCGCTTGGCGCCGCCGCCACGATGGCGGGCGGTCTTACGTCCGAGCGAGTTGCGACCGCCGCTCTTCTTGAGCCCTTCGATCAGCGACTTCTCGGGCGTCGACTTGGTGATCTCGGCGAAGTCCGGGTAGGACACGAAGCGCATCCCGGGACTCGTCGGCTTTGGCTTGCGAATTGCCATCGATCAGCCCTCGAGGGCTTGCAGGCCCTGGAATATCGGAATGGTCTCGCCGGCGCGCACCTGCACGATGGCCTTCTTCCACTTGCGCGTGCGCCCGCGCGAGTTGCCGCGGCGCTTCGGCTTCGACTTGACGCTCATCGTCCGTACCTCGACCACATGGACCTCGAACAGCGCCTCGACCGCCTGGCGGATCTGGGTCTTGTGGGCGTCGGGGTGGACGCGGAAGGTGTAGCGATCGGCCGCCGAGAGCACGTAGCTCTTCTCCGAGACGACCGGGCGGATGATTACCTGGGTGTGCTCCATCAGTCCTTCGCCTCCCCGCGCGGTGCGCCTGTGCGGGCCGCGAGCGCGTCGAGCGCGTCGGCCGAGACGATCAGCGAGGCGGCGCCCAGCAGATCGGTGACGCCCACGTTGTCGACCGTCAGCACGGCGACCCGGGCGATGTTGCGGAAGGACAACGCCGCCGCCGACTCCTCGGGACGCAGCACGACGAGTGTGCCGCGGGGCTGGCCCCAGCCGTCGAGCAGGCCGAGCGCCCGGCTCGTCTTGGGAGCGTCGAAGGCACCCGCGTCGAGGATCGCGATCGAGCCACGCTCGGCGTGCAGCGAGAGCGCGCTGCGCAGCGCCGCGCGCTGCTCCTTGCGGTTGACCTTGAAGGTGTAGGAGCGGGGCTGTGGACCGAAGGCCGTTCCACCGCCGGTCCAGATCGGCGAGCGGCTCGAGCCGGCGCGGGCGCGGCCGGTGCCCTTCTGACGCCACGGCTTGGCACCTCCGCCGGAGACCATCCCACGGGTCTTGGTCGCGGCCGTGCCGCGGCGGCGGGCGGCCTGCTCGGCGCGGACGCTCTGGTGCACGAGCGGCCCCGAGAAGCGCGCGCCGAAGGCGGCGTCGTCGAGCTTGACCTTCTTGGTGGCTCCCAACATCGGCGCGTCAGGCATCGGTACGGACCTCCACGATCGAGCCCGACGGGCCCGGGACCGAGCCGCGGACGAGCATCAGGTTCAGCTTGGAGTCGATCTGGACGACCTCGATGCCCTTCTGGGTCACGCGCTTATTTCCCATCTGGCCCGGGCCCCGAATGCCCTTGAACACCCGCGAAGGCGTCGCGGAGGCGCCGATCGAGCCGGGGGCGCGGACGTTGTGCGAGCCGTGGGACTTCGGACCGCTGGCGAAGTTGTGGCGCTTGATCGTCCCCTGGAAGCCCTTGCCCTTGGAGGTGCCCGAGATCTTCACGCGGGCACCGACCTCGAAGGCCTCGACCGTCACGCTCTCACCCATCTGCAGCTCGCCCGCCTCGTCGCGGAACTCGACCAGGGTGCGCATCGGCGGGGCGTCCGCCTTCTTGAGGTGACCGAGCTCCGGGCGGGAGAGGTGCTTCTCCTTGGTCAGACCGTAGGCCAGTTGGACGGCCTCGTAACCGTCGCGCTCGGGCGTACGGATTGCGGTCACCGGACACGGTCCGGCCTCGAGCACGGTCACGCGAGCGACGCTCCCGTCCTTCTGGAAGACCTGGGTCATGCCGAGCTTCTTGGCGAGGATGGCCGGCATCTCAGGTGGCGAGACGGATCTCGATGTCGACGCCGGCCGGGAGGTGGTCCAGACGCTGGAGCGAGTCGACGGTCTTGGGGGTCGGCTGGTGGATGTCGATCAGCCGCTTGTGCGTGCGGATCTCGAAATGCTCGCGCGAGTCCTTGTCCTTGAACGGCGAGCGGATGACGCAGTAGACGTTCTTCTCGGTCGGCAGCGGCACCGGACCGGACACGCTCGCGCCCGTGCGGGTAGCCGTCTCGACGATCTCCTTGGCCGCCGACTCGATGGCTGAGGTGTCGTACGCCTTGAGGCGGATGCGGATCTTGTTTTGATTGGCGGCTGCCATTGAAGTCTCTCTAGTGCTCTCGTTGTCTTCGTGTCTAGGTCTGCTCGTCGCTGCGCTTCACATCCGGCGGGAGCTCCCGCCCGCCGCACCCGGACGGCGATGGAGGGCGGATTCCGCTGCCGGAACCCGCCCCGTCGCCGCCACACCGAAGGTGCGGCTCAATCTTCGTCGTATCGGACTGCCAATGTGCGCGTCGCCCTCCAACTGCGGATGGGCGCGCGTGTGCTACTCGATGATCTCCGTGACCACGCCTGAGCCGACCGTGCGCCCACCCTCTCGGATGGCGAAACGCAGTCCCTGGTCCATGGCGATCGGCTGGATCAGCTCGATCTCCATCTGGACGTTGTCGCCGGGCATGACCATCTCGACGCCGTCGGGCAGCTTGGCCACCCCGGTGACGTCAGTTGTGCGGAAGTAGAACTGCGGCCGGTAGCCGGTGAAGAAGGGGGTGTGACGGCCACCCTCCTCCTTCTTCAGGACGTAGACCTCGGCCTTGTACTTCGTGTGCGGCGTGATCGACCCTGGCTTGCACAGCACCTGTCCGCGCTCGATCTCCTCGCGCTTGGTGCCTCGCAGCAGACAGCCGACGTTGTCGCCGGCCTGGCCCTGGTCGAGGATCTTGCGGAACATCTCGACGCCCGTCACGACCGTGCTGGTCGTGGCGTGGACGCCGACGATCTCCACCGTGTCGCCAGTGTTGACGATGCCCTGCTCGACGCGGCCGGTGGCAACGGTGCCACGGCCGGTGATCGAGAAGACATCCTCGACCGGCATCAGAAAGGGCTTGTCGAGCTCGCGGACCGGCTCCGGGATGTAGGTGTCCAGCGCGGCGGCCAGCTCGAGGATCTTGGCCTTGTAGGCCTCGTCGCCTTCGAGCGCCTTCAGCGCCGAGCCGACGATGAACGGCACGTCATCACCGGGGAAGTCGTATTCGCTGAGCAGCTCGCGGACCTCGACCTCGACGAGCTCGAGGAGCTCCTCGTCGTCGACCATGTCGGCCTTGTTGAGGAACACGACGATGTAGGGCACGCCGACCTGGCGGGCGAGCAGGATGTGCTCGCGCGTCTGGGGCATCGGGCCGTCGGCCGCGGAGACCACCAGGATCGCCCCGTCCATCTGGGCGGCGCCGGTGATCATGTTCTTGACGTAGTCGGCGTGACCGGGACAGTCCACGTGGGCGTAGTGACGGTTCTCCGTCTGGTACTCGACGTGGGAAGTGGCGATCGTGATCCCGCGTTCCTTCTCCTCGGGCGCGTTGTCGATCTCCGCGAAGCTGCGGGCTTCGGCGCCTCCCTTCTCTGCCAGCACGGTGGTGATGGCAGCGGTCAGCGTCGTCTTGCCATGGTCGATGTGACCGATGGTCCCGACGTTGACGTGCGGCTTGTCGCGCTCGAACTTCTCCTTCGCCACTTTATGCTCGCTCCTGTATCGACTTGTATGCCCGCCTCTGTGGAGGCGAACCTCAGAAATCTATCTAACTGCGGCGTTCCTTGACTGCTGCCTGCTGACTCGACCTGCTGTTGCGGAGCCTGAGCGCCCTGCCGGCGGGGGGCATCCGATCGGACTACGCCGCTACCGGCTCTCCCGTCCGCTGTTCGACGATCTTCTCGGCGATGCTCGGGGGGACCTCCTCGTAGGCCTCGAACTGCATCGTGTACGTGGCCCGGCCCTGGGTGTTCGAACGCAGATCCGTCGCGTAGCCGAACATCTCGCTCAGCGGCACTCTAGCGGTCACGGCCAGCGCGTTCCCGCGCCGCTCCTGACCTTCGACGCGTCCGCGCCGACGGCTGAGGTCGCCGATGACGTCGCCGAGGAAGTCCTCGGGCGTCACGACCTCAACGGCGAAGATCGGCTCGAGCAGGACGGGCTTGGCTCGTTTCGCCGCCTCTTTGAAGGCCAGCGAGCCCGCCACTTTGAAGGCGATTTCCGAGGAGTCGACGTCGTGATACTTGCCGTCGACGAGCGTCACGCGCATGTCCACCATCGGATAGCCGGCCTTGACGCCGTTGTCGAGGGCCTCTTCGATGCCCTTCTTGACGGCGGGGATGTATTCGGACGGGATGTTTCCGCCCTTGATCTTGTTGATGAACTCGAAGCCCTCGCCGGGCGCCGGTTCGAGGTTGATGAAGACGACCCCGAACTGGCCCGAGCCGCCGGTCTGGCGGACGAACTTGCCTTCGATCTTCTCGACCGTCGCGCGCACGGTCTCGCGGTAGGACACCTGTGGGCGCCCGACGTTGGCCTCGACGCCGAACTCGCGCTTCATGCGGTCGACGAGGACCTCGAGGTGGAGCTCGCCCATGCCCGAGATCTCGGTCTGGCCCGTCTCCTCGTTCGTGCGCACCTGGAAGGTCGGGTCCTCCTCGGCCAGACGGCCGAGGGCCACCGACATCTTCTCCTGGTCGACCTTCGTCTTGGGCTCGACGGCCACCTTGATGACGGGCTCGGGGAAGATGATGTTCTCCAGGTGGATCGGGTGCTCGGGCACCGCCAGCGTGTCGCCGGTGATGACCTGCTTGATCCCGACGGCCGCGGCGATGTCGCCTGCGAAGACCTCGGTGACCTCCTCGCGCTCGTTCGCGTGCATCATCAGGATCCGGCCGATGCGCTCGGTGCGCCCGCTGCCGACGTTGAGGACCTTCGCGCCGGCTTCGAGATGGCCCGAGTAGACCCGGAAGTAGGTGAGCTTGCCGACGTAGGGGTCGGCGGCGATCTTGAATGCCAGCGCGGCGAAGGGCTCTGAGTCGTCGGCGTGCCGTACGACCTGACGCTCCTCCTCCTCGCCTCGGATGAGTTCGGTGCCAATGACCGGAGGCACGTCCAGCGGCGATGGCAGGTAGTCGATGACAGCGTCCAGGAGAGGCTGCACGCCCTTGTTCTTGAATGACGACCCGCACAGGACGGGCGTCAGCTTGGTCGAGAGGGTCGCCTTGCGAATGGCGTTCTTGAGCGTCGCCTCCGGGATCTCGGCCTCCTCCAGGAGCAGCTCGAGCAGGGCGTCGTCGTAGTGGGAGACCTCCTCGAGGAGGTGTTCACGCGCGGCGCCCGCGGCTTCGGCGAGGTGCTCGGGAATGTCGATTTCGTCCTGTTCCTTGCCCATCTCGTCTTTGTAGACGATCGCTTTCATCGCGACGACGTCGACCACGCCGAGGAAGTCGCCCTCGGCGCCGATCGGGAGCTGGATCGGCACGGGGTGCGCGGCGAGGCGGTCGATCATCGTCTGCACGCCCTGGTCGAAGTCGGCGCCGATACGGTCCATCTTGTTGATGTAGGCGATCCGCGGCACGTGGTACTTGTCGGCCTGGCGCCAGACGGTCTCGGACTGGGGCTCGACGCCGGCCACCGAGTCGAACAGCGCGATCGCGCCGTCGAGGACGCGCAGCGAGCGCTCGACCTCGACCGTGAAGTCGACGTGGCCGGGCGTGTCGA
>DAIRTT010000126.1:0-7734 GCA_036803745.1 Solirubrobacteraceae bacterium | reverse complement strand
GCCTGGATGTAGTCCTCGGCCTGCTCCTCGGTCTTGTACATCTTCCAGTTGCCCGCGATCAGCGGCGTCCGGGACATCAGGAGCTCACCCCGGCGCCCTCGAGCGCCTGCACCCCGGGCAGCGTCTGCCCCTCGACCAGCTCGAGCGTCGCCCCGCCCCCGGTCGAGAGGTGATCGACGCTGCCCTCGAGCCCGAACTGGGCGAGCGCCGCGGCCGAATCACCGCCGCCGACGACCGTCAGGCCCTCGGCCCGGGCGACCGCCTCGGCGACAGCGCGCGTCCCTGCGGCGAACGGCTCTAGCTCGAACGCGCCCATCGGACCGTTCCAGAAGACCGTCGCGGCTGTCTCGATCTCGCGGCCGTAGCTCTCGGCCGTCGCCGGACCGATGTCCAGGCCCATCCAGCCGGCGGGCACCTCGACGTCCTCGAGCACTCGATGCTCGGCCTCCGCGGCGAAGCGATCGCCGATCACGAGATCGATCGGCAGCGCGATTCGTGCCTGACCCTCGAGTGCCGCCTGTGCCAGCAAGCGGCGGGCATGCTCGGTGTCCTGCTCGTCACACAGCGAGTCGCCGACCGCGTGGCCCTGCGCCCGCAGGAAGGGAAAGCACATCGCGCCGCCGATGATGACCACGTCGGCGATCTCCATGAAGCGGTCGATCACGCCGATCTTGTCCTGCACCTTGGCTCCGCCCACGATCGCCACCAGCGGGTGGGCCGGGTCCTCGAGGATCGCGCTCAGCGTCCTCACCTCGCGTTCCAGGAGTCGCCCGGCGGCGCTGGGCAGGAGATGAGCGACCCCCTCGGTGCTCGCATGTGCGCGATGGGCCGAGCCGAAGGCGTCGTTGACATACAGATCGGCGAGCTCGGCCAGGGCGCGTGCAAACTCCGGGTCGTTGCGCTTCTCGCCCGCCTCGAAGCGCACGTTCTCGAGCACCAGGATCTCGCCGTCGGCGAGCTCCTCGGTCATCGCTCTGATCTCGGGGCCGACCACGCCGGGCGCGAGTGCGACCTCGGCGCCCGTCAGCTCGCGCAGGCGCTGCGCGACCGGCGCCATCGAGAGCTTCGGATCGACCTTGCCGTCCGGCCGGCCGAGGTGGCTGACGAGCACCACGCGAGCGTCGCGTCGGCGCAGCTCCTCGATCGTGTCGAGTGCCGCGACGATCCGCGTGTCGTCGGCGACGACCGGCCTGCCGTCGCTGTCGCTTGCCAACGGGACGTTGAAATCGACCCTCACCAGGACGCGCTTTCCGCCCACGTCCAGCTCGTCAATGCTCCTCACCGGCACTCTCCTCTGTCGTGATCCATCACGTTATCCACGGCGTCGCATCTCCTCACGCGCCGGACCTGCGAGCCACGCCGCTCGGGCTCACAGGACCTTCTGGACGAGATCTACGAGGCGGTTGGAATAGCCCCACTCGTTGTCGTACCAAGCGACGACCTTGAGCATCGTGCCGTCCAGCACGGCGGTGAGTTTCGAGTCGACGATCGAGGAGAACTGCGATGTGACGATGTCGGTCGAGACGATCGGGTCCTCGGTGTACTGCATGATGCCCGCCAGAGGGCCGCTCTCGGCGGCCGCCTTCAGCGCGCCGTTGATCTCCTCAATCGAGGTCTCGCGCGGGCACTCCACGGTCAGGTCGACGACCGACCCGGTCGGCACCGGCGCGCGCACCGCGAAGCCGTGCAGCTTGCCCTGCAGCTCCGGGATCACCAGGCCGATCGCCTTCGCCGCGCCGGTCGATGCAGGAATCAGGTTGATCGCTGCCGCGCGTGCCCGCCGCAGGTCTTTGTGGGGCAGATCCTGGAGGCGCTGATCGGCCGTGTAGGCATGGATCGTCGTCATCAGGCCGTGCCTTATGCCGACCGTGTCGTTGATGACCTTGACGACCGGCGCCAGGCAGTTGGTCGTGCACGACGCGTTTGAGATCACGTCGTGTGCCTCGCGGTCATAGACCTCGTCGAAGTTCACGCCGAGCACCACCGTCGCGTCCGGGTTCGTCGCCGGCGCCGAGATGATGACCTTCTTGGCGCCCTGCGCCAGATGCTTGGCGGCGCTGTCGCGGTCGGTGAACAGGCCTGTCGACTCGATCACCACGTCGACGCCCATCTCGCCCCAGGGCAGTGCGGCGGGGTCGCGCTCAGCCAGCACCTTGAGCTCGGCGCCGTCGACATGCAGGGCCGAGTCTCCGACCTCCACGGTGCCGGGATACGGACCGAGGATCGAGTCGTACTTGAGCAGATGCGCCAGCGTCGCGGAGTCGGTGAGGTCGTTGACTGCGACCCACTCGATGTCCTGGCCGAGGGTGTCCGCCCTGGCCTTGGCGGCGCGGAACACGTTCCGGCCGATCCGACCGAATCCGTTGATCCCCACGCGTACGGGCATTCATTGCCTCCTGAGGCGAAAGTGAACGAGATGCCGGACCGCTCGAGCTGCTGCTCGATGGCCGGCGGGCCGCAGGAGGCTATCAGCGGGCCCGCGAGTGAGCCATGTGTCTATCTACGGCACCCCCTCAGGGTTTTACCGGCGTCGAGATCCTCGATACCGTGCGCCGAGGTGCGGCTCAGGTGGCGCGCGGTGCTTTTTCGATGTCGCGGTGGGCCACCGCCACCTCGAGATCGTCGCGATCGCCGTAGCGAGCGGCCAGGTGCTCGGCGATCGCCACCGAACGATGGCGCCCGCCCGTACATCCGATCGCGATCACCAGGTGGGCCTTGCCCTCGGCGACGTACTGCGGCAGCAGGAAGTCCAGCAGCGAGTGCAGGCGGACGTAGAGCTCCTCGAGTCGCCCGTCGCGGGCGATGTACTCGACGACCCGCGTGTCCAGGCCAGTGAGTTCACGTAGGTGAGGCTCGTAGTGGGGGTTGGCCAGGAAGCGGACGTCGATCGCCAGGTCCTCCTCGCGCGGGGGTCCGTGCTTGAAGCCGAAGCTCATGAACGTCACCGACAGGTGGCTCGCGCTGTTGCGCGGCAGGAACTCCTCGCCGATCCGCTCGCGCAGGGTCCCAGCCGACATGCCGGTCGTGTCGATCACGAGGTCCGCCCGCCCGCGCAGGGGCTCGAGCAGGGCGCGCTCGGCCGCCACTCCCGCGGCCACGCTGCCCTCGGGAGCCAGGGGATGACGCCTACGCGTCTCCTTGTAGCGCGTCACGAGGGTCTGCTCGGCGGCCTCGAGGAACAGCACGTGGTGGGTCAGGCCGAGCGCGTCCAGGTCATCGACCACGGCTCTCAGCGCCTCGAAGTAGACGCCCCCGCGAACATCCGAGACGACCGCCGCGCGTTCGACCTTCGAGCCCTTGTGGACGAACAGCTCGACCAGCGAGCGGATCATCTCCGGCGGCAGGTTGTCGACGCAGAAGTAGCCGGCGTCCTCGAACACGTTCATCGCCGTCGACTTGCCGGCGCCCGAGAAGCCGGTGATCACCACGAGGTCCTCGAGACGTGACTCGATGACCGGCTTGGCGGACTTGCCGGTCGCTCTCCGCTCGTTGGCTGCGCGCAATGGACGCAGGGGCCTGATGACGGCCATCCACTGCATTGTGGCGACTGCGGCGGACGCGCGGTGAACTTGTTGGACGGACGGCTGCGGACGGCTAGCCCGCGCGGTGCAGATGGCCGTAGAGCTCGCGACCCACCTTGGCCGGCAGCCCCGGAACGACCTGCAATTCCTCGCGCGAGGCCGCCACCATCGCGTCGGGCGAGCCGAAGTGCGCGAGCAGCGCCCGCTTGCGGGCGGGCCCGATGCCGGGAAGCTCGTCGAGCAGCGAGCTGGTCATCGCCCTGTCGCGGCGCGTGCGGTGGTGGGTGATGGCGAAGCGGTGCGCCTCGTCGCGGACGCGCTGGAGCAGCTGGAGCTCAGGTGTGGAGTGGTCGAGCACGAGCGGTGCAGCGCGCCCGGGGAAGAAGATCTCCTCGATCCGCTTGGCCAGTGACACGACCGCCACGCCCCGTTCGCGGAAGCCTCGCAGCGGCTCCATCCCGGCCGCCAGCTGGCCCTTGCCGCCGTCGATCACCACCACGTTCGGCAGCGCCGCGAAGCTCGAGTCATACGCGGGGTCGTGGGGCGAGATGTCGGCCTGGCGTTCCCATTGGGCGAAGCGGCGAGAGAGCACCTCGGCCATCGCGGCGTAATCGTCGGAGGAGCCCTCGACGGTGCGGATCTTGAAGCGCCTGTAGTCGGACTTCTTGGGCGCGCCGCCCTCGAAGACGACCATCGAGGCGACCGTGTGGGTTCCGCCGAGGTTGGAGATGTCGAAGCACTCGACCCGGATCGGCGGCACGTCGAGCCCCAGCGCCCGCTGGAGCCCGTCGAGTGCGTCTACACGCCCCTGACGGCGACGCTCGCTGCGCAGGCGCTCCTGGTCGAGCGCCAGGCGAGCGTTGCGTTCGGCCAACTCCAGGATGCGGCGCTTCTCGCCCCGCTCGGCCGCCCGAATCTCCACCGGGCCGCCGCGGCGCTGGGAGAGCGCGTCGGCCAGCACCGCGCGCTCGCCGACCTCGCCCTCGGTCACCAGCAGCGCCGGGATCGCGGTCTGCCCGCCGTAGTACTGGAGCATGAACTCCTCGGCCACCTCGGCCGCATCTCGCTCGGTCTCGTTGGACAGGTAGAAGGACTGGCGGTCCGACAGGACGCCGTCGCGGACCTGAAGGACTTGGGCGTTGGCGTCGCGCCCGTCGAGCGCCACCGCGATCGCGTCGAAGGTCCCCACCGACTCGGCCGTCACGCGCCGGCGCTCGAGCAGCGAGCGCACCGCCTGCAGCCGGTTGCGCTCGAGCGTCGCCTGCTCGAACTCCTCCTCCGCCGCCGCCGCGCGCATCCGCTCCTCGAGGTCGCGCTCGATCGCCGAGAAGCGGCCCGAGAGGAAGTCGATCACGCCGTCGATGCTGCGGCGGTAGTCCTCCTTTGAGACGTAGCCCACGCAGGGCGCCTCGCAGCGCTTGATGTAGTAGTCCAGGCACGGGCTGCCACTGCGACGTCCCGGCTCGGGCCCCGTGCAGGAGCGGAACATGAACACCTTCGCCAGCACCTCCAATGTCGCGCGCACCCGCTTGGCGTTCGAGTACGGACCGAAGTAGGCCCGCGCCGAGCGGTGGCGCTCGCGGGTGAAGTACACCCGCGGGTAGTCCTCGTCGAGTGAGATCGCGATGAATGGATAGGACTTGTCGTCGCGCAGACGGATGTTGAAGCGCGGGCGGTACTGCTTGATGAAGCTCTGCTCGGCCAGCAGCGCATCGGCCTCGGAGGCCACGACCACGCACTCGATGTGCTCGACCGCCTCGACCATGTCGGCGTGGCCGGGGCTGCTGGGGACGTTCGCCTTGGAGAAATGCGAGTTGACCCGCTTGCGGACCGACTTGGCCTTGCCCACGTAGACGACCTGGCCACGGGCGTCGCGAAACAGGTAGACGCCCGGCTGGTCGGGCAGAGCACGGCGTTGCTCGGCGATGCTCAGACGCGCATCGCCCCCGTCCGCGGGTGCTTCGGTGGTGGCCGACATCCACTGCGAGGATAGGCGGCGACACCCCGCGCCTGCCGCGCGTGGGTCAGTAGGCGCGCGAGTGGCGGTAGAGCTCCATGGCCGCGTACAGGACGCCCGCAACGAGCAGGAACCAGACGAGCTCGCCGACGCCGGTCTCCCACATGTGCTTGCGTGCCACCCACGCGAACGCCGCGACCGCCGCGCCGCCGTAGAGGAGCGCGCGGTGGCGGTCTCCGAGGCTATGGATCGCGACCCGGTATTCGCGGTGCATGCGCAGGCCGAGGTAGCCCGCAGCGACGCCGAAGCCGGCGATCAGGATGGCTTCGAAGGTGCCGGCCGCACGACCGCCGCCCGGGATGAAGTACACGGCCGCAGCGATCGCCACCACGATCGCCACGTTGCGCATGGTGCGGAGCTCCATGGGCGGAAGTGTAGGTCAGTCGATCAGCACGCCGAGCCGGGCGTATGCGTCCTCGACCGCCCGCTTGGCGGCGGTGTGCCGCGCCTCGGACTTCGCGGCCTCGTAGCGCGTCGCCCAGGCCGCCGGATCGGCGAGCTCCTGCTCGAGCTCGCTCAGCGCCGCCTCGGCCGCCTCGACCGCGCCCTCGGCCTTCTGCTGGTCGCTCAGGCGGTTCTTGGATGGGCCCTTGGGCTTGGCCTTGACCTTCGCCGTCGCGGGGTCGCCGTTGCTCGACCCGTTCGCCCCGGCCATGGCCGAGCCGTTCGTCGCGCCCGCCGCGGCGGGGGTGCTCGGTGAGGCGATCTGCCCCGGACGCCCACCGCTCGCCGCCCGGTGCTCGTCGCGCACGCGCACGTACTCCGGCCAGCCGCCCACGTAGCTGTGCAGCGAGCCCTCCTCGACCGCCACCGTCCGTGAGCCGACAGCGTCGAGCAGCGCCCGGTCGTGGGAGACGAGCAGCAGCGCGCCCGTGAAGCCCCGCAGCGCGTCCTCGAGCGCCTCGCGGCTCTCGATGTCGAGATGGTTGGTCGGCTCGTCGAGGATCAGGACGTTGGCACTCGAGTGCACGAGCACCGCCAGCGACAGGCGCCTGCGCTCGCCGCCCGAGAGTCCGCTCAGGGGCTTCTCGGCATCCTCGCCGGAGAACAGGAACCGCCCCAGCAGCGAGCGCGCCTTGCCGGGGCTCAGCCTGGTTGCACGCTGGGTCGCGTCGAGCACGCTCTGATTGGCATCGCCGCCGGCACCGAGCTCGTCGGCGTGCTGGGAGAGGTAGCCCACCTGGACGTTGTGCCCGATGCTGAGCTTGCCGCCGGCGAGCTCGCGGCGGCCGGCGAGCGTCTCGATCAGCGTCGTCTTGCCCGTCCCGTTCGGGCCGACCAGCGAGACGTGCTCGCCGCGTTCGAGCCACAGCTCGGCGTGATCGAGCAGCGCCACCGGCGGCTCGCCGATCTCGACGCGCCCGTCGAGCAACTCGAAGATGACCCGGCCCGAGCGCTCGGGCGAGGAGAAGGCGAACTCCAGGCCCTTGGCGTCGCTCGGGTCACGCTCGATCTTCTCCATCTTGGCCAGTTTCTTGACCCGGGATTGAGCCTGGCGCGCCTTGGTCGCCTTGTAGCGGAAGCGCTCGATGAAGCGTTCCATCCGCTCCATCTCGGCGCGCTGCTTGTCGATCGCGCGGCCAAGTGCCATCTCGCGTGCCGCCTGCTCGCGGCGCCATTGGTGCCAGGTGCCGTTGAAGAAGCGCGAGCGGGCGGGTCGACTCCCGTCCAACTCGAGCACCGCCGTGCCGACCGCCTCGAGGAACCAGCGATCGTGGGCCACCAGCACGACGGCCGCATCGAGGTCGACGAGGGTCTGCTCGAGCCACTCGAGCGACTCGATGTCGAGATGGTTGGTCGGCTCGTCGAGCAGCAGGACGTCGGCGCCCGTCGCAAGCGCCCGGGCGAGCGAAGCGCGCGTGAGCTGTCCCCCCGAGAAGGTGTCGAGCGGACGATCGAGGTCGCCGTCGCGGAAGCCGAGACCGTGCGCCATGGCGGTCGCTCGGTTGCGCCACAGGTAGCCTCCGCGCGCCTCCAGTCGCCCCTGGGCCGCCGCGTAGCGCGTGAGCGTTGCGTCGTCGTCGGCGCCCGCCGCCATCTTGGCCTCGAGATCGGCGAGGTCGCGCTCGATCAGCAGCTCCTCGGCGCAGCCCGAGAGCAGGTACTCGCGCAGGGCGACGCTCCGCTCGCGCGGCGGGCGCTGGTCGTGGAGGGCAATGCGCACGCCCTTGGCGACGCTCAGCTCGCCGCGGTCGA
>DAIRTT010000125.1:0-7809 GCA_036803745.1 Solirubrobacteraceae bacterium | reverse complement strand
GCGATCATCGACGAGCTCCGCTCCCTCGACTGGGTCCCGCGCAGCGTGCGCGCCCGCGCGCGCGAGGTCGAGCGCGCGAACGCCAAGCTCGAGCACATCCTCCAGCGGGCTCCGACCGACGCCGAGATCGCGGCCGAGATGGGCATCACGGTCGAGGAACTCAACGAGTCGCTGCTGGCCATCTCGCACTCATCGATCGTCGCCCTCGACGAGCTGTGGAGCGTGTCTGACTCCAGCGGCGATCAGGTGTCGCTGATGGACACGATCGAGGACCCCGGCGCGCCCGACCCCGCCAAGGCACTCGACCTGGGTGACCTCAAGGACCGGATCGCCGACTCGATCGCCAAGCTGCCCGAGCGCGAGAAGCTCGTGATCGCCCTCTACTACTACGAGAACCTGACCCTCCGCGAGATCGGCGAGGTGCTCGGCGTGACCGAGTCGCGCGTCTCGCAGATGCACACCAAGGCCGTCCTGCGCCTGCGCTCGCGCATGCAGGAGGAGTCCTTCGAGTCCTGACGCCCGTTGACGCGGCGCTGGCCGATCTTCGATCGGTCGGCGTCCTCGGTCGCTCGCCTGCGCAGCAGGCCACCCTCCCTGCGTCCTTGGCTCGCTTGGTCAACGAACGTCAGAAGCGTGATTCATCTCCGCCAGGCCGTCGTGTCATGGAGACGGTCGTGCATGCACGACCGTCTCCTCGGCGCATGCGCCGAGGAGCGGCGGGCGCATGCGCCCGCCGAACGAGCTCAGCAGACCTACCGGAACTCGTCGAGCAGCCTCGCCGGGAGCATCTCTGATGCGTCGAGGAACTCGAAGCCGACGACGTGGCCTTCGCCGTCGAGGTCGATGACTATTGGCTTCGCAACGGTGCTCGCCGCCAACATCCGCCGAGCGCCTTCGCGGCACCCCTGGCGTGCTCAGCAGCACGGCGGTATGGTTGCCCGACAGCCAGAAAGGGAGGCAGCCATGCGTGAGAATGGAAATCGCCCGCCCGCGGACCGGATCCGCAACGTCGTCCTGGTCGGCCATCGCGGGGCCGGTAAGACCTCGCTTCACGAGTCGCTGCTGTTCGAGGCCGGCGCGACCAACAGGCTCGGGTCGGTCCCGGCCGGGAGCACCGTGTCGGACTCCGACCCCGACGAGCAGGCACGGCAGATGTCGATCTCGATGACGCTCAGCTCGTTCGGTTGGCGCGGGCGCAAGATCAATCTTCTCGACGCTCCCGGCGAGCCGAGCTTCGTGGCCGATGCGCTCGGCGCGCTGCGCGTGTGCGAGTCGGCCGTCTTCGTCGTCAACGCCGTGATGGGCGTCGAGGTCTCGACCGCCCGCCTGTGGGCCCGTGCCGCCGAGCTGGACATCGCACGGATGCTGTTCGTGAACATGCTCGACCGAGAGCGCGCCGACTTCTTCCGCACGCTCGAGCAGCTCAAGGCGGCCTTCGGAGCCCACGTCGTCGCGACCGAGATCCCGATGGGCTCCGAGCATGGTCTGGAGGGCGTGATCGACCTCGTGGATATGAAGGCCCTTCGCCAGGACTCGCCCGAGCGGGGCGGCTGGAGCGAGGTGCCGATCCCGCAGGAGTGGCTCGAGCGCGCCGAGGAGCACCGCGAGAAGCTGATGGACGAGGTGTGCGAAGTCTCCGACACGCTGATGGAGCGTTACCTCGACGACGGCGAGATCTCCCACCAGGAGATCGTCGACGCGCTCAAGGAGGGGACCAACCACGGCAAGATCTTCCCCGTCGTGTGCGGCTGCGCCACGCGCAACCTCGGCACCGCCCGCCTGCTCGACGCGATCGTCGAGGACCTGCCCTCCCCGGTCAAGCACGGCGCCCTGCAGGTCGGGGAGATCGAGCTCGAGGCGGTCGAGGACCGCGAGCTGTTCGCCTACGTGTTCAAGACCCGCGCCGACCCGTTCGCGGGGCGCATCAACCTGATGCGGATCTACCAGGGCTGCCTTCACGCCGACAGCCACGTCCTCAACACGCACTCCCATCACCGCGAGCGGATCGGCCAGCTACTCGTGTTCGCCGGCAAGGAGATCGAGCACGTGCAGGAGTTCGGGCCGGGCGACATCGGCGCGGTCGCCAAGCTCAAGGAGACCCGCGCCGGCGACTGGCTGGCCTCGCGCGACGAGCCGATCGAGATGCCGCGCCTGGCGCTGCCCGCGCCCGTGATGGCCTTCGCGGTCGAGCCCCGCAGCAGGGGCGATGAGGAGAAGGTCCTCGCTTCGCTGCGCCGCCTCCAGGAGGAGGACCCGACGATCGATCTGCACCGCGACCCGCAGACCGGCGAGCAGATCATCGCCGGCCTCTCCCAGGTCCACGTCGAGGTGATCGTCGACCGTCTGCGCGAGCGCTTCGGCGTCGAGGTCTCGCTCCAGCCGCCCCGGGTGCCCTACCGCGAGACGATCCGCCGCCCGTCCGCCGCCCACGGCCGCCACAAGAAGCAGTCGGGCGGGCGCGGCCAGTTCGGGGATTGCCGGATCGAGATCGAGCCGCTGCGCGACTCGCCGAGCGCCGACGGCTTCCAGTTCCTCAACGAGATCAAGGGCGGCGTGATCCCCAGTTCGTTCATCCCGGCGGTCGAGAAGGGCGTGCGCGAGGCGATGAGCGCGGGCGTGCTCGCCGGCTACCCGGTCCAGGGCGTCCGCGTTCGCCTGCGCGACGGCGCCCACCATTCGGTCGACTCCTCCGAGATCGCCTTCAAGCTCGCCGGCATGCAGGCGATGCGCAAGGCGCTCGAGCTGGCCGACCCCGTGCTCCTGGAGCCGGTCATGCTCGTCACCCTGTCGGTGCCCGAGGCCCACGTCGGCGACGTGATCGGGGATCTCAACGGCCGGCGCGGGCGCCCGCAGGGGATGGAGCCGACCGGCGCCATGACCGAGATTCACGCCGAGGTGCCGATGTCCGAGATGCTCACCTACGCCCCCGATCTGCGCTCGATCACGGCCGGACAGGGCGACTACACACTCGAGTTCCTGCGCTATGAGGAGGTGCCCGACCACCTCGCCCGCAAGCTCCTCGACAGCACCGGCACCGAGCAGGCGACGGCCCACGCCTGAGCCGCCCGGGCCGCGCCCGCGTCTGCGTCCGGCTACCCTCATAGGCCTGATGACAACGCGCACGATCGTCACATCCCAGCCCGACGTCGCCTGCGACGTGTGTGAGCGGCGCCTGCTGCGCGGCGAGCACCACGACATCTTCCTGGCGGCCGGCCGCCGCCGGACGGTCTGCGAGCTGTGCGCTCCGCGCGCCGCCCACGAGGGCTGGATGCGCGAGCGCGACAGCCAGTCGGTCAGCCTCCCGCCGATGCGCCCGCGGCGGGGACGCAGCTTCTTCGAGCGCCTCCGCCAGGTCGGTCGTCCACCCGGTGCCCCCGAGTCTGACGGCGAGAGCCCCGCCGACGGGCGCCCCGCGCCCTCCTATGACTTCCTCGACGGCTACGACGCCGACGGCGCCCCGCCGGCCCGTGCGCGCCCGGTGGCCGCGAGCGTGCCGGGCATCGATGCCGACGAGAACGGCTACGCCGAGGAGGCGGTCCAAGCACCCGCGTCCTACCTCGACCTCGCTGTCGAGGTCTTCAACGCGAGCGAGTACCCCCGCCGCGTCGCCGGCGTCGCGCGCTCGCTCGGCGTGCCCGTCGTCAACGTCCGCTCAGCCGAACACCTCGAGAGCGTCGTGCGGATCGTGGTCGCGTGGGAGCTGTGCTGGTACCGCTACGAGGTCGACCTCAGCGAGGCGCTCGCCGAGGCCCGGGCGCTCACGCAGGGGACCGAGCTCTCCGAGCTCGCACCCGAGGAGCGCGAGGCCAACGCGCACGCCGGCGAGTCCGGCGCGATCGCGTTGACCGTCGCCTGACGGGCTGTCTCGCATCCCTTGCTTATTGGCGGGCGGGGAGTAGAATCGATCGCAGGATGATCTACTGCGTCGTACCCAAGCCGCTCGCCGATGAGCTCTACCCGAAACTCGTCGAGCACTACAAGGGCGACGAGAACGTCACGGTCATCGTCGACCGGCGTGAGTTCGACCGCCGCGCCCGTCACGGCCACTCGGCTGCGCCCGAGTCGCAGCGGCGGATCGTGCGTGACAGGCGCCGGGCACGCGTGCCCGGAGACATGCTGCCGCTCGCCAGCGGTCGCGCCTAGAACGCACCGCCGCGCCTTCTCCTGCATGATCCGGCCGCGATGAAGGTCATCGTCCACGTCGACGGCGGCGCCCGCGGCAACCCGGGTCCCGCCGCTGGCGCATGCGTCATCAGCGCGCCCGACGGCGCCGTCCTCGGCGAACACTCGCAGCTGCTCGGCCGCGCCACCAACAACGTCGCCGAGTACCGGGCCCTGCTGCTCGGGCTCGCCCGCGCGGCGGAGCTGGGCGCCACGGAGGTCGAGGTCGTGGGGGACTCCGAGCTGATCGCCAAGCAGGTCGGCGGCATCTACAAGGTCAAGCACGAGGCCATGCGCCCGCTCTACCTCGAGGCGATTGAGGCCCTCCGCGGCTTCGAGCGGTGGTCGATCAGGACCGTTCCCCGTGACGAGAACGCCGACGCCGACGCGCTCGTCAACGCCGCGCTCGACTCAGGTCGCGCCACCGATTAGTGCAGTGGCAGGGCCGAGCGGGCGATCGCCAGCATCTGCTCGTTGCTCAGATCCTCGAGTAGCGTGTTGGTGACCCAGTACAGGACGTTGCCCTGGCGCCACGCGACCGTGTGGATGTGGCTGCCGTCGGCGAAGATGCGGTAGGCGACCGAGCCGATCTTGCGGGTTTCGCTCGGGTGCGCGACGAGCGGCGGGTTGAGCCAGTCAGTGCCCTGGAAGTCGTAGTAGCCGCCCAGGCCGTTTTGCTGGAAGGGCACCACATAGGCGTGGCGGAGGTGGTTGGCGCTGTCGCGCAGCACGTAGGCGCGGACCGGCTGCTGGGTCGCGACGCCCGTCTGCAGCGACGGGTAGAGGACGCGGAAGGGGACGCTGACCGCCGCTTTGACGAGTTCGTCCTGGCCGGTGCTGGAGGAGTGGGTGAGGCCCAGCGAGGCGATCGTGGGCCCGCTGGAGGAGTGGCCGTGGGCGTGGCCCTTGCCGGGCTTGGGCGCGGGGCGGCTCGGCGGCGGCGGGGTCACGTGCTGCTGGCCGTAGAGAAAGTCGTTGAGGGTGGCCGCCTCGAGTTCCGGGGTGCTCGTCACATACGAGCCGCCGGCGATCATCAAGTTGCCGTTGGCGACCCGGAACTTGACCTGGCGCAGCGGCTTTGACTGGGAGAAGCCGACGAGCTTTGCCAGCTCCAGCAGCTGGCCGGCCGAGGAGCTGAAGCCTGCCGTCACGATCGCCCGGCCGACGGCCTTGGCGACCGAGTCGAGCTGCCCGATCACGTTTTCGGGCGAGATCTGCTCGCGCAGGTTGCGCAGGAAGTCCTGCTGGCGCGCCACGCGGACGAAGTCTGAGTCGTGGTGGCGGTAGCGGACGTAGCTGAGCGCGTTGTTGTAACAGAGCTTCTGGTAGCCCGGCTGGAGGTTGATTTCCGAGTAGTTTTCGGCTTCTTCGCCCTGCACGTGCAGATAGCGGTGGTCCACGTTGATGTACACGCAGCCGAGCGCGTCGACGACCTTGATGAAGCCGCCGAAGTTGACGTCGACGATGCCGTTGAGCTTCAGGCCGGGGAAGACTTCTCTCTCGATCGTCTCGGCCGCCAGCACCATCGAGCCTCGCGTCCCTCCGAGCATCGCGCCATAGGTGTAGGCGGCGTTGATCTTCTGCTGCGGGTAGTACTGGCCCTTGTCGCTTTTGATGTTCACGAGCAGGTCGCGGGGGATCGAGAGCACCGAGGTCTGGCCCTGTTCGGGGTCGAAGCGGACCAGCAGGATCGTGTCGCTGTGGGGCGGGTCGGTGCGGTCGAGCGAGTCCTTGGAGGCGGCGCGGCGGTCGGAGCCGAGGACCAGATAGGTCTCGGGTCCGCCGTTGTATTCGTGCGTCACGAGGCCCTTGGGGGCCTTGACCTGGTTGAGCTTGGAGAAGATGTCATGCGCCAGGCTGCTGGCCGTGTTGAGCGCGACGACCGCCGTCGCGGCGCCGCTGAGGACGACGATCAGCGAGCCCGCGATCAGGAATCGCTTCCACATGCTCCACCAGAGCAGGGGCGGGCGCTCGTCAGGCATGGGCTATCGGCGCGAAGTCGCTCATATGGCGGTAGACAGGCACACACCACCCCCCGACGGCGCGTTCGCAAAGAAGGTTAGCGGTCGTATCGGAGGCCACGCGCCGGATCTGCGGGTACGCTCGATGCCGTGCTCAGCTCACGAAATCGCGAGCTTCTCGGCCTGGTGCCCTCGGCGCTGCTCGTCACGGGCGGCTTCACGGCGATCTTCATCCAGTCCCAGAACGACACGTCGCGGGCGTCGACCAACCTGACGCTCAACCACGCCTCGAGCGTCTCGCTCGCCTATGGCGCCCTGTTCCTGGCCCTGTGCCTCGCCGCCCACGTCGTGATCCGCTACGCGCTCCCGCACGCCGACCCCTACATCTTCCCGCTGACCGCCGTCCTGTCGAGCTTCGGGATCGTGATGGTCTACCGGATCGACCCCGTGCTGGCGCGCCAGCAGGCCCAGTGGATGGTCCTCGGCCTGATCCTGTTCGCGGCGACGATCCTCGTGCTGCGCGAGGGCGGCGTCGGCGTACTCGAGCGCTACCGCTACACGATCGCCGCCGTCGGGATCGGCATCACGGTGCTGCCGCGTCTGCCGGGCATCGGCGGTCAGGTCAACGGCGCCTACCTCGACATCCACGTCGGCAAAGTCTCCTTCCAGCCGGCGGAGCTCGCCAAGATCGCGATCGTGATCTTCCTCGCCAGCTACCTCCGCGACAACCGCCAGATCCTCGTCACGGCCGGCCGGCGGGTGCTCGGCGTGACGATCCCGCCGATGAAGCAGTTCGGCCCGATGCTGATCGTGTGGGGCGCCTCGATGGCGACGCTGCTGCTCACCCGCGAGCTCGGCACCTCACTGATGTTCTACGGCGCCTTCCTGGCGCTCCTCTACGTCGCCACGGGACGGCTCTCGTTCCCCCTCATCGGCCTCATCCTGTTCGCGCTCGGGGCATGGTTCCTGGCCGGGCACGTCAGCCACGTCCATGCGCGCGTGCTCGCCTGGGAACACCCCTTCGACCGCACCCTCTACTTCAAGTCCTTCGGCGGCAGCTACCAGCTCGCGCAGTCCCTGTTCGCGCAGGCCGACGGCGGGCTGCTCGGCACCGGCTTCGACCAGTCGCTGCTGCGCGCCGCCCACCACGGCCCGTCGATCCTGCCGGTGCCGGAAAGCGACATGATCTACGCGGTCATCGTCAACGAGCTCGGGCTCGTCGGCGCGACGGCCCTGCTGCTCGTCTACCTGCTGCTCGTCGCGCGCGGCCTCAAGACGGCGGTGCTGGCGCGCGACTCGTTCTCCAAGCTGCTCGCGACGGGCCTCTCGTTCATCGTCGCGATCCAGGTCTTCGTGATCGTGGGCGGCGTCACGCGCGTGATACCGCTGACGGGGGTGACGCTGCCGTTCGTCGCCTACGGCGGCTCGTCGATTGTCATGAACTTCGTGCTCGTCGCGCTGCTCCTCGTCGTCTCAGACCGCGCGCGCCGGCCGTACTCGCGTCCGCGGCGGCGCTGAGCCGCGACCGGGGAGGTGCCGGGGCGCTCGGGAGAGAGCCGCGGGCGCCCCTGTGCCCCGCAGGTACGGCGCACGCGCCGTCGAAGTAGACGCTCACATGCACAGCTCGACGACCACCCGCGCCACGCCGCGCCTGCTGCTCGGGGCGGCCACGCCGCCTCGGATCAGC
>DAIRTT010000124.1:0-7831 GCA_036803745.1 Solirubrobacteraceae bacterium | reverse complement strand
CCGGCGTCGATCTCGCGGGCGCCCGTCGCGAGCTGCTCGCGCAGGTCCGGAGCGAGCAGCGCGGCGAGCCGGTCGAGCTCGGCCAGGTCCGGTGTGAGGATCATCTCCGGGCGACATCCAAAGCGCAGCGCGTGCTTGAGCGGGTGCAGGCCCTCGAGGACGGCGAGCGAGGGGTCGCGCCGGGCACGCCCGAACAGAGGGATGAGCGAGCCGTCCTGCACGCGCCGATCATGCCATGGCCCAGGCGCGGCCGGAAGGTGAGCGGCCCGTCACTAGAGTTCCTCCGGCGATGAAGCTCGAGGGCATCCACCACATCAGTGCGATCACCGGTGACGCGCCGGGGAACGTCGAGTTCTACACGGGCGTGCTCGGCCTACGGATGGTCAAGAAGACCGTCAACCAGGACGAACCCAACGTCTACCACCTGTTCTACGGCGACGAGGACGGCTCGCCGGGGATGGACCTGACGTTCTTCGAGTACCCCGGCGCCGCCCGGGGGATCGCCGGCGCGGGCATGGTCCACCGGATCGTCTGGCGGATAGGTTCGCCCGAGGCGCTCGACTTCTGGCGGACACGGCTCGCCGAGCGCGACGTCGACGCCGAGATGGTCGGCGCGAGCCTCCTGTTCGCCGACCCCGAGGGGCTCGGTCACGAGCTGATCCTCGACGCGGTGGAGGACGAGCCGCTGACCGCGCGTTCGCCTGAGATCCCGGCAGAGCACGCCCTCCAGGGGTTCGCCGGCGTGCGGGCGTACAGCAGCGCGCCGGTGCGCAGCGAGCGACTGCTGGGCGAGGCGCTCGGCTTCGAGCGCGGGGAGAGCGAGCACTGGGAGGTGCGCGGCGATCGCCGCGGGAGCTTCTACGCGTATGACCCGGCGCCGCCCGAGATCAACCGCAGACAGGGCGCGGGCACGGTCCACCACGTCGCGTTCGCCGCCCGTATGGACGACCTCGAGGTGTGGCGTTCGCGCGTGAGTGACGCGGGCGCGCGCCCGACGCCTCTGATCGAACGCTTCTACTTCAAATCGGTGTACTTCCTCGAGCCGAGCGGAGTGCTGTTCGAGCTCGCGAGCATCGGCCCCGGATTCGCGGTCGACGAGGACGTCGAGCACCTCGGCGAGCGGCTGTCGCTGCCACCGCCGTTCGAGCCGATGCGCGACCGGCTCGAGGCCACGCTCAGGCCGCTGCCCTACCCGCCCGCGTGGCGGGCCGGCACCTAGGCGACGTCGCCCAGGCGCCGCGAGCGGGGCGAGCGACGAGCGACGATCGCGCCCCAGTCGGCATCGTCGATCGCGCCCGGACGGGTCGTGCGCAGGAACTCGCTGAGCATCCGCGCCAGACCCTCGGGGTCTTCGAGGTGGGGGAAGTGGGCCGCGCTCGGCAGCGTCTCGAAGCGGCTTCCCGGGATCGCCGCGTGCGCGAGCCGGCCGTGCTCGATCGGGATCGTTCGGTCGCGCTCGCCCCACACGATCAGCGTCGGGATCGCCTCCAGCAGATTCAGCCGATCGGTCGCGCTGACGCGCTGGCCGTGCATATCGTTGAGCATGCCGTGGATCAGGACGACCGGCGGACCGCTGCCGGCGACGCGGTAGATCACGCGGCGCCCGTAGAGCTCGATCTGCCACTCCTCGAAGTGGTGAGCCGGAGCCGGCACTGCCACGGGGCGCCGGTGAAGCCCGTGTCGGCCGTCTGATCTGTGCATGCCGAAGCTCAGTGAGCCACCTCACGCCGACCCTACCAAAGGGTCCATACTGCTCTGCGTGCTGCGCCTCGTGACGATCCCGATCAGTCACTACTGCGAGAAGGCACGATGGGCACTTGAGCGCGCGGGAATCGAGTACCACGAGGAGCGCCATGTCCAGGGCATCCATCGGCTCGCCGCCCGCCGCGCCGGCGGGGGGATGACGGTGCCGGTGCTCGTCACTCCACAGGGAGCGATCGGTGAGTCCGCCGAGATCATCGAATGGGTCGACGGGCGCACCGCGCCCGAGGATCGTCTACTGCCCGTCGAGGCGGGCACGCGAGCGGAAGTGCAGGAGCTCTGCGCGCGCCTCGACGAGCGCCTCGGTCCGGCCGCCAGGCGGCTGATGTACGTCCACATGCTCACCCAGCGCGAGCTGCTGTTGAGCTTCAACAACCAGGGCGTTCCCCCGTGGGAGGACCGCGCCCTGCGCTGGGGCTGGCCCTTCGCCGTTCGTTTCATCGGCCGCGCGCTCGCCATCACACCGGGTGTGGACGTCGAGGACGAAGCGACCGTCATGCGCGAGCTGGACTTTGTAGGGGACCGACTCGCCCACGGTCGGCCACACCTGTGCGGCGATCACTTCGGCGCCGCCGACCTCACGTTCGCCGCGCTGGCGGCCGCGGTCGTCGTGCCGCCCATCTACGGCGTGCCGCTGCCTCAACCCGAGCTGCTCGCGCCGGAGACGGCGGCGTTCGTGCGCCGTGCCCGCGAGCACCCGGCGGGTGCCTACGCGATGACGCTGTTCGCCGAGTACCGCCGCGCTCCCGCCGTTCGTGCCGCTGCGCCCTGAGCCCCGGCCGCGGGCTACAGACGTCCCCGCCACAGCGAAACGTTGCGTCGTCCATGGCGGCGCGCGCGAAGGCGCTCACGCTCGGGTGAACCAAGCTCGAGCTCAGCGGCGCCGAGGTGCTCGTCGATGTCGGCTCGATCGTCGCTCGGCTCGGCCCACTCATACAGGCAGTGGCTCGCCGATCCGAGCAGCCGACAGCGCCGTGCGAGCCGCTCGCCGAGCTCCAACCACGCGTCAGATCCGCTCGCCTCACCGGCGTCGAGCAGGCGCCCGGCCTCGTCGAGATCGGCCGCGAGCGAGGCCCGAAACCGTGGGAGCTCGAGCGTCGCCATGATCCTCGCCCGCCGCCACGCGCGGTGCTGCGGTGACTCGGGCAGCGCCGCCGTGTAGGCGTGGCGCTGCTCGGCCACCGACAGCCGGCCGGCGTCGGTCAGCTCCCACACCGCGCGTCCACGACGCCGCGAGATCGCCACCGTCCCCTCGCGGGTGAGATCGTCGAGGCGGGCCCGCACCGATCGCGCGGCGGCCGATCGTCGCGGCAGGCCCAGGTGTTCGACTACCGCCGCGACTGGCACGGCCGGGCCCGCTCCGATCCGGTGCAGGCAGGCGCGGGCGAGCGCCGTGAGCACGAGCTCTCGGGAGGGTGGCGGGCGATCGGTGCGCTGTGCTCCAGACATGCGTGCCTCCTGACATCGCGGCCACCGAGGCGCGTCGTGGCGATGCCGCCGCCGGACCCAGCTCGCGGGAGGCTTCGAGCTGAGCGACAATCGACGGGCATCGAGGGTCGAGCGACTCGGTGCCGGGCCCGGGGTGTTGGCGCACCGCCGGGCCGCTTTCTTTTTGGGTCGGTCTCGACGCTAGCCCGCGGCGGGCGCAGGCCCGGCCCACGGAGCGTGGATGTTGCAGATACGGCACACACTTGGCGCACGGCTGACATTCCTGTTGCGCTGTTGTGAGCCTTGACGCCGGGCGAGTCCCGGACGGTGCAGGGACGTTCGCGAGATTGTCCAGCCCAGCGTCTGACGCGCGACACGGGCGTGCTACGTCGACCCGCCGCGGTCGGTCCCGGCACGGCCGAGGCAGCCGCGACCGGCGCACCGTGAGACGGCTCGCGCCGACGGGGCTCCGGGCGAGGGTGGATAGATTGAGAGGAGGACCCGAGCATGAACGAGGATCAGCATCAGACCCCATATCTCGACGCACTGTGCGCCTACGCCGAGCGCAACCCGGCGCGGCTGCACGTACCCGGCCACAAGGGCGGCCAGGGCGCCGACCCCGGCCTGATCGAGGCGATCGGCGAACGCGCGCTGATGATGGACATCCCGGCCCTGACGCACGGCATCGACGTGGGCGTCGACCCGACGCCATGGGATGAGGCGCAGCGCCTCGCGGCCGAGGCGTGGGGCGCGCGGCGTGCCTGGTTTCTGATCAACGGCGCCTCGCAGGGCAACCTGGCGGCGGGCCTCGCCTTGGCGCACCGCGGCGATGAGGTCGTGGTTCAGCGCAACGCGCACTCGAGCACGATCGACTCGTTGGTCATGTCCGGGATGCGTCCGACGTTCGTCGCCCCCGAGGTCGACCCGGAGCTCGGCATCGCGCACTGCCTCACCCCGGCGACGCTCGACGACGCCCTCGAGCGCACGCCGGGAGCGGTCGGCGCCTGGGTCATCTCGCCGACGTACTTCGGTGCCGTCGCCGACATCCGCGGGCTGGCCGAGGTCGCCCACGCCCACGGCGTTCCGCTGATCGCCGATGAGGCGTGGGGCGCCCACATGGCCTTTCACGAGGACCTGCCCGAGCATGCGCTCGCCGCGGGAGCCGATCTGGTGATCTCGAGCACCCACAAGATCGTCGGCAGCCTGACCCAGTCGGCGATGCTGCATCTCGGTGGCGGAGCGGACGGTCTGATCGGCGAGGACACGGTCGACCGGGCGGTCACGCTGACCGAGTCGACCAGCCCCAACGCGCTGCTTGCGGCCTCGCTGGACGCCGCTCGCCGCCAGGCCGCCGTCCACGGCCGCGAGCTGCTCGGCCGCACGATGACGGCGCTCGCACACACCCGCGAGCAGATCCAGGCGATCGGGGGTCTCGACGTGCTCGACGAGCGGATGGTCGGGCGCTCGGGCGTGTTCGCGTATGACCCGCTGCGGCTGGCCGTCGACGTCCGCGGCGTGGCCGCGAGCGGCTATCAGCTCGCGCCGATGCTGCGCGAGATCGGCGACATCAACCTCGAGCTCTACGGGCAGAATGTCCTCGTGGCGGTCTTCGGCATGGGCGAGCGGGGGCTCGGCGAGGCAGCGCGCCTGGTCGACGCGCTTCGCGAGGCTGTCGAGCGCGTCGGCCTCGACTCAGAGGGCGAGAGCGCACGCTTCGCCGCGCCGCCGCCGTGGGGCGAGCTGGCGATGACCCCGCGCGAGGCCTATCTCGGCCCACAGGAGGTCGTGCCGGCCGAGCAGGCCGTCGGTCGCATCGCGGCCGAGTCGCTGGCCACGTACCCGCCGGGCATCCCCAACGTGCTTCCCGGCGAGCGGCTGTCGGCCGAGACGCTCGCCTACATCCAGGGCACGCTCGGGCTCGGTGGCAGCGTCCGCGGCGCGAGCGACAGGCTGCTGCGGACCGTGCGGGTCGTGCTCGAGGGCTGAGCTCAGGCCTCCGGCGCGGCGCCTGGGCGGGCCGGGAAGCCGGCGACGCGCACTAGCCAGCTCGCGAACAGCCGGCGGGCGAGCGGGACCGAGCTCGCCTGAGAAGCCTCGACCTGCGCGAGCAGGCGCCCGCCCGCACCGGGGCCGCCGTGCTGCTCGAGCTCTGCGAGGTAGTCGGGCACCTCGACCCAGCGCCTGGCAAGCGCGAGGTCGACCTCGAGATGGAACTGGACTGCGTAGGCGCGCCCGAGGCGGAATGCCTGCTGCTCGCAGACGTCCGAGCGGGCGAGCTGGACGGCAGCCGTAGGGAGCTCGAACGTGTCGTTGTGCCACTGCAGGGACTCGAACACCTCCGGCGCGTCCGCGAACACCGGGTCCCCGGCTCCGGCTGCCGTCCGCTGCACGGGCAGCACGCCGACCTCGGGAGTCGCGGCTCGCCGCACGGCCGCCCCGAGGGTCGCGGCGAGCAGCTGTGCGCCCAGGCACACGCCCCAGTAGGGCAGCCCTGAGCGGACGGCATCGGCGATCAGGCGCTTCTCCTCGACCAGCCAGGGGTGCGCGCTCTCATGGCCGACGCCCATCGCGCCGCCCATCACGAGCAGCCCCGCATGTCCGCGCCAGTCTGGCAGCCGCTCGCCCTCGCCGACAATCACACGCCTGAGCTCGATGCCTCGCTCGATCAGCTCGTCCTCGTAGACGCCCGGCGGTTCGCAGGCGGAGTGCTGGAGGACGAGGAGTGGTCGGCTGGCGGCCGAGGAGCCCACGATCGCGGCAGCCTACGCGCGCCAAAGGAGCCCTCGCGGCAGACGGTCCATGTACGCGTCCGGTACGTATACAGACCGGCGCAGGCGATCCTTCGCGGGAGACCTGCAAATAGACTTCAGACGCTTCTCGCCCTTGTCGCATTTCGATACCGGAGGCCACATGCCCGCCACCACCCCGCTCCGTGCGCCCTCGCGAAAGCTGACGCGGCGCGCGACGTGCGCGAGCGCCGCGTCAGCTCGTCGTCCTGCTGATGCTCCTGACGAGCGCCGCTAGCGCGGCAGGCGTAAACGTGACAGGTGCGTGGGAAGTTACGCGGACGTGCATCACCGGTCAGTGCGCCGGCACGAGCGTCCACTACGTGTTCAGCCTCGCCCAGATGCAGGGATCCAGCAACGTGAGCGGCACGATCTCGCGAGGCAGCGAATCCGGAGCGACGGTCACCGGCAGCGTGAGCGGCAACTCGATGACGCTGACGGCGCGCAGCCCGAACGGCTACGAAGCCACGGGCAACGTGACGATCACACCGGAAGGCAAGTCGTGGTCGGGCGGCTACACGGACAACCGCTCGAGCACGGGCAGCATCTCCGCGACGCTCCTCGGCGAACCCGCTCCGAGCACGCCGGCGGGCCTCGAAGCGACGGCGACGGCCGTGAGCTGCACCTACGTCGTGGCGCAGATTGCCGACACGTGCACGGCGACCGTAGGCGACGCGACGGGCAAGGGCGTCACCCCGACGGGCACAGTCACGTTCACCGGCTCGCCCGGATCGAGCTTCCTCGGCTCAAGCGCGTGCACGCTGGCCCAGACCAGCGGCGGGGTCGGTGTGGCGAGCTGCTCGATCCAGTTCACGGCCCCCGAAAGCCTCACGCCGGAAATCAAGGCGAGCTACCCCGGCGACGCTCAGCACGGCCCGAGCGTTGCGTCGACCAACTACCTGTTCGCGGCGCCCGGCAACAGCGTCGAAGCGCCGACGATCCCCAAGTACGTCCTATCGAGCCTCGAAGTCGAAGTCAGCAACCCGGTCGCCGGCTCCACGCTCGGCACCACCGCCACGCTCACCGAAGGCTCGATCGCGCAATGCGCGGCCCCAGGCGCGAGCTCCTCATCGGCCCGCGCGTCCACGTTGTCCAAGCGCCATCCGTTCAAGCTGCCCCACTCGTTGAGCGCACGCAGCGTCATCCGCAACGCCCGCGCGGGCAGGGTGGACGTGCGCGTGCACTTCACCCCGAAGGCGCTGCGCCGTGCATTCCCGCACGCACGCACGCTGCAGCTGCTCGTGATCGTGACGATCAAACCGCCTCACGGCCATTCGATCCAGGTGGCGCGCCGCGAGGTCGTCAAACTGCGCGTGTCCCACGGTCGCGCGCGCCTGAGCACGGCACATCTGGCTGCCTCGTCGAGCCCAATCGCAGTGGCGTCGGCTGTGCGGTCCTACAGCGGCAAAGGACCATGCACCGGGGAAGAATTCACGCTCACGGTGGAACCCGCTCCCAACGAACCCGCTCCACGCAGAGCCACCCTCACGGGCAAGTACCAGGCCACGTGCACCGACGGGGTGCAGAGGCTGCTGGCGTTCACGGTGGACCTCGCGGAAATCTCGGGAGGCGGGGTGCCGCTGTTCAAGGGAAGGGGCACGTCGACCGCCGCGGAAGCGGCCGCGGGCCCACGGGCGGCCATCGTCGGCAAGGGCGGCACTGAATTCGGCGGCGGCGTGACGTGCACAGGCGAATTCCAGGTGATCCTCCACTGAGGGGGGGCGTGCCGCTGCCCGGCTCGGCGCGAGAAATGCGAGCCCCGACCCGCATTTTGCGGGCCGAGGTCTGCACTTCGGTCCAATGATGGAGCTAGGGGGACTCGAACCCCCGACCTCCTGGGTGCGATCCAGGCGCTC
>DAIRTT010000123.1:0-7883 GCA_036803745.1 Solirubrobacteraceae bacterium | reverse complement strand
TACAATCCAAGCCTCGGCGTCGTGGCCGCAGGGGCGGACGGCGCCGTTCGGCTGCCAAGGCCAAGGCTACGCCGGAATAGGCACCCAGGGCCCGCCGCGCCACGACGTGGCCGGCAGCGCCCCCAAGTCAGAGAATCGAGAACTGGACAGACATGTACGCGATCGTGAAGACCGGCGGCAAGCAGTACCGCGTCGAGCGTGGCCAGAGGCTGCTCGTCGAGCGCCTGGCCGTCGAGGAGGGCGGCAACGTGGCGCTCGAGCCGATCCTCTACCGCTCCGATGAGACCGTGCTCGACAAGGCCGGGCTAAAGAACGTGAAGGTCACCGCAAAGGTCGTCGCGCACGTCCGCGGCGAGAAGCTGCGCGTCTTCAAGTTCAAGCCCAAGCGCGGCTACAAGCGCCGGAACGGCCACCGGCAGGATCTGACCCAGATCGAGGTGACCGAGATCACGGCCGGTAAAGCCAAAGCGCCCGCCAAGGCGAGCACCGCCAAACCGGCGGCCGCCAAACCGGTGGCCGCGAAGCCGGCCAACGTGAGCGCCGCCGCGCAGACCGCTGTCAAGGAGAAGGCTTCAGATGGCTCATAAGAAGGGGCTCGGATCGAGCCGCAACGGTCGCGACTCCAACGCCCAGCGGCTCGGCGTCAAGACATTCGCCGGCGAGGCCGTCACTGGCGGGGAGATCATCGTGCGCCAGCGCGGGACCCGCTTCAAGCCGGGCGCCGGCGTCGGGATCGGCAAAGACGACACGCTCTACGCGCGTGCCGTCGGCACCGTGCAGTTCAGCAACGGACGCCGCGGGCGCATCGTGAGCATCCTGCCTGACAGCGGCGAGTAGCGCCCCCGATGACGTCCCGGCGAGGTGCCCAGCTGCTCGCAGCTGGCCGCGCCGCGCTCGGCGTCGCCGTGCTCGCCGCCCCCGAGCCGGTCACTCCTCGGCTGTGGCGGGCCTGTACTTCTCTCACAGGCTCGCTCACGCCTGAGCGCGGGCTGCAGGCGCGTCTCGGCTAGCCCGCCTGGGCAGTCGGGCGGATGAGGATCTCGTTGACGTCGACGTGCGGCGGCTGGCCGGCCGCGTACATGACCGCCCTTGCGATGTCGTCATCGGCGAGAGCGTTCGAGGGGCGCTCGTCGAAGAACGGCGTGTCGGTCATCCCGGGCTCGATCAGCGTGACGCGCACCCCCGTTCCGTCCAGGTCCTGCCGGGCCGCCTCGCCCATCGCGGTGACGGCGTGCTTGGTGCACGAGTACATCGATCCCGGGAGCACGCGCCGCCCGGCGACGCTCGAGGTCAGCATCACGTGCCCGCGCTGCTCGGTCAGCGCCGGGATCGTCGCGCGCAGTGTCAGAGCGGCGCCGTAGACGTTCGTCAGGACCATCTCGCGCCAATGCTCAGGCGTGTCCTTGAGGAACCCGCGTGGGCCGCCGAAGCCGGCGTTGGCAAAGGCCACGTCGATGCGCCCGAAGGCCGTCAGCGCCTCCGCGACCATGCGCTGCTGATCCTCCCACTCGGTCACGTCGCAGCGGACCGCGAGCGCGTGCTCGGAGCCGCCGAGCTCCTCGGCCAGGTCTCGCAGTCGCTCCTGCGAGCGTGCGGCCAGAACCAGCCGCCAGCCCTCCTCGCGGGCGCGCCGGGCGGTCGCGGCACCGATCCCCGAGGAGGCGCCGGTGATCAGGAATACGCGGCCGGCGCCGCGGTTGCTCTCGTCGCTCATGGCTGTCAGGTGCTCCTCGTGCTCGTGCTTGGACGGTGTCGGTGTTCGCCCCTACCCATATCCCATCCTGGGCCCGCGCCCGGCCGCGCGGCTGTCACGATGGTCGCGTGCTCCACGATCGCGCGAGGATTCATGTCGGGGCAGGCGCCGGGGGCGACGGCTGCGCCAGCTTCCGCCGCGAAGCCCACGTCCCCAAGGGCGGCCCCGACGGCGGCGACGGCGGGCGCGGCGGCGACGTGGTCGTACTGTGCGACGACTCCCTGCGCGACCTGCAGAGCTTTCGCCGGCGCAGTCACTACCGCGCCGGCCGCGGCGGCCACGGCGAGGGGGCGCTGCGACACGGCGCCGACGGCGAGACGCTCATCCTGCGGGTGCCGCCTGGCACGGAGATCGTCGGTGGGGAGGGGGAGGGAGGAGACCTGCTCGCTCGCCGCTGGGAGCTGCTCTCACACGGGCAGCGCGCGCGGATCGCGGGCGGCGGCTCGGGCGGCAAGGGCAACAAGCGCTTCGCGACCTCGACCCGTCAGGCGCCGCGGTTCGCCGAGCGCGGGCTCGTGGGCGAGGAGGGGTGGCTCGAGCTGCGGCTCAAGCTGCTCGCCGACGTGGGCCTGGTCGGGCTTCCCAACGCCGGGAAGTCCTCGCTGCTCTCGCGCCTGACGAGGGCGGCGCCGAAGGTCGCCAGCTATCCGTTCACGACCCTGTCGCCGGTCCTCGGCGTGCTCGAGGGCGAGGAGCGCCAGCTCGTCGTGGCGGACATCCCCGGGCTGATCGAGGGCGCGAGCGACGGCGCCGGGCTCGGCCACGACTTCCTCGCGCACGTCGAGCGCACGAGGCTGCTCGTCCATGTGCTCGACATCGCACCCGAGGTGTCCCTCGGCGAGCAGGCCGACGCCGTCGCCGACCACGCGACGATCGAGCGCGAGCTGGCCGCCCACGACGAGCGCCTCGCGCGCCTGCCGCGGATCCTCGCGCTCTCGAAGGCGGATCTGGTGACCGACGAGCGCGCCCTCGAGGCGGTCGCCGAATGGCAGGAGCGCCTGGGAGAGGACGTGCCCGTGTTCGCCACCTCGAGCGCCACCCGGGCGGGCCTGACCGAGCTCGCGGCGGAGCTGCTCAGGCGGGTGGCCCCCCGGGAGGACGGCGACGCCGCCACGGGCGAGCGCGCCGCTGCCGTGCGTCCGGGCGAGGAGGGCGAGATGGCGGAGTACATGGTCTTCCGCCCGGCCGTCGCCTCGGGCTTTCAGGTGGAGCGCATCGGCGAGCGCGAGTTCGCGGTGCGCGGCGCCGGCATCGAGCGGCTGTTGAGCCGCTACGACATCGACAACGACGACGCGATGGCCTACCTCGAGGGGCGCCTGCGCCGGATCGGGGTCCTCCGCGCGCTCGAGGCGCAGGGCTTCGAGCCGGGCGACGAGATCGAGATCGGCGGCGTCTCCTTCGAGCTCGATCCGAGCTCCGACGACTGATCGCCGCGAATAAGCTCCACCAATGAGACGCGTCGTGGTCAAGCTCGGCTCGAGCGTCGTCGCGGACAGCGACGGCGCCGTGCGGACGGACGTCCTCGCGGGCGTCTGCGATCAGCTCGCGGCCGTCCACGGCGAGGGCAGCGACGTCGTCGTCGTGACCAGCGGGGCGATCGCGCGAGGGATGCGCGTCATGAGCCTGCCGCAGCGCCCGACGTCGATCGGCGCGCTGCAGGCCGCCAGCGCGGTCGGGCAGGGCAAGCTCTACCGCGTGTATGACGAGCTGCTGCGCGAGCGCGAGGTGACGAGCGCCCAGGTGCTGCTGACGTTCTTCGACATGAGCGCCCGGACCCACTACCTCAACGCCCGCCAAACCCTGACGACTCTGCTGGAGTGGCGTGTGATGCCGGTGATCAACGAGAACGACACGACGGCCACCGATGAGATCTCCTTCGGCGACAACGACTTTCTCGCCGCGCAGGTCGCCGTCCTGATCGCCGCCGACGAGCTGATCCTCCTGACCGACATCGACGGCCTGTACACGGCCGACCCGCGCCTGTACCCGGACGCTCGGATCGTCGCCGAGGTCGAGGACTTCGCGGCGCTCGATGAGCTCGAGATCGGCCACACGACCTCGCCGCTGGGATCGGGTGGCATGCGCTCGAAGGTCGTGGCCGCCGAGATGGCCACGGCGGCGGGCATCCCGACCGTGATCTGCAACGGCACCCGGCCGCAGGCCCTGGCCTCGGTGCTCGCGGGCGAGCGCGAGGGCACCCGCTTCGCGGCGGGCGATGCGCGCTACAGCAGCTTCAAGCTGTGGCTGAAGTACGCCAAGCCCTCGCGCGGCACGCTCGTGATCGACGCGGGCGCCGTGCGCGCGGTGCGCGAGGGCAGCGCGAGCTTGCTGCCCGTGGGCGTGCTCGAGGTGCGCGGCGACTTCGACGCGGGGGATGCTGTCGAGATCGCCGCTGCCGCCGAGGGCGGGGTGACGGGGCGTCCGCTCGCCAAGGGCATCTGCAGCTACTCGGCGGGCGAGCTGCGCCAGGTGATCGGCCTGAAGTCCGACGCCGTGCGGGAGATCCTGCCGCGGGCGACCGACGAGGCGGTGCACCGCGACTACCTCGTGGTCGACTGAGGGCTCTACTCTCTAGGCGATGGCGACGACCCTCTCATCCGTGGGCGCGATCTGCGCGAACGCCAAGAGCGCCTCGCGAGCACTCGCGCGCATCGACACCGTCGTCAAGGACGCCGCCCTGAGCGCGATCGCGCTCGCATTGCGCGAGCGGGCGCAGGAGCTCCTCGCGGCCAACGAGAGCGACATGCAGGCCGCGCGCGAAGCCGACATCGGCGACGCGCTGCTCGACCGCCTGCGCCTCGACGAGTCGCGGATCGAGGCGATCGCCGAGGCAGTCGAACAGATCGCGGCGCTGCCGGACCCGGTCGGCGAGGTGATCGACGGGCACCGCCTGCCCAACGGCCTGGACGTGCGCAAGGTACGTGTGCCGCTCGGCGTCGTCGCGGTCGTCTATGAGGCACGGCCGAACGTGACGATCGACGCGACCGCCCTGTGCCTGAAGTCGGGTAACGCAATCGTCCTGCGGGGCTCCTCGACGGCGGCACATTCCAATGCCGCGCTCGCCGCGATCGCCTCCGAGGCCGCCGTGAGCGCGGGCCTGCCGGAGGGATCGGTCAGTCTGGTAGCCGGCGGCGGGCGCGAGGAGCTCGCGGAGCTGGCCACCCAGCGCGACTCGGTCGACCTGATCATTCCGCGGGGCGGCGAGAGTCTCAAGCAAGCCCTCCAGGCCGTCGCCACGGTGCCCGTCATCTATGCCGCTTCGGGGAACTGCCACGTCTTCGTCGACGAGAGCGCCGATCTCGTGCAGGCGAAGGCGATAGTGATCAACGCGAAGACCCAGCGTCCCGGCGTCTGCAACGCAGCCGAGACACTGCTCGTCCACGAGCGGATCGCGGCCGACTTCCTGCCCGGCATGCTCGGCGAGCTCGCGGCAGCCGGCGTGCTTGTGAGGGGCGACGAGCGGACGCTCGAGATCGCCCGGGCCTCGCCCACCGGCAACGGCTCCTCGGCTGCCTCGATCGAGCCGGCGGAGGAGGAGGACTGGGGGCGGGAGTATCTCGCCCCGGTCATCGCCGTGGGGGTGCTCGCCTCGGTCGAGGAGGCGATCGAGCACATCGGACGCCACGGCAGCGGGCACTCGGAGGCGATCGTGACACGCGACACCGCCGCAGCGCGCGCGTTCCAGCTCGGCGTCGACGCGGCGTGCGTGTACGTGAATGCCTCAACCCGCTTCACCGACGGAGGCGAGTTCGGGATGGGCGCCGAGATCGGCAACTCGACCCAGAAGCTCCACGCCCGCGGCCCCATCGGGCTGCGCGAGCTGTGCACGTTCAAGTACCTCCTCGAAGGTGACGGTCACGTCCGCGGCTGAGGGCCGGGCGGCGAGGGTTGGGATCCTCGGCGGCACGTTCAACCCCCCACATCGTGGACACGTGACGCTCGCGCGCCACGCGTTGGAGGAGCTCGGGCTCGACCGCGTCCTGCTGATGCCGACCGGAAGCCCCTTGCACAAGCCCGCCGCGGCCGACCCCGGCGCCGAGCACAGGCTGAACATGTGCCGCCTCGCCGTCGAGGCCGAGCCGAGGGTGTGCGCGTGCGCGCTTGAGATCGAGCGCGGCGGCCCGTCCTATACCGTGGATACCTTGACCAGCATCGATGCCAGCCACCCGGAGACCCGCCTGACGTTGATCGTGGGAGCCGACACCGCGATGACCCTGCCCGCCTGGCGCTCGCCGGCGAGGCTGCTGGAGCTGGCCGACCTCGCGGTTGCCACCCGGCGCGGCTCGGTAGACGGCGAGATCCGCGACACGGTCGACGTCCTCGCCGGCGAGGACGGGTTGCGCGAGCGCGACCTGCGCTTCCTCTCGATGGCCCCGATCGAGGTGTCCTCCTCCGAGGTGCGGCGCAGGGTCGCCGCCGGCAACCCCGTCGAGGAGCTCGTCGGCGCCGGGGTCGCCGGATACATCGCCGAGCACGACCTCTACACGGTGCCCGAGGAGGAGAGCTGATGGAGGGCGAGGCGCTCCTTGCCGAGATCGCGCGTCTGGCGGCCGACAAGAAGGCAATGGACGTCGTCGAGCTCGACCTGCGCGGGGTGCTCGGCTACACCGACTACTTCCTCGTCTGCTCCGGCAACACCGGACGTCAGACCAAGGCGATCCACGACGGGATCATGGAGGGCCTCAAGCACGAGCACCGCGTGAGCCCGCGGCGCGTGGAGGGATCGGGGGACACCGGCTGGATCCTGATGGACTACCTCGATGTCGTCGTGCACATCTTCACCCCCGAGACGCGCGACTTCTATCGTCTCGAGCGCCTGTGGGGCGAGGCTCCGGCCCGCGCCGTCGGCGAGGGCGCCCAGCTCTAGTCCGAGACACCGAGGGGCGCGGTCGAGCCGTGGTGCCCCGATCGTCCAGCCCCCGTTGACGGAGGGGCGGCGCAGCGGTTAGGGTCGGGACGACAGCGCCGCGTCAGGCGCGGCGCGCGAGGGGTAGAGGGGATTACATGCACGATTGGACTGCAGATCGCAGGGGGAGCCGTTTTGCGTTCATCGCCGCGGGGCTCATGGCAGCGGCGCTCTTGTACAGCCTTGCCGGGATGGCCGGGACGGCACGCGCCGACGGCCCCGGGACGGGCGCACCGTGGACGGCGTCGCTGGGCGACTCCTACATCTCCGGCGAGGCGGGGCGCTGGGCGGGCAACACGAACGGCAGCTCCTCCAAGACCGACGCACTCGGATCGAGTGCCTACAACGACAACGGCAGCGGCGAATCGATCGCCGGCTGTCACCGCTCCAAGTCGGCCGAGGTGTACGTCGGCGGCGGCGTCAACGGCGTGAACCTCGCGTGCTCGGGAGCCAAGACATCGACGTTCACCGAAGGCAGCACGTTCAAGCCGGGGCTCGACTTCTACAGCTCGGGCGCCAAAGAAGGCCAGGCCCTGATGCTGCAGCACTTCGCCGCGACGCACAACGTAAAGCTCGTCGCAGTGTCGATCGGCGGCAACAACTTCAACTTCGCCGGCATCGTGCAGACCTGCGTCGAGGACTTCCTGCTCACCCCGGAATGGTGGCAGGCGAACTGCAGCAAAGAAAGCTCGGTGACGAACAACTTCACGTCGGGCAACGTGGCGACTCAGAAGACGGCGATCAAGAACGCGATCCTCAACGTCGCGCAGGCGATGACCAACGCCGGATACTCGAGCGGGCAGTACTCGATCGTCGTGCAGGACTACCCCTCGCCGATCCCGAGCTCGACGGGCTTCCGCTACTCGCAGAGCGGATACACCCGCCAGAGCACCGGCGGCTGCGGGTTCTGGAACCGTGACGCCGACTATGCGAACTCGACGATGCTGCCGACGATCGACAGCACGGTGCTCGGTGCCGCCGCCGCGACCGGCCTCGCGAACGTCAAGACGATGGATCTCGTCTCGGCCTTCAACGGACGACGGCTGTGCGAGAAAGGCGTCGGGCTGCTCGAGGAAGAGGGCCTGTCATCGTGGACCAACAGCGGCGCGGTCGACAAGACCGAGTGGGTCAACCAGATCCGCACAGTCTCGGCGATCTTCCCGCCGTACGAAATCCAGGAAGACCTGCACCCGAACTACTGGGCGCAGCTGGCCCTGCGCAACT
>DAIRTT010000122.1:0-7959 GCA_036803745.1 Solirubrobacteraceae bacterium | reverse complement strand
GTGCGGCATCCGCGTCAACGGCGAACCGTCGCTCGCCTGCCACACCCACCTCGACGCCGCCAAGCGCGGGGCGACCGACGGCGTGATCGAGATCGAGCCGATGGGCAACATGCCCGTCCTGAAGGACCTGATCGTCGACATGGACGCGGTCCACTGGAAGAAGATCCAGCGCGTCACCCCGTGGCTGCTGGCCAAGCAGCCGGTGCCCGAGCGCGAGTACCTGGTGCCACGCGAGTCGATGGTCGACGTGACCCAGTCGATGGCGTGCATCCAGTGCGGCGCATGCGTCTCGGACTGCCTGGCGATGGAGGTCGACCCCGGCTTCATCGGGCCCGCCGCGCTCGCGAAGGCCTACCGCTTCGTCGGTGACCCCCGCGACGACCAGCAGTTCGAGCGCCTCAACGATCTCGCCCAGGACCCCCAGGGCATCTTCGACTGCACCCACTGCTTCAAGTGCGTCGAGGCCTGCCCCAAGGACGTCAACCCGATGGGCCAGATCATGCGCCTGCGGCGGATCGCCATCGGCGACCACGACATCGTCGATGAGAACAACGGCGAGCGCCACGAGGCGGCATTCGTAACGCTGATCAAAGACTTCGGACTGCTGCACGAGGCCGAAATCCTGCCCCGCTCCTACGGCGGCAACTCGTGGTTCGGCAAGTTCGCCCCGGCTGCGGGCAAGGAGCTGCTGTCCTCGCTGCCGGTCGTCTTCAAAGGCATCATCCGCGGCAAGTTCAATCCCAAGATCGCGCTCTTCGGCCACAAGATCCCCAAAGCCGACCTCAAGGCGGTTCAGGCGATCTACGACAAGATCGAGGGGCGCAAGGAGCGCTACGAGCTGAACCTGTACATCGCCGGCGAGGACGAGGTGGAGGCGCAGGACGCCACCCCGGTCGCGGCCGGAGCGGGCACCGAGAGCGGCGAGAGCCCCGCGGCCCCGACGAGCCCCGAAGGGAGCGCCAACCAATGAAGGTCGCCTACTGGCCCGGCTGCGTGAGCCGCGGCTTCACCCCCGAGCTCCACGGATCGATGGCGCTCCTCGCACCGCTCCTGGACATCGAGCTGGTCGAACTGGACCGCGCCTGCTGCACCGGCGCGGGCGTGATCGCCGAGCACAACCAGGAGCTCGCCGACACTCTCAACGCGCGCACGTTCGCGCTCGCCCAGCAGGTCGACGGCGCGGAGATGATGATGAACATCTGCTCCACGTGCCAGGGCGCCCAGAGCGAGTGCCAGGAGCGTCTTGACGCCAACGCCGAGTACCGCACCCACGTCAACTCGACGCTCGCGGCCGAGGGCCTCAGCTACGAGAAGGGCCTGACGAACAAGAACTTCCTCTGGCTGCTGGTCGAGGAGTTCGGCCTCGAGAAGCTCGCCGCGCGGGTCAAGAAGCCGCTGACCAACCTGCGGGTCGGCCCCTTTTACGGCTGCTACATCGTGCGCCCGCGCAACCGGCTGGGCATCGACGAGGAGCACCCCCGCGACAGCTACCTGCACCAGGTGATCGAGGCGCTCGGCGGCACCGTCGCCGACTATGCCGGCATGCGCAAGTGCTGCGGCTTCCCGATCATCACGATGAACAAGGACGCCTCGCTCAAGCAGGCCGGACGCCATCTGGGCGACGCGATGGACGCGGAGGCCGACTGCCTGGTGACGCCCTGCCCGCTGTGCCACCTGAACCTCGACCTCCAACAGCCGCTGGCCGAGAAAGTCGTCGGCCGGGAGCTCGACATGCCGGTCCTGCACCTCCCCCAGCTCGTCGGGCTGGCGCTCGGCCTGGACCCGAAGGAGCTCGGCCTGAACCGCCACGTCGTGCGGCCCACGTCGGTCATCGACTGGTCCAGCTCGGTCGTCGGCGCGGCCGCCTAGCGCTCGAGCACGGACGTCACGCCGGCGAGATCCGGGATGACGTGCCTGATATGCCCGGCCCCTGCAAAGGCGCCGTCGGTGGACACCAGGGCGCTCGCGCCACTCTCAGCCGCGGCAGCGACGAGAACGGCGTCGAACGCGCCAAGCCGATCGGTTCGCTCGAACAGGCGCAGCCCCTCCTGAAGATGCTCGCGGGTGACGCTGAGAAGCGGCGACAGGAGCTCGGCATAGTCGCGCCCCATCTCGGCTGCGTCCTGCCGACCGTGCCGGCGGGCCCTCACGTGCACCAGCTCCTGGATCACCTCGACTGACGTCGTGGCCTGCAGGGCTCCCTCGGCGATCGCCGCGACAAGCTGGCGGCAGGGATCGCGCAGCGGATGCTCGGCGCCCTTCGCGTAGACGAGGACGGTCGTGTCGAGGACGATCATCCGCGCCGGCCGCGAAGAGCGTCCAGCTCGTCCTTCAGCGCGCCCGGATCCGGCACTGCCATATCCGGTGCATCGAGCAGGCGCCGTCCCGCGGTCTGACGGCGGTCGGAGGGGCTTGCGACCCCCCGATCGATCGCCTCTCTCACCACCGTGGCAACCGAGACGCCCCGCTCAAGCGCCACGGACTTGATCCGGGCGTGGCGCTCCTCGTCGAGCAGGATCTGGAGGCGGTGCTCCAACATGAGCATACATTAGCATGTGTAGGAATTGGGGACGGGCCCTAGATCCGACCTCGCGCGAGATCGAGCAGACGGCCGAGCACGCGCTCGCCGTCCTTGCGCAGCCCATCGTGGTCGTACTCGCTGGTCAGCCACACGCGCAGGCCGGGCACGGTCTCCGCGGTCCGCTCGGAGAAGCTCCGCTCGACGTAGGGGTCCTCGGCGTAGACGGCCGCTGCGGCGGGGACCCGGTTGGCCCTGAGCCGGTCGAGGTCATAGAGGGGCGGCCACTCGCGCCGGGCCAGCTCCTCGGCGGCGCCGCGAAACGGCTCGAGCGCAGTGCCCTCATACATCCACGGGAAGAAGTGCTCGCCGGTAAAGAACTCCTCCGGCCAGTCGTCCTGCTCGTCGAGCATCCGTTGCGAGGCCCACGCTGTCGCGCCGCCGTCGGCCCAGCAGGCCTCGTTGAGGATCGCGTAGAGGGGGTTGCGCGCGAACGACGTGCCGGCCTCGGCGTCATGCAGGAAGGCCGGCGATGTCGGGGCGAGCTCGAGCAGATAGTGAAGCTTCTCGCAGCCGTCGCCCATCCCGAGGCCGGAGCCGAGCTGACGCAGGCGCGCCGCGTGGAGCGGATCGCCGCCGGGCAGCCGAAGCGGCTCGCGCCCGAGTCGCTCGCGCAGCGCGAGCACCCGCTCGCGATCCTCGGGGTAGCGCTCGTAGAAGCGCTCGTTGCGCCGGCGCATGCGCGCGAAGGTGGCCCTGTAGACATCGTCGATGCTCGCCTGCAGCGGCGGCACTCCGCCCGTGAAGAGGACCTCGCGCAGCCCCTCCGGGGCGGCCGAGAGGTAGCGCATGGCGCAGAAGCCGCCGAAGCTCTGGCCGAGGAGGCTCCAGCGCTCGACTCCGAGCTCGCGGCGGATGAGCTCGGCGTCGGCGACGATCGAGTCGGCGCGGAAATGGGCGAGGTAGTCGGCCTGCTCGACCGGCGTGCCGGGCAGCGAGGGTCCGATCGGGCTCGAGCGCCCCGTTCCGCGCTGGTCGAGCATGAGCACGCGGAAGTCGGCCAGCGCGCGCTCGAGCCACGGTGGGGATGCGCCCGTCCGCGAGGGGCGCGGGGCCTCCGAGCCGGGTCCCCCCTCGAGAAAGAGGAGCAGCGGGCGCTCCTGCCCGTCGGGCGCCGCCAGCTCGCGCGTGAAGACGCTCAGCCGCGGCCCGTCGGGCCGAGCGTGATCGAGCGGCACCGGGTGCTCGCGCTCGGTCACCACCAGGCCCGGGATCTCGCGACGGACGCCCACCCGCAGAGGTTAGCCGCGCGCCCGGGGTGCCGAACGTCGGCCTCCCCGTCGGCCGCGTCGGGGAGGCGACGGTCTAGGCTGCCCCGGTGCGCATCATGACCGTCGTCGGCAACCGGCCCCAGTTCATCAAGGCGGCCGCCGTCTCGGGGCCGCTGCGCGAGCGCCACGAGGAGATCCTGATCCACACCGGCCAGCATCACGACGACTCGCTCTCGCGCGTCTTCTTCAGCGAGCTCGGCCTCGCGCGGCCGGATCGCGAGCTGGGCATAGCGGGGGCCACCAACACCTCCCAGACCGCACGCATGCTGGGGGCCCTGGAGCCGCTCCTGGCCGAGATCGCCCCCGACGCGACGCTCGTGTACGGCGACACCAACTCGACGCTCGCGGGCGCACTGGCGGGCGCCCAGGCGGGGGTGCCGGTCATCCACGTCGAGGCCGGCATGCGCTCGTTCGACCGGACGATGCCCGAGGAGCTGAACCGCGTGCTGAGCGACCACGTGAGCGAGCTGCTGCTGTGCCCGTCCGAGACGGCCGCCGAGAACCTGCGGGCGGAGTCGATCGCCGGGCGGATCGAGATCGTGGGTGACGTGATGGTCGACGTGGCCATGCGCTGGCAGCCCTCGGCCCGCGCGGACGCTGCGGTCCCGGGCGCCTACGGCCTTGAGCCGGGTGGCTACCTGCTCGTGACGGCCCATCGAGCGGGGAACGTCGATGACCCCGAGCGCCTGCGGGCGCTTGTCGATCTGATCGGGGCGCTGCCGAAGCCGGTCCTGTTCCCGCTGCACCCGCGGACGCGCGCGCGCCTCGGCGGGGCCGGCCTGCTCGAGCTGCTCGAGTCCGAGGAGGGCGTGAGGATGACCGAGCCGCTCGGCTACATCGAGTTCAGCGCACTCGTCTGCCAGGCCCGGGCGGTGCTTAGCGACTCGGGCGGCGTCCAGAAGGAGGCGTACCTTGCGGGGGTGCCCTGCGTGACGCTGCGAGCCAACACCGAGTGGGTCGAGACGGTGCAGAGCGGCTGGAACACGCTCGTGGACCTCGACGCCGGGGCCGCGCTCGCGGCGCTCGAACGCGAGCCCCCCGCCGAGCGTCCGCCACTCTACGGGGACGGGCACGCGGCGGAGCGCTGCGTGCAGGCGATCGGAGCGATGTGAGCGCAGCGGAGCAGGGCGGCGAGCGGCCGGTCCGCGTGGGTGTGGTGGGCCTCGGCTACTGGGGCCCCAACCTGGCGCGCAACTTTGCCGCCATTCCGGGCTGCGAGCTGGCGTGGCTGTGCGACGAGTCCGAGCCGGCGCGCGAGAAGCTCGCCCGGGCGTTCCCGGGCACGCGCACGACGGCAGCCCTGGAGGATCTGCTGGGCGACGATGAGCTCGACGCGGTCGTGCTGGCGACGCCCGTGCCGACCCACGCCGACCTGGCGTGCGCGGTGGCGCGGGCCGGCAAGCACTGCTTCGTCGAGAAGCCGCTCGCCACGAACGCGCCCGACGCCGAACGGGCGGTCGCGGCGGCGGCCGAGGCGGGCAGGATCCTGATGGTCGGACACCTGCTCGAGTATCACCCCGCGGTCGAGCGGCTGAAGGCGCTGATCGACGGCAGCGAGCTGGGCGAGCTGTTCTACATCTACGGCAACCGCCTCAATCTGGGCCAGCTGCGCAAGGACGAGAACGCGCTGTGGAGCCTGGGCGCACACGACGTATCGGTCGCCCTGCGCCTGATCGGCGAGGAGCCCGTCGAATGCCTGGCCCACGGCGCCTCATACGTCCGTGCGAACGTCCAGGACGTGGTCTTCTGCTACCTGCGCTTCCCCTCGGGGGTCGTGGCCCACCTGCACCTGTCGTGGCTGGACCCGCACAAGGAGCGGCGGATCACGGTCGTGGGCTCGCGCCGGATGGCCACCTTCGACGACATGCTGATCGAGGGCAAGCTCACGATCTACGACAAGGGCTTCGACGAGGACACGCGCTCGTGGGGTGAGTACATCGCCCGCTCGGGCGACACGTTCTCGCCGCGCATCCCAAACCTGGAGCCCCTGCGGATCGAGTGCGAGCACTTCGTGGAGTGCGTCCGCACGGGCGCCGCGCCGCGCTCGGACGGCGAGAGCGGGCTGCGGGTCGTGCGGGTGCTCGAGCAGCTCCAGCGCTCGCTCGACAGCTGAGCGGGCGGGTCCCCTAGGCGACGCTTGTGCGGCGGCGCTCGACGCCTTCGACGCGCCCGCCGCGGGAGCCGGCGAGGCGCCGGTCGAGCCGGACCACGGGCCCGATGCGGTTGCCCACGCCCCGCAGGATGTAGGCGTCCCGGGAGACGCTGTAGCGGAGCGCCGGTCGAAGGAGTCCCAGCCAGTGGCGTGAGAGATACCGGCGCGGTCGTTTGATGGTTCGCATAGTCCAATCGTCCTTGATCGCGGCCAAATGCAACGCCCTTGCGTAGGGATTGTTACAGATCGGCGGGAACGCTGAGCCTTGCACCGGTTTGCGCGCGGCAAGCCCGGTCGGCTTGCCCCCCAACCCTGTCCTACGCCGTGGGGCTGGCGCGGAAGGGCTCCTCGACGAGCACCGTGCCCTCGCCGGAGAGCTCGAAGGCGCTGTGCAGGGAGCGGACAGCGAGCTCGACGCTCTCGCGGTCGATCACGCACGAGATCTTGATCGGCGAGGTCGAGATCATGTCGATGTTGACGCCCTCGCCGGCGAGCACGCGGAAGACCTTGGCGGCGACGCCGGGGTGTGAGCGCATGCCGGCGCCGATGATCGAGACCTTGCCCATCTGCTCGTGGGTGGTGAGATCGGCGAACGCCTCGCCGGTGAGCGGCTCGAGCGCTGTGCGCGCCGTGCGCAGATCCTCGCGCGGCACGGTGAAGGAGATCTCGGCGCGACCGCCGCCGGTCGTGGGCTCGTTCTGGACGATCATGTCGACGTTGACGTTGGCGTCGGCCAGCGCGCCGAAGATCCGGGCTGCGGCACCGGGCGCGTCGGGTACGCCGGTGAGCGTGATGCGGGCCTCCTTGTCGGAGTGGGTGACCGCCGTTATCAGGGGCTGCTCCATCGTCTCTCCTTCCGCCAGCACGACCGTGCCGGGGTGCTCGTCGAATGATGAGCGGCAGTGGATGCGCACTCCGTGGTTGCGTGCATACTCGAGCGAGCGCAGCTGCAGCACTCCGGCTCCCGAGGCGGCCATCTCGAGCATCTCCTCGAAGGAGACCGTGTCGAGCTTGCGCGCATCGGGCACGATCCGCGGGTCGGCCGAGTAGACGCCGGCGACGTCGGTGTAGATCTCACAGACCTCGGCGCCGAGCGCCGCGGCGACGGCGACGGCGCTCGTGTCCGAGCCGCCGCGGCCGAGTGTGGTGACGTTCTTGGCGTTCTCGGAGACGCCCTGGAAGCCGGCGACCAGGACGATGCTGTCCTCGTCGAGGGCCGCCCTGATCCGGTCGGCGCGCACGTCGAGGATCAGCGCCTTGGTGTGCGACTCGTCGGTCACGATTCCGGCCTGCGAGCCCGTCAACGAGATCGCCCGGTGGCCGAGGTCGTTGATCGCCATCGCGCACAGCGCGCACGAGATCCGCTCGCCGGTCGACAGCAGCATGTCCATCTCGCGCGGGTCCGGCGAGGCGGAGACCTCCTCGGCCATCGAGATCAGCTCATCGGTCGTCTTGCCGCGCGCCGAGAGCACGACGACCACGTGGTTTCCCTGTTCGCGCTTCTCGACGATCCGCCTCGCCGCGCGCTTGATGCGCTCGGCGTTGGCGACCGAGGTTCCGCCGAACTTCATGACGATCAGGCCGGCCATCCGCCTCAGGATATTGGCCCCGGCGCGGGCGCCGCGCGAATGTCTCTGAGTTCTCGCACCCATATGGGGAGTAGGCAGGGCCGCATGCGGCCCTGCCCGGGGCCGTACATGTACGGCCCCGCCGGTCGGCGCATGCGCCGACCGGGACAGCATCAGACCGGCCGCATCACACAGCCCGCCGCCCCGCGAAGGCCTTGCCGAGCGTCACCTCGTCGGCGTACTCGAGATCCGATCCGACCGGCAGGCCGCTGGCCAGGCGCGTGACCTTGACGCCCGGCGAGCGCGACCGCAGCTCCTCGGCGATGTGCAGCGCAGTCGCCTCGCCGGTCGTGGTGGGGTTGGTCGCGAGCACCACTTCGGCGACGCTCA
>DAIRTT010000121.1:0-8284 GCA_036803745.1 Solirubrobacteraceae bacterium | reverse complement strand
GCCCGGATGCCTCCTCAACCGTTCACAACGTATGTAGGCACGTCAACTAGCCGCCGGCCCGCGGGCCGCGTCGGGTCGGTGCGCCAGGATGGGCGCTGATGCCGATCACGCTCATAACCGGGCCGGCCAATGCCGGCAAGGCGCAGGTCGTCCTCGACGAGGTCCGCCGGGAGCTGGCGCACGGCGGCGAACCGCTGCTCGTGGTCCCGACCCGCGCCGATGCCGAGTACTACCTGCGCGAGCTGGCCGGAACGGGAACCGCGATGGGTGCCCGCGTGGAGCGCTTTGACGGCCTGATCGAGGAGGCGGTCCGTCGAGCCGGAGTCCGCGAGGTGCCGCTGGGCGGGATCGCGCGCGAGCGGCTCCTCACCCGGATCGCCGAACGTCACACGGGCGCGCGCCCGTCGAGCGGGATGGTGCGCGCGCTGGGCGCGCTGATGGCCGAGCTGGGTGTTCGCCGCGTCACCCCCGCGCGGCTCAGTCAGGCACTCGCCCGGTGGGCCGAGGAGGACGGCCCCGAATCCTCGCCCGATGACATCGGGGCGATGTACGGCGAGTACTCCAGGGCGCTCCAGCGCATGGGCCGGATCGACGCCGAGCAGCGCGCCGTGCGCGCGCTCGACCACCTGCGCCGAGTGCCTGCGAGCTGGCGCCGAACGCCGGTCGCCTTCTACGGCTTCGACGACCTGACTGCACTGCAGCTCGATGCGATCGAGACGCTCGGTCTCGTCGTCGATGCGCCCGTGACGGTCTCGCTCGCGTTCGAGCCGGGACGGGCGGCGTTCGCCGGACGCGCCTCGACCTTCGCCCGCCTGCAGCCGCTCGCCGCCGAGCATCGCGAGCTGCGTCCGCGCTCGAGCTACTACGCCAAGCCGGCGCGAGCAGCGCTCGCGCATCTCGAGCGCTCGCTGTTCGAGTCAGACGCCGCCCGAGTCGATCCGGGCGCCGCGCTACGTATGCTCGAGGGCGGCGGCGAGCGCGCGGAGCTCGAGCTACTAGCGCGGGACGTCGCCGGCCTGCTCGCCGACGGCATGGCCGCCGAGGACATCGCGATCGTGATGCGCTCCCCCGGCCACAGCGCCGATCTGCTCGAGGAGGTCCTGGCCGCCTCGGCAATCCCGTATGCGCTCGAGCGCCGCCTTTCACTCGGCGACACGGCAGTCGGCAGGGCGCTCGTCGGCCTACTGCGCTGCCTGCCCGGATCGGCCGGCACGGCGCCCGCGGGCGAGCTGGGCGACCTGCTGGCGTGGCTGCGGTCCCCGGGCCTGCTCCAGCGCCCCGAGCTCGCCGACGCCCTCGAGATACGGGCGCGCCGCCGCGGGGCGCTGAGCGCCGGTCGCGCGCGCGAGATGTGGGAGGAGCGCCACTGGCCGCTCGAGACCATCGACCAGCTCCAGGCGGCGAGCGAACGCGGCCCCGGGCCGCTGATGGACCGGGCCGCTCGCGAGCTGCAGTGGCTGTTCCTCGCGCCGAGACGCGGCCGCGCTGCGCTGCTCGACCGCGACGGGTCAGACGAGGCACGCGCCCTGTCGGCCGGCCGGGCGGCGTTGGCGGAGCTGCGCGAGCTGGCGCGCTCGGCGCCCGAGCTGGCCCCGTCGGACGGGCCCGAGCTGGCGCGCGTGCTCGAGCGCGTAGAGGTCTTCGCCGGGCAGCGGCCGGCCGCGGGCGCTGTCGCCGTCCTCGATCCGCTTGCCCTGCGCGCCCGCCGGGTCAGGGCGCTGTACGTCTGCTGTCTGCAGGAGGGCGTCTTTCCGGCCCGTGGGCGACCGCAGCCGTTGCTCGGTGAGCAGGAGCGCCGACGGCTGGCCGAAACGGCCGGCCTGCGGCTGGGCGAGCCCGAAGATCAGCTGGCGGCCGAGCGCTACCTCCTCTATGCGGCCGTCTCGCGGCCCAGCGAGCTGCTCGTGCTGAGCTGGCACGTGGCCGACGACGAAGGCGAGCCGACCGCGCGCTCGCTGTTCGTGGAGGACATCAGCGACCTGTTCGAGCCCACGCTCGGCGAGGAGCGTCGACGCAGGCCGCTCGGCGCGGCCGAGCCGGCCAACCCGGGCGCCGCCGGCGCTGCCGCGGTCGCGGAGCACGCGGCGGTGGAGGTCGATCGCCTGTCGGACGCGCGAGTCCTCGACCTCCTGAGGGCGCGGCCGTGGTCGCCGTCCTCGCTCGAGGCGTGGATCGGCTGTCCGATGCGCTGGTTCGTCGAGCGGATGCTCACCCCGGGCGCCTTCGAGCCGGACCCCGAGCCCCTCGCGCGCGGCGGCCTCGCCCATGCCGCCCTCTACGACACCCTCGAAGGTCTGCGGCAGGCGACCGGCTCGGCGCGTCTGACGCCGGCCCGCCTGGCGAAGGCCCGGGAGCTGCTCAGGGCGGCGCTCGAGCGCGACGAGCTCGAGCACCCGCTGTCGGTCGCGCCCGAGCGACGGCCGGGGGCGCGGCGGCGACTGCGGGCCGACCTCGAACGGTTCCTCGAGACCGCCGCCCAAGCCGAGAGCCCCCTGGAGCCCACCAACCTGGAGGTCGGGTTCGGGATCGACGCCGACGCCGACCGCGGCGAGGCGAGCGAGCTGCCGGCATTCGAGCTGGCGCCCGGGGCGTTCGTCCGGGGCCGGATCGACCGGATCGACGTGAGCGCCCAGGGCGAGGCCGTCGTCTACGACTACAAGGCCAGCTATGCGCCCAAGCCGGACAACTGGGTCCAGGAGGGCAAGGTCCAGGTCGCGCTTTACATGCGGGTGGCCGAGGAGCTGCTGGGGCTGCGGGTCGCGGGCGGCTTCTATCAGCCCCTCGGCGGTCGCGACCCCCGCGCCCGCGGGATCCTCGACAGCGACAGCGCGATCGAGCTCGACTGCGTGCGCGGCGATCCGCGTTCGCGGGAGGCGTTCGGGGAACTGCTCGACGAGACGATCGAGCTCGCGCGCACCGCGGTCGGCGAGGCGGCGCGGGGACAGGTCGAGGCGCGACCCCGGACCTGCGGATTCAGAGGCTCCGGCTGCCAGTACCCGACGATCTGCAGGTGCGAGCGCTGATGGGGGAGCGCGAGGGCGGTCACGAGCCGGATGCCCGGACCGGGCTCGCTCTCACCGACGAGCAGCGCGAGCCGGTCGAGCGCCGCAGCGAAGCGCTGCTTCTGTCGGCCGCGGCCGGCAGCGGCAAGACCTCGGTGCTCGTCGAGCGCTTCGTGCGCGCGATCCGGGAGGACGCGATCCCGCCCGGGCGGATCCTCGCGATCACGTTCACCGAGCGCGCGGCGGGCGAGCTGCGCGAGCGCGTTCGCGCGCGGCTGCTCGCGCTCGGCGAGCGCGACGCCGCGCGCGACACCGAGGCGGCCTCGGTCGGGACCTTCCACGGGTTCTGCGCGCGCCTGCTGCGCGCCCACCCCCTCGCGGCCGGCCTGGACCCGGACTTCGCAATCCTCGACGAGGGCCTCGCGGCGCGCCTGCGCGAACTGGCGTTCAGGGACGCCATCCGGGAGTTCCTCGAGGGCGAGCCCGCCGCCGCCGTGGACCTCGTGGCGGCCTACTCGATCGACCAGTTGCAGGCGATGATCGGAGAGGCCCACGCGCGCCTGCGCAGCCGGGGACAGGAGCAGCCGCACCTGCCGAGCGTCGTGCCCGGCGCCGACGCGTCCGTGGCCGAGCACGAGGCGGCCGCGGCCGTCGCGCTGCTCGATCGGCTGCTCGGCTCCTTCGGTCGCTCATACGAGCGGTTGAAGGCCGAGCGGGCGTCTGTCGATTTCGACGACCTCGAGTTGTGCGCCCGGCGCCTGCTCGTCGACAGCGAGTCGGTTCGGCGTGCCTGGTCGGAGCGCTTCGAGCTGCTCATGGTCGACGAGTTCCAGGACACCAACCCGCGCCAGCTCGGCATCCTGGCCGCCCTCGAGCGCGAGAACCTGTTCACGGTCGGCGACGAGCTCCAGTCGATCTACGGCTTCCGGCACGCCGACGTGCGTCTCTTCCGCGAGCGCCGAGCGAAGCTCGCGCTGTCTGAGGCAAGCATGCAGCTGACGCTCAACTTTCGCAGCGTGCCCGCTGTGCTCGACGTCGTCAACACGGTCTTCGCCAAGCGCTTTGCCGACTTCAGCGCCCTGCGTGCCGCGCGGACCGATGAGACGGTCACCGAGCTCGCGGAGGCGCCGCCGGGCGGCCCCGAGCCGTCGGTCGAGCTGCTGCTCACGGCCAAGAGTGGCTGGGAGGCCGAGGAGGAGCTTGCAGGCGAGGTGGCAGAGGGGCTGCCGCCGGCGGCGCTGTGGCGCCAGGCCGAGGCGCGCCTGCTCGCACAGCGCGTGGCCGAGCTCGTCGACGGCGGGAGCACACGCGCGGGCGACGTTGTCGTGCTGCTCCGCGCGGGCGGCGATCTCGAGGTCTACGAGCGAGCGCTGCAGTTGCGCGGCCTGCGAACGATCGCCGCCGCGGGCGGGTTCTGGGCGCATCAGCAGATCGGCGACCTGCTCGCCTACCTCCGCACGCTCGCCAACCCTCTCGATGAGGAGGCGCTCTACGGGGTCCTCAGCTCGCCGCTGGTCGGCGTCACGCGTGACGGGCTGGCGCTGCTCGCGGCGTCCGCCCGCGGCGCCCGACAGGGCGTCTGGGAGGCCATGGCGCGCCCGACGGAGGAGGGGCTGCTGTCCGTCCTGCACGAGCACGACAGGGCGCTGCTGTTGGGTTTCCACCGGCGCCTGGAGCTCGAGCGCGCCGACGCTCCCCGGCGGGCGCTCTCCGAGTTGATCGAGCGGGCGATCGCATCGTCGGACTACCGCGAGTACGTGCTCGGCCTCGAGTGGGGCGAGCGCAGGCTGGCGAACGTGCACAAGCTGCTGCGCCTCGCACGCCGCTACGAAGCCACCGAGGGCAGGGATCTCCGCGGATTCCTGGACCACGCCGCCCGTCTGCAGGAGTCGAGCACGGGCCGCGAGTCCGACGCGCCGGTCGAGGGCGTCGAGCCGGACGCGGTGCGCCTGATGAGCATCCACGCGGCAAAGGGTCTCGAGTTCCCGGTCGTCTGCGTCGCCGATCTCGGCCGAGCGCCCTACGTGCGCCAGCCCGAGCTGCTCGCGGACGGCGAGCGCGTGGGTCTACTGCTCCGCCGTCTCGACGGTGCCAAAGGCGAGCCGACGCTCGACTACGAGGCGCTCGCCGATGAGCGTCGCCGCGCCGAGTCCGAGGAGGAGGATCGGATCCTCTATGTGGCGATGACCCGGGCTCGCGAGCGACTGCTCCTGAGCGGAGCCGTCGAGTTCGAGCGCTGGCCGGGCGAACGCCAGGGAGCGACGACGATCTCGTGGCTGGCGGGCGCAGTGGCCGCCGAGGTCCCCGCGCTGGCGGCGGCGGGCCAGCCGGCGACACACGATCTGAAGGTGGGCTCCACCCGGGTGCGCCTGCGGCTGAACTCGGCTGAAAATGCAGGGGAGGTGCTCGACCGGGGCCGGATGTCGAGCGAGCCCGCCCGCGTACCGTCCTACCTTCAGGGACGACGCATCGTCCGCGTGGAGTCAGCCGACGCACAGCTGACCCTCCTGCCGCTCGCCTCGCACGCCGCCACCGCCACCTCGACGCTCAGCTACACGTCGCTGAGCCTGCTCGAGCGCTGCGGCTATCGCTACTACCTCGAACGCGTGCTCGGTATGAGCGAGGACCGCGAGGCAGGCCGTCCGGAGACGGGGGAGGGGGCGCTGGAGGCGCGGGCACGCGGGACGCTCGTGCACAGCCTGCTCGAGACCTACGACTTCTCCGCGCGCGCCGCCATCGGCGCGGCGCCGTCCCCCGAGGAGGTGGCCGCCCGCGCACGCGAGCAGGGCCTGCGAGTGAGGGCGGCCGAGGCCGAAGAGCTGTCGGGCATGATCGCCGGCGCGATCCGCGCGCCCCTGGGCGAGCGCCTGGCGGCTGCCGTCGAGGTGCGCCGCGAGCACCCGTTCGCGTTCGCCCCGGGCGTCGAGCAGCCCCTCGTCATCGGCGTGATCGATCTGCTGGCGCGCGAGCGCGACGGCGGCTGGCTGGTGGTCGACTACAAGAGCGACCGCGTGGCAGGCGGGAGCGACCTCGCGAGGATCGTCGAGCGCGACTACGCGGTCCAGCGCCTGCTGTACGCGCTGGCGGTCCTGCGCACGGGTGCGCCGCGGGTGGAGATCGTCCACTGGTTCCTCGAGCGCCCGGGCGAGCCTGTGGCGGTGGCTTACGATGCGTCCGAGCGCGTCGAGCTGGAGCGGCGGCTCGCAGGGCGCGTTGAAGGGGCCCGGACGGCGGGCTTCGTCGTGAGCGAGAGGCCCCATCGGGGACTCTGCCTCACCTGCCCTGGCCGGACGAGCCTGTGCTCGTGGGGGGAGACGGAGACGCTGCGGGAGAACCCTGACCCGCCCCCGGCGCCCGTGAAACCGGGGTCCGAGGGGCCCTGAGGGCCCCTCGGGGACACGTTTCGGCCCCCGAGATATTCGTGTGGGCGGACGGTTTTCGGCCTTAGTTCGCTGCTACGCTTTCTGGCTCCGCCTCAGGTGCCCACCTGCTCGCGTCACGGTGGAACACCCGAAAACGGGTGCCTCCAACCTTGCGCGGGATGCACCGCCCCAAGGGAGCACTTCCATGAACTCGCACATCACGCAGCCGCCGAAGGCCGTCGGACTCTACGACCCTCGCTTTGAGCACGACGCGTGCGGTGTCGGCATGGTGGCACGCCTCGACAACGTGCCCACGCACGAGGTCATCTCGCGGGCGATCACGGCGCTCGAGAACCTCGAGCACCGCGGGGCCTCGGGTGCCGACCCCCGCACGGGCGACGGCGCGGGAATCCTTATGCAGATGCCCGACGAGCTGATGCGCGCGGTCGTCGACTTCGAGCTCCCGGCGGCCGGCTCATACGGCGTGCTGATGTGCTTCCTGCCCCAGGACGAGGCCGTCCGCGGGCGGCTCGAAGCGCTGCTCGAGCGCACTACCGGCGAACTCGGCCAGCGTGTCCTGGGCTGGCGCGAGGTGCCGGTCAACATCGAGGAGACCGGCGAAGTCGCGGGTGCTTGCCGGCCGGTGATCCGCCAGCTGTTCGTCGGCGCGGGGGCCGCGGAGGCGGCGGACCAGGACGCCTTCGAGCGCAAGCTCTACGTGATTCGCAGGGCGTGCGAGCTGAAGGCCGAGGACCCCGGCCTGTACGTCTCCTCGAGCTCCTCGCGGACGATCAACTACAAGGGCATGCTCATCAGCTTCCAGCTGGCGGCCTTCTACACCGACCTTCGCGACGAGCGCGCCAAGAGCGCTCTCGCCCTCGTCCACTCGCGCTTCTCGACCAACACGTTCCCGAGCTGGGAGCTCGCCCATCCCTACCGCGTGATCTGCCACAACGGCGAGATCAACACGGTGATGGGCAACGTCAACTGGATGCGAGCCCGCGAGAGCGAGCTCCACAGCGATCTCTTCGGAGAGGACCTCGAGCGGATACTGCCCGTCGTCAGCGTCGGCAACTCCGACTCGGCGACGTTCGACAACGTGCTCGAGCTGCTGATGCTGGCCGGCCGGTCGTTGCCGCACGCGGCGATGATGATGATTCCCGAGGCCTACCGCGACCGCGAGGACCTGCCCGACTACCTCAAGGGCTTCTACGCCTTCCACGCGTGCCTGATGGAGCCATGGGACGGGCCCGCGTCGGTCGCCTTCACCGACGGCCGCGTCGTCGGCGCGACGCTCGACCGCAACGGCCTGCGCCCCGGGCGCTGGGTCGAGACGACCGACGGGCACGTGGTCCTCGGCTCGGAGTCGGGGCTGCTCGACATCGAGCCCTCGGAAGTTCGCCGCCTCGGACGCCTGCAGCCCGGCAAGCTCTTCCTGGTGGACCTCGAGCGCGGCCGGATCGTCGAGGATGAGGAGGTCAAGCGCGAGGTCGCCTCACACCGGCCCTACGGCGAGTGGTTCGCACGCAACGCGGTGCGCTTCGGCGACCTGCCGCCGTCCAGCGAAGTGACGCTGTCCGATCAGCCGCTCGGCCTGCGCCAGCGGGCATTCGGCTACTCCCAGGAGGATCTGCGCGTGCTGCTGGCGCCGATGGCGAGAGAAGGGGCTGAGCCGATCGGCTCGATGGGCAACGACCTGTCCCTGGCCGTCCTCTCCGACCAGGCGCCGCCCCTGTTCTCATATTTCAAGCAGCTGTTCGCCCAGGTCACCAATCCGCCGATCGACCCGATCCGCGAGGAAATCGTGATGAGCCTCGCAACGAGCCTCGGCAACGAGCGCAACCTGTTCGAGGAGACGCCCGAGCACGCGCACAAGCTGCTGCTCGACCAGCCGATCCTGCTCAACCGCGAGCTCGAGAC
>DAIRTT010000120.1:0-8319 GCA_036803745.1 Solirubrobacteraceae bacterium | reverse complement strand
TCACCAAGGACGCCGTGTTCGAGGCGATCGAGAACGGCGTCAAGCTGATCGTGATAGTCACCGAGCGCATCCCCCGCCGCGACGTCGCCGAGATGGTCGAGCTCGCGACGCTGCGCGGCGCGCGGATCATCGGTCCCAACTGCCTGGGCATCATCGTGCCCGACGTCATCAAGATGGGCGGAATCGGCGGACCGGCGAAAAACGCCGCCCAGGCCTACACGCCCGGCCCGATCGGCGTCATCTCCCGCTCCGGCGGCATGACGACCGAGATGTCCTCGACGCTCAGCGCCGCCGGCCTCGGCCAGTCGACCGCCGTCTCGATCGGCGGCGACGCGATCATCGGCTCGACCTACGCCGAGCTGATGCCGCTGTTCGAGGCCGACGAGCAGACCCAGGGCATCGTCATCTACACCGAGCCGGGCGGGCGCATGGAGGCCGAGCTCGCGCGCTGGGTGACCGAGAACCAGTCGCGCCTTCCGATCGTCGCGTTCATGGCCGGCCGCTTCATGGACGAGATGCCAGGCATGAGCTTCGGCCATGCCGGCACGATCGTCGAAGGCAAGGAGGACACCGCCGGCGAGAAGATCACCCGCCTCGCCCAGGCGGGGATCACGGTCGCCGAGCGGATCGAGGACATCCCGCAGATGATCCAGGCCAAGATCGCCGAGAGGAGCGCGGCATGAGGGGCGACGGGACGTTCATCGCCGTCGAGGTCGACGATCAGGCTGCCACCGACACCGAGCTCGCACGCCGGCTGACCGAGGCCTGCCCGGTAGACATCTTCGCCCAGGCCGGCGATGGGCGCCTGGAGCTGGTCGAGAAGAACCTCGACGAGTGCGTCCTCTGCCGCCTGTGCCTCGATGCCTCGGACGAGGGCGTCGTGAAGGTCATCAAGCTCTACGACGGCGACGCCCTGCTCACCTGAGCACCCGGCGCCTCGCGCGCCGATGCGCCGGCCGGGCACTATTCACGGGACCGCGCCGTCGACTATCTTGCTTTCAGCCGATGAACGAAAACTTCTCGCTGATCGTCATGTGCCTGTTCCTGCTGGGGTCGCTCGCGTTCCTGGCCCAGCAGCTGACGTCCTACCACTGAGCCCGGCCCGGCGCTAGGCCGGGTGGCTGCGCGCCTTGCGCGTGCGCTCGCGCTCCTGTTGGCGCTCGACGACGCTGATGATCAGGCGGATGAACTGCTCGGGCCCGGTGGCCTTGGCCTGGCCGTAGATGAACGCCTCGATCCAGTCGGCGACCTTCGCTTCCCGGGCCATCACGTTGAAGAACTCGCGCCTCATGTCGACCCGGATGCGAGCATCGGCAGCCGGTCCCTTGGTGACCTTGACGTCGGGCATCTCGAGACGGAAATGCTGCACGTCCCCCCTGCCCTTGAGTTCGACGCCGACCACGAGCTTGATCGGCTCGAGCGCCGGAACTTCGCCTATGAACCGGCGCGTCGCCAGCTCGATCAGGGCCTTGGCGTCCTCGGCCATGTGTTGATGTCTCCCCTCGTGGAGCCGCGGCGCGGATCCGTGGCTATTCGTCAGATCTTATGACGCTGCAGCAGCTTGCGGCCGATGACCATGCGCTGGATCTCCGAGGTGCCCTCACCGATCAGCAGCAACGGCGCGTCGCGGTAGAGGCGCTCGATCTCGTACTCCTTGGAGTAGCCGTAGCCGCCGTGGATGCGAAATGACTCCTCGACGCAGAAGCGCCCCGCCTCCGAGGCGAACAGCTTGGCCATCCCGGCCTCGAGCTCCGAGCGCTCACCCGCGTCCTTCAGGCGCGCGGCGCGCTGAGTCAGCAGCCGCGCCGCGTCGACCTGGGTCGCCATGTCGGCCAGCTTGAACTGGATCGCCTGGTGCTGTGCGATCGGCTTGCCGAACGTCTTGCGCTCCTGTGAGTAGCGCAGGGCAAGCTCGAGCGCGCGCTGCGCGATGCCGACGCCCCGGGCAGCGACGTTGACGCGACCCACCTCGAGCGCGTCCATCATCTGCGGGAAGCCGCGGTTGAGGCCCGCGTCCTCGCCGCCGAGGATGTTCTCGGCCGGGCAGCGGTAGCCGTCGAACACGAGCTCCGTCGACTCGACGCCCTTGTAGCCCATCTTGCGCAGCTGGGGCGGCACCGTCAGACCGGCGTAGGGACCGGTGTTCTCGCTCACGCCGGCTTCCTTCTCGGCGATGAAGCATGTCATGCCCTTGTAGGCCTTCTCGGCGTTCGGGTCGGTCTTGACGAGCACGAACACGAGGTCCGAGCGCAGGCCGTTGGTCACCCACATCTTCTGGCCGTTGATCTCATACTGGCCGTCGTCGTTCTTCTTGGCGGACGTTTTGATGGCCTGGACGTCGGAGCCGAGCTCGGGCTCCGACAGCGAGAAGGCCGCCCTGATCTCACCCGTGGCCATCCGCGGCAGGTAGTTCTGCCTCTGCTCGTCGTTGCCGAACTTCATCAGCAGATATGAGCCGATGAAATGGGTGTTGATGACGCCCGAGATCGAGATCCAGCCGCGCGAGAGCTCTTCGACGATCATCGCGTAGGTCGTCAGGTCGAGACCCATCCCGCCGTACTCCTCGGGGATGGTGACGCCGAACAGCCCGAGCTCCTTCATCTGCTCGACGATCGGCCCCGGGAACTCGTCCTCGTGGTCGTAGTGCTCGGCGTTGGGGAGGATCTGCTCGTCGGCGAACTGGTGGACCATCTCGGTGATGGCCTTCTGCTCGTCGGTCTTCTCGTTGAACGGGGAGGCGGCTACGGCCATTGTCGGTAACGCTCCAGGGTCGGGATGGTCTTCTCTCGCTCGATATATGGAGGATACCGGCGCTCGGCGGCCCGCCGGAGGAGGCGCCCGCCGGCGGCGGCGACGCTGTTAGCCTCTTGCGCCTCATGAGCCCCTGCTGCGCGAGCGAGGAGCGGCCGTCGGGCCCACGCGCGTGCGGGGTTTGCCCGGCGCCGCCGCCGAGGCTCCGGTGAACTTCGCTCGGGACGTCCTGGACGCAGCACCGGCCGGCGAGCGCGCGCTGGTCGAGCTGGCCCGCACCGGCGAGCGCCGCGAATGGTCGTTCGGCGAGGTCGCCGACCGCTCGGCCCGTCTCGCCGGGGCTCTGGCGGCGCGCGGGATCGGTCGCGGGGACGTGGTGATGACGCTGATCGGCAACCGGCCGGAGTGGGTCCTCACGATGGTCGCCTGCCTGCGGCTGGGCGCCGTCGTGCTGCCGTGCACCGAGCAGCTGCGTGCCAAGGATCTGCGGCTGCGCCTCGACGTCGCCCGCCCGGCGCTCCTCGTGGCGGACGAGCGAAACCGCGAGGAGCTCGAGGCGGCCCGCGCGCTCGGGGACGGCGCTCCCGCCGCGCCGGTCCTGTATGTGCCCGACGAGGACCTGTTCGCCCACTCCCCGGCCCCGCCCGCAGAGCTTCGCGCCGAGGATCCCTGCCTGATCACGTTCACGAGCGGGACGGCCGGTGAGCCGAAGGCGGTGCTGCACGCCCAGCGCTACCTCGACGGGCAGCGCGTACAGGCCGGCCATTGGCTGGGTTCGCGGCGCGGCGAGCTCGTCTGGTGCACGGCCTCAAGCGGCTGGTCCAAGTCGGCGCGCAACGTCTTCATCGCGCCATGGCTGACCGGCGCCGCGGCGCTGCTGCACGATGCCCGCTTCGATCCCGACGAGCGTCTCGACGTGCTCGAACGCGAGCGGGTCGAGGTGCTCTGCATGGCCCCGACCGAGTACCGCGTGATCGCCAAGCGCAGCGAGCTGCGCGCGCCTCCGGCGCTGCGCTCGATGGTCGCTGCGGGCGAGGCCCTGAACCCCGAGGTGCTGCGGGCGTGGAGCGAGGCGACCGGTCTGGAGATCCGCGACGGCTACGGCCAGACCGAGACTGGGCAGCTGACGGGAACCCCACGCGGGACAGCAGCGCGACCCGGCTCGATGGGGCTGGCTATGCCCGGCATGACGCTGACCATCGAGGACGGCGAGCTCGTCGTCGACGCGGCGAGCGTGCCGACCTTCTTCCTCGGGTACCTCGATGAGGACGTCCGCCGCGAGCAGGACGGCAGCTGGACGGTCCACGATCGGCGCGCCGCCGGCCCATGGCTGACCGGCGATCGAGTCAGACGGGACGAGGACGGCTGGCTCTACTTCGAAGGCCGCGCCGATGACGTGATCATCTCGGCCGGCTACCGGATCGGGCCCTTCGAGGTCGAGTCGGCGCTCGTCGCCCACCCGGCCGTCGCCGAGGCCGCCGCCGTCCCCGCTCCCGATGAGGAGCGCGGCGCCGTCGTCCGCGCGGTCGTCGTGCTGCGCGACGGCTACGTCGGCTCCGACGCCCTCGCGGCCGAGCTCCAGGAGCACGTCAAGCGCGAGACCGCCCCCTACAAGTACCCACGGGTCGTCGACTTCGTCGCCGAGCTGCCCAAGACGGCCAGCGGCAAGATCAAGCGGGCCCAGCTGCGCGAAGGGTGAGGGAGCCGGCCGATGATCCTGCTGGCGCGCTTGGCCAAGCAGGTCTACAGGCGCAGCGACGAGGAGCTCCTCGGCATGCACCTGAGGCTCCTGATGGCGCTCAGCTACCTACGCGACCACGACGGCGCGCCCCAGCAGGAGCTCGCCGAGACGCTCTGCATGGACGCCAACAACGTCGTCCTGCTCCTCAACGAGCTCGAGGATCTCGGTCACGTCGCGCGCCGCCGCGACCCTGTCGATCGCAGGCGCCACCGAGTCGAGATCACGCCCGCCGGCTGCGACGCCCTCGAAGCCGCCAAGATAGCGCAGGAACGCATCGAGGACGAGGTTCTGGCCGGCCTCGACGCGAAGGAGCGAGCCACCCTGTGGCGGCTTCTGACGCGCGCGCTCTACAGCGCTGAGCCGGACGCGGAGGAGTCCGCGACCGAGACGATGGCGTCGATCTCGACGTAGGCACCCTTCGGCAGCGCGGCAACGCCGACGGTGACTCGCGCCGGCGGCTCCGAGCCGAAGTAGGACCCATAGACCTCGTTCACCGAGGCGAACTCGCCCAGGTCGGTCATGTAGATGGTGAGGCGCAGCGCATGCTCGAGCGAGGTCCCGGCGGCCCTGCAGACCGCCTCGAGGTTCTCCATGCAGCGGCCCGCCTGCTCGGCGGCCGTGGCACCCACGATCTCGCCCGTGGCGGGGTCGAGCGGGATCTGCCCTGAGCAGATCAGCAATCCGCCGGCCCGCACCGCGTGGCTGTAGGGACCGATTGCCGGGGGCGCGCCGGAAGCGTTGATCACCTGACGATCTACAGCCATCGGCGCCAGCCTAGCGCCCGGCGCCGATGAGGGCAGCCGTGCACGAACGCCACTCCTTCGAATCTCGGGACGCCTGCAGCTATTGTCGAGACGATGCGGATGCGCGCCCCGATCCACCTCCTGGCAGCGCCGGCACTCGTGGCACTGCTCGCCCTGTGGCCGGCAGGCGCGCTCGGCGCGGGCCTCTCCTTCACGCAGTGCGGAGCCACCGCGCCCGCGTTTGCCTGCGCCACGCTCGCCGTGCCGCTGGACCGCTCGGGGGCCCTCCCGGGGAGTGTTCCCCTTGGCCTCGAGCGGCGACTCGCAGCCGCGACTCCGAGCCGCTCCGCGGTCGTCGGCCTCGCCGGCGGTCCCGGCCAGGCCGCCCTCCCGTTGGGCGAATTCATAGCCCAGGCGATCGCGCCGGCCCTGCACACGCGCGACCTGCTCCTCTTCGACCAGCGCGGCACGGGGACCTCGAGCCCGCTGCACTGCCTGGCGCTGAGCTCCGCGTCGGCTTCGCGGGGCGCGAGCCCGAGCGAACTGATCGACCGCTGCGCCCGCGAAATCGGACCGGCGCGAGGCGACTTCACGACGAAGGAATCGGTCGAAGACATCGAGGCCCTCCGCCAGGCGGGCGGCTATGAAAAGCTCGTCCTCTACGGCACCTCCTACGGCACCAAGGTCGCGCTCGAGTACGCAGAGCGCTACCCGCAACACGTCGAAGCGCTGCTGCTCGACTCGACCGAGACGGCCGACGGGCCAGAAGCCTTCCACGTCAGCACGTTCAAGGCGATGGCACCCGCACTGCGCGAAATCTGCGCCGGACGCGGGTGCGCCGCCATCACGAGCAACCCGGCGGGCGATCTGGCCCGCCTGGTCGCGGCCCTCGCCCACCACCCGCTGAGAGGCCACGCCTACGATCGCAACGGCCGTCCTGCCAGCGTGTCGGTGACCCCGTCCGACCTCTACGGGCTGCTGCTCGCCGGCGATGAGAACCCGCTTCTGCGCGCCGCGGTCCCGGGTGCCGTCCACGCCGCCCTTCACCACGACCCCGCCGCGCTGCTGCGCCTCGCAGCGCTCGGCGGCTCGAACTCCTCAAGCGAAGAAAGCAGCGGTGTCGACGGCGTCCTGTTCTTCGACACCTCCTGCGAGGAGACGCCGTTCCCGTGGCAGCGAAGCGCGCCCGAAGCGACGCGCACCGTCGAAGCCGAAGCGGCGCTCAACGCGCTGCCGGCGTCGGACTTCTACCCCTTCGACCCGGAAGCCGGGCTGCTCGACCAGACGATCCCGCTGTGTGTCTCCTGGCCCGACGCGGCGCCGGCCCCGCCCGCCCAGGCGCCGCTGCCGAACGTCCCGACGCTGATCCTCTCCGGCGGCCAGGATCTGCGCACCCCCACCGAAAACGCCCGTCAGGTCGCCCAGCTGATCCCCGACGCCCAGATCCTGACCGTCCCCTACACCGGGCACTCGGTGCTCGGCAGCGACCCCAGCAGCTGCTCGGGCACCGCTCTGGGCGCGTTCTTCGCCGGCGCACCCGTCGTGAGCTGCCCGGCGACTGTCAATCGCTTTCCGCCCGCGCGCCTGGCCCCGACGTCTCTGGCCGGCGTGAAGGGCACCGGAGCCTCGGGCGCCGCCGGTCGGACCGTGACGGCATCGGTGGAGACGGTTCGCGACCTCGAGCGCATGATCCTGATCTTCGCCTTCGGCGAGGGCAAGGTGCCGGTCGGAGCGCGCTTCGGCGGCCTGCGCGGCGGCAGCGTGCGGGTGACGAAGTCGGTGACGATCCTCAACCACCTGAGTTACGTTCCAGGGGTCGAGCTGACCGGCGCGTTCTCCAACGACCTCCTGCTCAAAGGCCGCGGCACCGCGGCCAACCTCCGGATCAGCGGCACGGCGGCGAGCGCCGGCACGATCCGCTTCGCCGCCGGCCACCGCGTATCGGGCACTCTCGGCGGCCACCGTTTCGCGACGAGGATCGCCCCGGCCGGGACCTCCGGCACCGCCGCGGTCGGTGCGCAGGCCGAATGGCCGACGCCCGCGCCCGCGATCCCGGCTCCGCCGAGGACCCGTCCGCGTTGAGCAACGCGCTCGCGACAGAGACCTCCCCCTACCTCCGCCAGCACGCCGAGAACCCGGTCGACTGGGTGCCGTGGGGACCCGAGGCGTTCCGGCGTGCGCGCGAGCGCGAAGTGCCCGTGCTGGTGTCGATCGGCTACTCCTCCTGCCACTGGTGCCACGTGATGGAGCGCGAGTCCTTCGAGGACGACGCGACGGCCGAGCTGATGAACGCGGAGTTCGTCTGCGTCAAGGTCGACCGGGAGGAGCGCCCCGACGTCGATGCGCTCTACATGGAGGCGGTCCAGGGCATGACCGGAAGCGGCGGCTGGCCGCTCAACGTCTTCGTGACGCCCGAGCAGCTGCCGTTCTACGGCGGCACCTACTTCCCGCCCGAGGCGCGGCACGGCATGCCCTCGTGGACGCAGGTCCTGCAGGCGATCGCCGAGACCTGGGCCGTCAACGGCGCCGAGATCCGCGCGGGCGGTGAGCGCCTGCGCGATCAGCTCTCGGCCGGCGCCCGCCTGACCCCCTCCGATGAGCCCCGGCAGGAGAGCTCGCTCGAGCACGCCGTGGAGAACCTGCGTCGGCTGCACGATCCCGTCAACGGCGGCTTCGGCGGCGCGCCGAAGTTCCCTCAGGCCTCGGTCATCGAGCTGCTGCTGCTCCGCGGCGAGGAGCAGATCGCCGTGCAGACGCTCCGCCGGATGGCCGGCGGGGGCATTCACGACGTGCTCGGCGGCGGCTTCGCGCGCTACAGCGTCGACGCCACCTGGACGGTGCCGCACTTCGAGAAGATGCTCTACGACAACGCCCTGCTCGCCCGCGCCTACCTCCACGGCTGGCAGGCCTCCGGCGATCCGCACCTGCTGGCCGTCTGCCACGACACGCTCGGCTGGGCGCTGCGCGAGATGCGCGGACCCGAGCACGGCTTCTACAGCGCGCTGGATGCCGACTCCGAGGGAGTCGAGGGCCGCTTCTACGTGTGGCGGGAGTCCGAGCTGCGCGATCTGCTGGACGCCGACG
>DAIRTT010000119.1:0-8510 GCA_036803745.1 Solirubrobacteraceae bacterium | reverse complement strand
GCGCCGCGGTTGGCCATCGAGCGGATGAACACGCCCTGGTCGAGGAAGTGCTCGGAGAGACGGATGCGGTCGCCCAGCAGGGCGCCGTGGGTGAACGGCGAGGAGGGGTCGATCGAGAGGACGCCAACGGTCCGGCCGGCCTCGCGGCGGGCCTTCGTGAGGGCGCCGATCAACGTCGACTTGCCGACGCCCGGCGGCCCGGTGAAGCCGACCACCTCGGCGGCCCCCGTGTGGGGGTAGACCTCGCGCACGAGCTGCCAGCCCTCGGGGCGATCGTCCTCGACGAGCGTGATCGCGCGAGCGAGCGCGCGGCGGTCGCCCGCGAGCAGACGTTGGGCCAGGGTTGACTCGGTCACGGCGCGCAATCATCGCAGGGCCGTCACGTGACGGCCGTCCTTTAAGCTGCGGTCCTCATGGAGATGGCGGTCGAAAGCAGAGCCGACGAAGGTGAGGCCGCTGCCGGCGGGGAGCCGCGGCGCGCGCCCGTGCCCCTCTCGGGCGGCCCGCTGGCGCTACTGCGCTTCATGCGGGCCAACCGCATGATGAGTCTCTCCTACGCGACCCTGATCGCCCGCTTCGTATGGCTCAAGCTTCGCTTTCGCGGCCGCCTGCAGACCGATGGGCTGTGCTTTATCTGCCCCGGCGTCAAGCTCGAGATCGGCCGCGACGCGACGGTGCGAATAGGCCGCTGGGCGTGGGTCGGGCATGGCTGCAAGATCCGGGCACACGAGGGCAAAGTCGAGATCGGGGCCAAGACGGTGATCGGCCAGGAGTGCACGATCTCGGCCTTCCAGCACGTCTCGATCGGGCGCGAGTGCATCATCGCCGACCGGGTCATGCTGATCGACTTTGACCACGGCGTCACCGAGGTCGAGCGCCCGATCCGCCTGCAGGGGATCTACAAGCGCGACGTGCGGGTCGGGCACAACGTGTGGATGGGCTACGGCGCATGCGTGCTGCGCGGCGTTGCGATCGGCGACAACGCGATCGTGGGTACCAGCTCGGTCCTCACCCGCGACGTGCCCGCCAACGCCGTCGTCGGCGGTGTGCCCGCGCGGGTCCTGCGCATGCGCGAGACGCCGAGCACCCTGCGCTTCGAGTAGCGCCCTACAGCGGCATCAGCAGCGAGCCGGGCTCGACACGGGCGGCGAGGTTGCGCAGCGCGGCGGCGGCGTCCTCAGGCGGCCCGGCAGCACTCAGCGCGCGTGCGAGCGCCGCCCGGTGGCCCTCAAAGCGCTCGCGCGCGTAAGGCGCGGCGATCCCGCGGGACACCATGAAGGGCCAGTCGCTCGCCTGCAGGGCCAGGAGCTCGCGCACGGCGGTCCGGCTCGGCGGACCGCCGCCGTCGCGCAACAGCTCGAGCTCGGCTGCGCGAACGGCGAAGGCCATCTCGGCAACCGCCGGTCCCGACCAGGTCGAGAGGTCTCCGTCCTTGCCCCAACTGCTCGCCTCCCAGGGGTGCGGTCCGTCGGCGAGCACGAGCGGCTCGACCTCGTCCAGCGCGTCGTCGAGACGCACCAGCTCGAGGCCCTGCTCCCGGCACTCGGCGACGACGGCGCTCAGCCAGGCGATGCCCTCATACCACCAGTGTCCGAGCAGCTCGGTGTCGAGCGCGCAGACGACCAGCCCCCCGCCCGGCAGCTCCTGCGCCGCTCCCGCCTCGGCGCGGCCGCGCTCCAGGCGCTCGATCGTGCGCGAGACGAAGTCGGCGGCGTGCTCCCGTGCCTGTGCCAGCGCGGCGGCGTGATCATATGGGCCGCCGTCGTTGCGCCAAGGGTTGTGGTGATGGACGGTGTGGTGGTGGTAGTCGCGATAGGCGCCCGCCGCGGGGTAGCCGTCATCGCTCCAGACCAGCGCCATCGTCGCGCGATCGATCGGGACGAGCACGGTGCCGGCATCGCTGGCCAGAGGGCGCAGATGCGCCGGAGCGCCGAGCCCGAAGCGGCCGGTCAGCTCGACGCAGACGCTGGCCACGCCGGCGTCCTCCAGCGCGACGCCCAACCACGGCGCGTAGGCACACTCGGGCAGCCAGAAGCCACCTCGCCAGCCACCGCCGAAGCGGCGTCGGTGCGCGTCGAGTCCGGTCTGCACCTGCATCCGCACGCCCGCATCGCTGGCGAGCAGCGGCAGGATCGCGTGGGTCGCCGAGGATGTCCACTGGGCGTGCGGCGAGAAGGCGCCGAGCAGATCTCCGCCACGACGGCGGAGGCTCTCGACCGCGCTCGTGTAGTCACCGAGCGAGCGGTCAACCTCGACGGCAAGCTCCTCGAAGCCACCCTCGCGCAGGCCCGCGGCGTCCTCGGTGTGCGTCACGTGTCTGACGTCCTCGACGAACCGCCCGAAGCGACGCTCGAGATCGGGCACCTCGAGCTGGTCGCACAGGACCGGCGTGAGCGAGACGGTCAGCGGGGCGCCCTCCTCGAGCAGGTCGAGCAGTGGCAGATAGCAGCCCGCGATCGCCTCCCACAGCCACTCCTCGCCGAACGGCCACGTGCCGTGGCCCTCGACGTAGGGCATGTGCGTGTGCAGGACGATCGCGAGCGCCCCGCGATCGCTCCTCTTCACGGGTGGCACACCGCGATGAAGTCAAGTGCCCCGTCGAGGTTGGCCTCGCCCGCAGGGCGCAGCACGAAGTCCGATGCCGCGATCGCCGGCGTGAACCAGCCGTAGAAGCGGTCTGTCACGCCGAGGCGGCGGTGCACCCGGTCCCAGCCCGCGCGCAGGGCCAGCTCGTGTACCCGCAGCTTGCGGGCGTGGTAGAGCCCATACATCTCGACGCTCGAGAAGCGACGGCGGCAGAGCTCCTCGAACTCGCTCGCGCGGTACTCGTGGACGTGCCACGGGTTACCCGAGCGCGACGCGCCCTTGGGCGCGAGCGTGAGCACGTTGGGCGTGGAGAGGAACACGGTCCCGGAGGCGCCGACCAGCGAGCTGAAGTGGTCGAGCACCTCCCCCGGCTCCTCGATGTGCTCGATCGTCTGCAGAAAGACGACCGCGTCTGCGGGCTCGGCGAACGTCGAGACGAGTTCGCGGACGAAGCGGAGGTTGGGGCGCCGGTAGCGCAGCCCGGCGTGCTCGTGCGCCTCGGGGTTGGCGTCGACGCCGACGGCCTCGCGGGCGACCTGCGCGAGCACGTCGGTGCCGTAGCCCTCTCCGCAGGCCATGTCGACCACACGAACGGGACCGCAGCGCTCGGCGATCCAGTCGTAGACAGCCAGATGGCGGCGGTACCAGTAGTTCTCCTCCGGGACGTCCGGGAGCGTGCGCTCGCCCGTCAGCTCGAGCGGCGGCACGCCCTCGGGCTGGTCTCGCTGGAGGTACACGGTTCCTGTCAAGACACTAAGTGGGCCGAAGCGTTCAAGCCAGGGTATGGAGGCACGAGCACGGCGCGCGAGTATATGGTGCCGACCCGTGACGCCCGCCCTGAGTGCCGAGGAGATCCGCGACGCCAACACGCGTTATCACGACGTGGCCGCCGACCACTACGACTCCAAGTGGGGCATCGACTTCGGCGAGCTCGGCCTCGGGCAGGTCACGGGGAAGCTGGCCAAGGCGCTGGGCCACGAACCGGGCCACTACGCGCGATCGCTGGAGATCGGTTCGGGGACCGGCTACTTCACGCTCAACCTGCAGCGTGCCGGGCTGATCGGCGAGGCCACGTGCAGCGACATCTCCCCCGGGATGCTCGAGACGCTCTCGGACAACGCCGAGCGCCTCGGCCTGAGCGTGCGCACCGAGCCCGCGGACGCCGAGCGCCTGCCGTTCGCCGACGACAGCTTCGACCTCGTCCTCGGTCACGCCGTCCTTCACCACATCCCCGATCTGCCGCGCGCATTCGTCGAGTTCGAGCGTGTTCTCGCGCCCGGCGGGACACTCGTGTTCGCCGGCGAGCCCTCTCTCTACGGCGATTGCCTGGCCACTGTGCCGAAGCGACTGGCAAGCACGGCCGCACCGCTGTGGCGTCGCGCGATGGGCGCCGAGCCCGTACGCGACGCGAGCGCGCACCCGACCGACGAGTCGCTCGAGGGCGTCGTCGACGTGCACGCATTCGCGCCCGCCGAGCTCTCCCGCCTCGCCCGAGGCGCGGGCTTGGAGGAGGTGCGGGTCACCGGCGAGGAGCTCCTGGCCAACTGGTTCGGATGGACCAACCGCACCCTCGAGGCGACCGCCGACCCGGATTCCGTCCCCTGGGCTTGGCGCCTGTACGCATATCGCGGCTATCTGATGCTGCAGCAGATCGACCGCACGCTGCTCGAGTCGCGCCTGCCGGCGGCCATCTTCTACAACCTGATGCTGGCCGCGCGCAAGCCCCACGCCCACTAGCCGATCCTCGGCCGCGAGCGGCCCTCCTAGACTCTGACGATGGTCGAGGCCAGCACCCGCGGGTTCCCGCTGTTCCCGTTGGGGATCGTCGCCCTCCCGAGCGAGGGGGTGCCGTTGCACATATTCGAGGACCGCTACCGGCAGATGATCGAGCGGTGCCTGACCGGAGCACCGGGAACGCTCGACCGCCAGTTCGGGATCATCTGGCTGTCCGAGGAGGAGCTCAAGCCAATCGGATGCGCCTGCGAGGTCGAGCACGTGCTCGAGCGCCTCGACGACGGACGGCTCAACATCGTCGTCCGCGGCACGCGGCCCTTTCGGCTGCTCGAGCGCCAGGACGAGATGGCGTTTCCCGCCGGCATCATCGGATTCCTGGACGACGAGCCCGAGGAGCTCGACGAGGAGGCAGCCAAGGCGGCGCGGGAGCTCTACCGCGAGCTCGTCAAGGAAGCGACCGACCGGGAGCTCGACGACGACGAGCTCCTCGCGCTTGACGCCTACCGCATGGCCGCGACCGTCGAGTTCGCCGTCGAGTCCAAGCAGGAACTGCTCGAGCTGCGCTCCGAGAACGCGCGCCTGCGGCTGCTGGCCGTGCTGCTCAAGGGCGCGCTGGACCGCCTCGACCTGCTCGAGCGCGCACAGGTCCGGGCACTCTCAAACGGCAAGGTCCGCCTCGGCTGACGCCAACGCGCGACTCGGGTCTATTCGGGCTGGTGGCAGACCTGCTGAGCGGTCTGGAGCACGAACAGCTGGAGCTGGTGGAAGATCGGCAGCTGGTCGGCCGAGTTGTCGCTGAAGGTGACCGTTCCGGCCTCCTCGCGCAGGTGGTATCGGAACACCGAGCCGGGTCGCGGCGCCAGCACCGTGCCGGCCGCAGCCGCGTCGTGCGTTTCTTCCTGGATCGTGCGCGCCTTGACGAGCTGAGAGTCGCTGATCTTGAGCGTCGGGCCGCCGTTGCAGTTGACGTTGCCTTCTTCGTTGACGAGCAGCGACAGGCTCGCGTGGGGCGCTGAGCCGCTGCGGTAGACCACGAACAGGTCGCCGGCCTTGACGCCGCCGCAACCCGTCAACGCCAGCAGCCCTGCGAACGCCGCCGACAATGCGAGGCGCCTCACAGGCTCACCGCCACCCCGCCGCGGCGCGGGTCACCCGCGCCGCTCAGCTCCCCGCTGCGGCGCACCACCGCCTGGACTCCGCCGAAGAACAGGTTCAGGGCGCCGAATCCGACGACCGGTGTGTCGGGATTGAGCTCGGCGAGGTCGATGCCCGGCTCCGCGAAGACCGTGCCGTCCTCGAAGTGCACCCGGGGCCAGCACACGGCCTGCTCGACAGGCATCGCGTGGTCGACGACCGCGACGATCGTCTGCAGGAGAGCTGAGCGGATGCGGTTGGACCCGGCGCTGCCCAGGACCATCTCGACCTCGCCGTCCCGCATCACTATCGACGGCGCCATCATGCTCGGCAGACGCCGCCCGACCGGGTGCTTGTGGAAGCCGAGCGGGTTGAGATCCTGCTCGCCCATGACGTTATTCAGGTGTACGCCCGTGCCCGGCACGACCACGCCCGAGCCCTCACCGTTCGTGCAGGTCACGCTGCACGCAAGCCCGTCGCGGTCGATTACCGAGATGTGGGTGGTCGAGCCGAGCCGGCTCGCAAGGAAGCGCTCGAGGAACCCTGGCTCGTCGAGGCCCTCGACGAACTCGGGCGTGCGCTCGCGCTGCGCCGCCATCATCGCCTCGACTACACCCTGCAGCGAGGGCGGCGCCGGACCGCGATCGAGCAGGGCGAGCGAGTAGGCCAGCAGCGTGCCGCCGGCGGACGGGGGCGGGTTGGTGAGGATCTCTCGGTCGCGGTAGGTGACGCGCACCGGCTCGCGCTCGATCGCCTCGTAGGTGGCGAGGTCATCGAGCGTGATCGAGCCGCCGGCCGCACTGATCCAGGCGGCGACCGCGCCGGCGATGTCTCCGCTGTAGAAGGGCTCGGGGCCCTCCTCGGCGAGGCGCGAGAGTGCCTCGCCCAAGTCCGGGTTGCGCAGCGCGTCGCCCTCGCCCAGCACGCGCCCCTCGGGCGCCCACAGCGCCGCGCACTCCGGGGTCGAGGTCAACAGGACACTGAGGATCTGTGCCACGTAGGCCTGTCCGGCGTTGAGGATCACGCCCTCGCGGGCCAGACGAGCGGCGGGCTCGACAAGGATGTCCATCGGCATCGTCCCCCACCGCCGGTTGGCCTCGCACACGCCCGCTGGGGTCCCGTACACGCCGCAGGACGCCGGTCCGATGTGAAACTTCTGGGCCGCGTCCCCAAACGACACGTCGATGCCGCGCAGCTCCGCCTCGGTCCCGTCGTTCAGCCGGCTCGGGGCCTCGACGAAGAAGTCGAGGATCGTCGGGCTCGTGCCGGCGCCCGCGACAAGCATGTGTCCGCCGGCCCCCAGCCCGGTCAGAAGCGACTCGGTCACGAATGAAGTCAACATCGCCGCGATCGCGGCGTCGACCGCGTTGCCGCCGTCTCGAAGCGCTCTTGCCCCCGCCCTGGCCGTCAACGGATGGCCGGCCGCGACCACTCCTTCAGCTCCCGCGCTCATTGCAGAGCGATACCACACGCGGCCGCACCCGTGCGCCCCAGGGTGCGTGGTGTGCGCACAACGTGAACGTGGAGAGCCTGACGTGGGTCAGTCGAGCCAGGCAAGGACGCAGTGAGCGAAGCCTGCTCCACGACGCGTCTGAGAGTCGTCGGCCGAGCCAGCCAAGGACGCAGGCTGCGTGGCGTGCTTCGCACGCGAGCAGCCGAGGTCGCCGGATGGCGAAGCGCCGACGGCTCTCAGTGGTTGGGGATGAACTCGGGTACTTCCAGTTCATCCACCGACAGCCCACCGCGCCGGGGCTCCCGGTCGGGGGGAGCGGGGGCGGCGCGCTGGACACGCACCTCACCGGCGGCGGCCGGCTCCCTGAGTCGGCTGACGCTCTTGCGCCGGCCCTGGTCGCCGTAGCCGGTCGCCACGACGGTGACCCAGACCTGATCGTCGAGCTTCTCGTCGACCATCGCTCCGAAGATGATGTTGGCGTCGGGGTGCGCTGCCGCGGAAACAGACTTGGCGGCCTCGTTGACCTCCCAGAGGGACAGGTTGACACCGCCCGTGATCGACAGCAGGATCGAGCGCGCTCCGTCCATCGACGTTTCGAGCAGCGGCGAGGAGACGGCCTGCATGGCGGCCTCGGTGGCGCGGTTCTCGCCGACGCCCATGCCAATGCCGAGAAGGGCGTTGCCGGCGTCGCTCATGATCGTCCGTACGTCGGCGAAGTCGAGGTTGATGAGGCCGGGAAGGGTCACGAGATCCGAGACGCCCTGGACCCCTTGGCGCAGCACATCATCGGCGACCCGGAAGGCCTCGACCATTGCGGTCTGCTTGTCGAGCACGCCGAGCAGCCTGTCGTTGGGGACGACGATCAGCGTGTCGACCTCTTCGGCGAGCGCGGCGACGCCGTGCTCGGCCTGGTCGCGGCGACGCGAGCCCTCGAACCCGAAGGGCTTGGTGACTATCGCGACCGTCAGGGCGCCGATTTCGCGTGAGATGCGAGCCACGACGGGGGCCGCGCCGGTGCCGGTGCCGCCGCCCTCGCCAGTCGCGATGAAGATCATGTCCGAGCCCTTGAGCAGCGCCTTCATGCGGTCGTAGTCCTCCATCGCCGCGCGGCGGCCGATGTTGGCGTCAGAGCCAGATCCGAGCCCTCGCGTCAGCTCGGCGCCTATGTGCAGCGTGATGTCGGCGGTCGACTGCTGAAGCGACTGCAGATCGGTGTTGACCGCAAGGAACTCGATGCCCTCGACCTCGGCCTCGACCATGCGGTTGACGGCGTTGACGCCGGCTCCGCCGACGCCGACGACGCGGATGATCGGCTGTCCGACCACCTCTGGCGCCCTACGTGCCGATAGCTCCTCGGCGTAGTCCGCGCGCGAGGGCCGGGGAGCGGTTCGTTCGAGGACGTTCTCGGGTATCTCGGAGGAGAAGGCGTGGCGCAGGCGCTCCTGCGGGCTCGGCACACGCGCCGGCTCGCTCGGCGCTTCGGGCGAGGCGCTCAGTCCGGGGTGGGGCAGGCCACTCTCACGCGGGTGCACCGGCGCGGGCGCCTGCGCGACGCGAGGCTCGCGCTCTGGCTGCGGCGCCTCGGCGGCTGCCGGCTGCTCCT
>DAIRTT010000118.1:0-8575 GCA_036803745.1 Solirubrobacteraceae bacterium | reverse complement strand
CGACCGCCTGCTCGACGCGGTCGACAAAGCCCTGTAGGCGCTGGGGCGCCCGCCTAGGCGGAGGAGCCCGACTGGCGCAGGAGCGCCCCGGTCGTGCCCTCGAGGATTTTGCGCCAAGCGCTCACCTCGGCGTGCTCCTCGTCGAAGTGTTCGACCACCTGCCTGACCCGCCGCGGCGAGATGTCCAGGCCGTGGCGATCGGCAACGGCTTCGTAGCGGTCGTATTCGCCCGCCAGCTTCTTCGTCACAGACTCAAACCCATGCCGGGCGATCTCCACCCGCGAGGTGAAGCTCATCATCGAGGTCTGGAACATCAGTTCGTCGGTCGGGTCCGGCTCGATCAGCACGATGTCGACGCCCGGGTAGCGCTCCTCCCAGGTTTTGGCCAGTTCGTGCAGGCGCTGGTGGGCGACCAACTTGAACACCTGGTAGCCGATCTGGGCGAAGCCCATGTCCGACACCCGTCGCGGGCGGGTCCCCTGCAGCGTTTTGACGTTAGTCGAGAAGTCGTTCACGAACGGCACGATCGGGTTGATCACGACGACCAGCTTGGCGCCCGCCTGGATCGCGATGTCCAGGTTGGTCGTCGAGACGATCCCACCGTCGATCAGCTCGCGCCCGTTGACCTCGACCGGCGCATAGACCATCGGCAGCGCTCCCGACGCCCGCACGGCGGTCGAGATCGGTACGTCGTCGGCGCCGTCGATCCCCAGCACGACCCGCTCGCAGGTGTCGAGGTCGGTCGCCGTCAGGTAGAGCTCGCAGGCGAGGTCAGCAAAGCTGTCCGAGCGGCCCGGTTCGTTGAGGACCTCGCGCAGGTAGCGCTCGATGCCCACCCCCGTATAGAGCCCCGACGGCAGGTTGTCCGCGAGCCCCATGAAGACGTCCATCAGGGACACGCCACCCGGCTGTGAGAGCAGTTGGCGCGCCAGCGACGCCGCCCGCAGCGGCATCAGGGCACCCTTGCGCGCGAACTCGAGGAGGTTCGGTTTCAGCAGGTCACCGAGCGAGACATCCTTGAACGGCAGGTTGCCCTGGCCGGTCACGACTTTCATCATCTCCTCGGGGGTCACGCCGTTGGCGCACAGCGACGCGATGAACGAGCCGGCTGAGGTGCCCACGTAGACATCGAAGTTGTTGACCGTGCTGTTGACCGCCAGCAGGTCGAGCGCCCTGAGGGCTCCGATCTCATACACGCCGCCCGTGAACCCGCCGCCTCCCAGCACGAGAGCCGTCTTGTCGCGACGGGGCCTTCGGCGGCGGTCGACCGACGCCGGGCGACCGACGCCGCGGGCGGACATCCGCCGGGCTCGAGCCTTGCCCTTGACCGTCGGTTCCAGCTTGACAACCTTGCCCATGACAGGAACATTCTACGGGCGCGTGCACCGGAACCGGCCCTCGAAACTTCTAATTCTGCTCTGCGGACTTTGCCTTCTCGGCGGCTTCCCGGCCGGCGCCTCGGCGCTCTCCGCCAGCGGCGTCGCAGCCCTGCAGGCAGACCTCAGCCGTCAGCTCGCGCTCGCCGGCCCCCACGACGGCGCCTACGTCTACGACGTCACCGCCAAACAGGCCGTCTTCTCCGAACGCGCGACCTCGCCCAGGCCGCCCGCTTCGGTCGAGAAGCTGTTCACCGCCACGACCGCGCTCGAGCGGATGGGGCCGACCGCGCGCCTGGAAACGACCGTCCTCGGAGCCGGGCACCTGCTCCCCGGAGGCATTTGGGAAGGCAACCTCTATCTGCACGGCGAGGGCGACCCGACGTTCGGCAGCGGCTCCTTCATCAAGGCCCACTACGGAGGCGTGGGCGCGAACGTCTCCGCACTCGTAACCCAGCTCGTCCGCGTCGACGGCATACACCACATCACCGGCTCGATCCTCGGCGATGAGTCCTACCTCGACCCCCTCCGCGGCGAGCCCTCGAGCAACTTCGCCCAGGACCCCTTCCTCGAAGGCACGCTCAGCGCGCTCGCCTTCGATCGCGGCGCGAGCGGCCACGAACGCGGCGCCCACGCCCCCGCCGCCTATGCGGCCCGCAAGCTGTGGGGTGCGCTGAAGGCCGATGGCGTCAGCATCCGCGGCCCGAGTGGCGCCGCGAGCACACCCTCCGGATCGACGCTCCTTGCCACCGTTCCCTCGCCGACGATCTCGGAACTGCTCGGCCTGATGCTCCCGCCGTCTGACAACTTCTTCGCCGAGACGCTCCTCAAGGACCTGGGCGCGCGCTTCGGCGGAGTCGGCACGACGGCCGCCGGGTCGGCCGTCGTCGCCCAGACGATCGCGAGCAGCTTCGGCTTCCGGCCCCGCGTGGCCGATGGCTCGGGCCTCTCCTACGCCGACCGCACCTCGCCCTACCAGGTCGCCGACCTGCTCGTGGCGCTCTCAGGCACCCCGACGGGAGAAGTGCTCCGCCAGCACATGGCCATCGCCGGACATACCGGCACGCTCTCACTGCGGATGCGCCACACGGTCGCCTCGGGGCGCTGTGAGGGCAAGACCGGCACGCTCACCGGCGTCTCGAACCTCGTCGGCTACTGCCAGGCGCCCGGCGGGCACCTGCTTGGGTTCGCCATCTTCACCGACTCGATCTCCACCGAAGCCGCCCACATATTCCAGGACCACATGGCGATCACGATCGCCAACGCGCGGTGAGCGCACTCACGCTCCCAGCAGCGCCCGCAGCCCGGCTTCGTCGAGCACCTTGACGCCCAGCCGCTCGGCCTTCTCGAGCTTCGATCCCGGGCTCTCGCCGGCGACCACGTAGTCGGTCTTCTTCGACACCGAGCTCCTAACCCGTCCGCCGGCCGCCGTGATCCGCTCGGTCGCCTGCTCGCGCGACCACTCGGGCATGCTTCCCGTCAGCACCAGTGTCATTCCCGCCAGCCGGCCCTCCGACGGCGGCGCGCCATCTTCGTGCAGGCGCAGGCCGTGTCCGCGCAGCTCCTCGATCAGACGGCGCATCCGCTCGACGGCGAGCTGGGCGGCGATGGAGTCGGCCATCTTCTCCCCCACGCCCGGGATCTCCGCTATCTGCTCCGGCGTCGCGTCCAGGAGCGCGTCGATGCTGCGGAAGCCCTGGGCGAGGTTTCGCCCGGTCACCTCGCCGACCTCCTCGATGCCGAGCGCGAACAGCACCCGCGCGAACGGCCGCTGCTTGGAGGCCTCGATCGCGGCCAGCATGTTGCGCGCCGAGATCTCGCCGATCCCCTCCAGCTCGAGCAGCTGCTCATCGCTCAGACGGTAGAAGTCGGCCGCGCTGCTCAGCAGACCGCGCTCCTGGAGCATCGCCACCTGCTTCTCCCCCAGACCGTCGATGTCCATCGCGCCACGCGAGACGAAGTGCTTGAGCAGCTGCCACGCCCGCGCCGGGCAGTCGAGGTTGGGGCACTTCGTGAAGACGCTCCCGTCGGGCTTGTAGGTCTTGGTGTTACAGAACGGGCAGTGCGCCGGTGGCTCGGGCACGGGCGGGCGATCCTTGCGCTCGGCCACGTGGGGCGCCGGTGAGACCACCTGGGGAATCACGTCGCCGGCCCGCACCACGATCACCTCCTCTCCCGTCCTGATGTCCTTGCGGCGGATGTCCTCCTCGTTGTGGAGCGTCGCCAGCTTGATCGTCACCCCGCCCACCGCCACCGGCTCGAGCATCGCGTAAGGGCGCAGGTCTCCGAACTTGCCCACGTTCCACATCACCTTCTCGAGCGTCGTCACCGCCGTCGTCGGCGGGAACTTCCACGCCACCGCCCAGCGCGGGTCGCGCCCGACCGAGCCGAGCCGGCGCTGAAGCGCGAGGTCGTCGATCTTGACCACCGCGCCGTCGATCTCGAAGTCGAGCTCTCCCCGCCGGCGCTCCCACTCGAGGCACTGCGCGATCACCTCGTCCTCGCTGCCCAGCACCTTGATCCCGCTGTTGACGCGGAAGCCGTGCCTGCGAAGCCAGTCGAGCGCCTGCGAGTGGGCCTCGAAGGACAGGCCCTCGGCGACGCCAACCTGGTAGCACCAGATCGACAGGGGCCGCTTGGCCGCATCGGCCGGATCGAGCTGGCGGATCGTTCCCGCCGCCGAGTTGCGCGGGTTCATGAACGTCGACTCCCCCGCTTCGGCCCGGCGCTCGTTGAGCGCCGTGAAGTCCGCCAGTGACATGTAGATCTCGCCCCTGACCTCTACCAGCGAGGGAGCGTCCTCGACGCGCAGCGGAATCGCGCCGATCGTCCGCAGGTTGTGGGTCACATCCTCGCCGATCTCCCCGTTGCCGCGGGTCGCGCCCCGCTCCAGCACGCCGTCGCGGTAGAGGAGACTGATCGCCAGGCCGTCGATCTTGGGCTCGACCACGAACGTGAAGGGCGGGTCGGCGATGCCCTCGCGCGCGAGGTGGTTACGCATCCGCTCGACCCACGCGCGCAGCTCCTCCTCCGAGCGAACGTTGCCGAGCGAGAGCATCGGCTCGGGGTGCTCGACCTTCTCCAGACGGCCGACCGGCTCGCCGCCGACCCGGCGGGTCGGCGAGTCGTCGGCGAGGAGCTGTGGATGGCGGCGCTCGAGCTCCCTGAGCTCGTCCAGCAGCGCGTCGTAGGCATCGTCGCCGATCTCGGGATCGTCGAGCACGTAGTAGCGGCGTGAGTGATGTTCAAGCGTCGTGCGCAGCTCAGCGGCCCGCTCGATCGCCTCCTTTGGCGGCCCGGCAGCGCTCACGGAAGCGAGTCGTGTGCCGGCCGATCTCCGATCGGTGGTGCGAGCAGCTCCTCCAGATCGAAGCGCCTGAGCGCCTCGAGGCTCGGACGGTCGGTCAGGTCGAAGTGGATCGGCGTCACGGCCACGCGCCCCGCTGCGACGGCCGCCAGGTCGGTGCCGGGGTCGTCGTGGAAGCCAGGGTCCGAGCCGTAGATCCAGTAGCGGCGGCCGTGCTCCTCCTCGCTCTCGAGCTTGAGCTCGTCGCGATAGATGCGCTTGCCCAGGCTCGTCACCTCCACGCCTGTCGGCTCGCCGGCCGGGACGTTCACGTTGAGCAGCGTCCTCGCGGGCAGCGGCACGTCCTCGATCCGCTCGACCAGGCGCGCGACGAACGCCGCCGCCACGTCGAAGCCGAAGCCGCCGTGGAAGCGGTAGTCGAGCGAGCCCGCTCCCGACTGCTGGGAGACGGCGATCGCCGGCAGGCCCAGCACGACGCCCTCGAGCGCCGCCGCCACGGTGCCCGAGTAGGTGATGTCGTCGCCTAGGTTGGCGCCGTGGTTGATGCCCGCCACGACGAGGCCGGCCTCGAAGTCCTCGACGATGCCGAGGCTCGCCAGCCGCACGCAGTCGACGGGCGTGCCGTCGGTCGCGTAGCCGACCGTTCCGTCGGAGAACGGCACCTCCTCGACCCACAGTGGCCGGCGCGTCGTGATCGAGCGGGCCATCGCCGAGCGGTTGCCGTCGGGCGCGATGACCGCCAGGCGGATGCCGTCGATCTGCATCAGCGCGCGGCGCATCGCCTGCAGCCCGTCGGCCTCGATCCCGTCGTCGTTTGTCAGCAGAACGTTGAGCATCGGTCTGCATCCAGCATAGGGGGCGCTTCGGTCCTGACGCCGAAGGTTATGCTCGGCGCGTGATCCCCGCGAGGCCCTCCACCCCGCGCCGACCCGGGCGTCTCGCTCACATCCTGCGCGCGAGCCTCCTGACGACGTCGGCCGCCGCCGCACTCGCCCTGCTCGCCGGGGCGCCGAGCGCCTCGCCGGCCACGGCCGACGCAGGCGCGACGCATGCCTATCTTCAGGCCAGGCTCGCCTTCGACCGGACCTCGGCCGCGAATATCCCCGCGTCCCGAGCCGCGCTCGAGGCGTTCGTGCATGGCATCGAGCACGGCTGCCCCGGCGTGCTCGTGGGCGCCCCGACGAAGGCCCTGCTCAACGCAGGACCCCGCTCGGCCGCGCGGGACGCTCAGCAGCGCCAGCTCGCGGCGATCGAACTGGAGTACCTTCTCGCGCCGCTCGCCGCCTGGCTGCAACCTGATCGCAGAGCGCTGCTCACGATGATCGCGACGGTCAGGCGACTGCACTGGAGCGAACCCCGGCTCCGCAGGCTCGTGCCGGCGACCTTCCCGGATCTCGCCGTCCGCCTGGAGACCTCGGTGCCTGACGTCTGCGGCGACGATCGGGCATGGGTGGCCAGCGGCTACACGCGGATCACCCCCTCGGTGAGCCGGGTCCTGTCGTTCGTGCGCTCCGAATCCGGCAGCTCAGAACCGGAAGCGTCCATCGAGGCGCTTCTCGCACGCAAAGAGACGGCCGCAGACCGGGTGCTCGCTCGCCGCGCCGGGCGCATGAAGCACACCCTCTCCCGAGCGCTTGCCCCAGCCCTGCCCCTCGCCGAGGAACGGCTGCGCTCGGCTGTCGGGCTACGGCCCCGACAGCAGCTGATCGTCGAAGGCGGCGGGAGCGCCAGCGGCACGGCCATCGGCACCGTCCAGACAGCCGCCGGCCGGACCGTCACCGTGTCGGTGAAGCGCGGTGACAAGGGCTGCCAGCCGGACGTCGAAGTCACGGAAAGCTCCTCGCACGGCAGCTCGTCGTCGGGCGGCGGAGGCTGCGGACCCCGCGCCGGTATCCAACTCGTCCCGCCGGTGATGTGCAACGCAGGACTCCTGAGCATCGAAGCCAGGACACCGGCCGGCGCGGTCACTGCGCGCCTGCTGCTGAGCGACGGCACGCAGATCAGCTCGCCCGTCCTCGCGATCCCGGCGAGCGTCGGCGGCCCGGAAGGCTTCTACTACCAGGTGGTTCGTGGCCCGTCGCCGATCCCCGTCTCGATCACCGAGCTCGACGCCGGCGGCGCGACGCTCGCCGTCCTGAAGCTCGCACCGGTCGTCGAATGCACCAGGCACCCGCGCAAACTCCTGCCAGGCGGCCGCCGCACGCTGGGCCGTGGCAGGCTCGCCGACGGCAGCCCGTTCGCGATCGTCGGCGAACGCTTCAGCTATCTCGGCAGGATCCAGCTCGTAGTCTTGCTGCAGGTCGGCTCCAGCAGCGAGAGCGGACCGGAACCGTCGGCCGGCACACTCTCCTGGGCTGTCGCGTCGAGATGCTCCCAGCACCCCTACACGATCGCCATCGGCCTCCTGCGCAACCCTGCCGACACCGTCCTCGTGCGGACGGCCATGGGACTGGTGGTGCTTCGCAAGGTGGTGATCCCGGCGAGCCTGCATCAGCCCGGCGATCTCGTCTACGCCCGCGTCAGCCTGCCGCCGCGCGAATTCATCGTCCGCGACTCCCGCGGACGGACCGTGCGCAGGAGCAGCACCAGCGGCGGCCACCGCGAAGAAGCGTGCACCCCCTCTCCCCGCGGCAACCAGGAAAGCTCAGGGATCTCGATAGGCCACACGCGCTAGCGCCAGGCCGTGCGCCGGCGCAGTGCGTCCGGCATCCGAGCGGGGGCGCCCCGCGAGCAGCTCCCTGAAGTGCTCGAGCGTCATCAGCCCGGCGCTCGCGTCGAGCATCGAGCCGACGAGCGCCCTGTTCATGTGGCGCAGGAAGGTGTCGGCCTCGATCCAGAACTCGAGCAGCTCGCCGTCGCGGAGCCACTGCGCCCGGGTCACCGTGCGCGCAAAGTGGGAGTGCTCGGTCTCGGTCGGCGTGAAGGCCGTGAAGTCGTGGCGGCCGAGGAGCGCCTCGGCGCACTCCTCGAGCACGTCGCGGTCGACCGGCCCGGTCCACCAGAAGGCGCGGCGACGCTCGAACACGCTGCGCGAGCGGCGTGGCAGGACGCGGTAGCAGTACGTCCTCGAAATGGCGTCCCGACGCGCGTCGAAGCCCTCGGGCGCCGGTTCGCAGGCGAGCGCCGAGATGTCGCGCGGCAACAGGCCGTTGAGACGCAGCGGATCGAGCGCCTCGTGGGCGTAGGAGGCGACCTGACGCCAGGCGTGCACGCCCCGGTCGGTCCGCCCGGCGACAGTTACGTTCAGCGGCGAGCCGTCCGTCGCCTGCTCGCCGAGGATCAGCTGCAGGACGCCCTCGACCTCGCCCTGGACGGTGCGCTCGCCCGGCTGACGTGCCCAGCCGGCGAAGTCGGTGCCGTCGTATTCGAGCGTCAGCTTGCTGATCATCACGGCGCGGCAGCGCCGCCGCGGCCCCAGGGCCTCAGACCAGCTCTATGAAGACCATCTCGGTCGAGTCGCTGCGACGCGGCCCGAGTTTCAGGATGCGCGTGTAGCCGCCGGGTCGCTCCGCGTAGCGCGGCGCGACCTCGACGAACAGCTTGTGCACCGCGAACTTGTCCTGCGCGAGAGTCGAGAGCGCCTGACGGCGGGCGTGCAGGTCTCCCCGCTTGGCCAGCGTGATCAGTTTCTCGATCTCGGGCTTGACGGCCTTGGCCTTCGCCTCGGTCGTCTTGATCCGCTCGTGCTCGATCAGCTCCTTGCTCAGGTTCATGAGCAGGGACTTGCGATGCGCCGAGTCGCGGCTGAGCTTGTGTTTTGTCTTCTTGTGGCGCATGGGCTCGTGAAGTCTAGGCCCTGATCAGTCCGCGCGCAGGTTCAGTCCGCGGGCATGGAGGGTTTCGATGACCTCGTCGATCGACTTTTTGCCGAAGTTGGGGATCGCGTTGAGCT
>DAIRTT010000117.1:0-8582 GCA_036803745.1 Solirubrobacteraceae bacterium | reverse complement strand
AGGACCACGCCGCGGCGGCCGTCGCGGTCGGGCCGGAGGGCACGCCGGAGGACCCCCGCGGCGTCCCGGTCTACGCATGGAAGGGCGAGACGCTCGAGGAGTACTGGTGGTGCACCGAGCAGGTCCTGATGTGGCCTGAGGACGATTCGGACCCCGCCCGCTCCACGGGCCCGAACATGATCCTCGACGACGGCGGTGACGCGACGCTGCTCGTGCACAAGGGCACCGAGTACGAGAAGGCCGGCGCCGTGCCGGACCCCTCGACCGCGGACTCCGAGGAGCACGCTGTGATCCTGGGCACGCTGACGCGAACGCTCGCTGAGGACCCGCAGCGCTGGACGCGGGTCGGCGAGGGCATCAAAGGCGTGACCGAGGAGACGACGACCGGCGTCCACCGCCTCTACGAGATGGTCGAGCGCGGCGAGCTGCTGTTCCCGGCGATCAACGTCAACGACTCGGTGACCAAGTCCAAGTTCGACAACCTCTACGGCTGCCGTCACTCGTTGATCGATGGCATCAACCGCGCGACCGACGTGATGATCGGCGGCAAGGTCGCCGTCATATGCGGCTTCGGCGATGTCGGCAAGGGCTGCGCCGAATCGCTTCGTGGACAGGGCGCTCGGGTGGTCATCACCGAGATCGACCCGATCTGCGCGCTGCAGGCGGCGATGCAGGGCTACGAGGTCAAAACGCTCGAGGAAGTCATCGAGACGGCTGACATCTTCATCACGACGACCGGCAACAAGGACATCATCCGCGCCACCGACATGGGCCGTATGAAGCACCAGGCGATCGTCGGCAACATCGGCCACTTCGACAACGAGATCGAGATCGCCGAGCTGGCGAAGGTCGCCGGCATCGAGCGGATCAACATCAAGCCCCAGGTCGACAAGTGGGTCTTCGCCGACGGCCACGCGATCATCATGCTCTCCGAGGGGCGGCTGCTCAACCTCGGCAATGCGACCGGTCACCCGAGCTTCGTGATGAGCAACTCGTTCAGCAATCAGACGATCGCCCAGATCGAGCTCTTCAGCAAGAACGACGAGTACGAGAAGCGCGTCTACGTCCTGCCCAAGCACCTCGACGAGAAGGTCGCCCGTCTGCACCTCGACGCTCTGGGCGTCAAGCTGACGAAGCTGACCAAGGAGCAGGCCGACTACATCGGCGTGCCGGTCGAGGGGCCCTACAAGCCGGACCACTACCGCTACTGATCGCCCGCCCCCGGCGGGCCGATCGGGTCCGATCGCTCGCGTGCTGCGGCGCGCCCACGCTCACCGCATTCCCGGCGACCATCAGGTCGCCGGGCGAGCGGTCGAGCTGAAAGGATGAACGGATGAGAGCGATGGTTCTGGCAGCGGGGCTCGGCACCCGCCTGCGGCCGCTGACGTATGAGATCACCAAGCCGATGGTGCCGGTCCTCGACCGGCCGGTGATGGAGCACATCGTCGATCTGCTCGACCGTCACGGCGTCGAGCGGATCATCGCCAACCTGCACTACTTCCCCGACTCGATCCGCGAGCACTTCGGCGAGCGGATCGATTACCGCTTCGAGCCCGAGCTGCTCGGCACGGCCGGCGGCGTGCGCGCCTGTGCCGAGTTCTTCGGCGACGAGCCGTTCCTGGTCATCTCCGGCGACGCTCTGACCGACATCGACGTCACAGCGCTCGCCACGCGCCACCGCGAGAGCGGTGGGGTGGCGACGCTGGCGGTCAAGAAGGTGCCCGACACGCGCGAGTACGGCGTCGTGCTGCACGACCGCGAGGGGCGGATCACGGGCTTCCAGGAGAAGCCGGCTCCCGATGAGGCGCTTTCGGATCTCGGCAACTGCGGCATCTACCTGTTCGACGCGCGGATCTTCGACTACTTCCCAGACCGCCCGTTCGTCGACTGGGCCCAGGACGTCTTCCCGACGCTGCTCGAGAACGACGTGCCCTTCTACATCCACGAGGTCCGCGAGTATTGGAACGACGTCGGCTCGCTCGCGGAGCTGCGCCAGGGGACCTTCGACGCGCTCGCCGGCGAGCTGCATCTCCAGGTCGAGGGCGAGGAGCTCAGGCCGGGTGTGACGGTTGCGGGTGGTGGTGAGGGCTCGGCTGCGCTGCCGCAGGACCTCGAGCTCGAAGGTCCGGCGTGGATCGGACGCGACGTACAGATCGGCTCGGGCGTGCGCCTGATGGGGCCGATCGTGCTGGGAGACGGGGCGCGGTTGGGCGACGGCGTGCAGCTGCGCTCGAGCATCCTCTTCCCGGGCACCGAGCTGGCTGCCGGAGCGATCCTTATCGACGCGATCGCCGGCCACGCCGGCATCCTCGCGAGCCTTCGCGGGCGCTCCTAGAGACAGACGGGCGCGCCTCCGGAACAAGTAAGGGCCCGCCGAAGCGAGCCCTTACCCGGAAAGTGAGACTATGACAATTGTCAGCATAGCACGTCCGCTCGCGGACGTCGAGAGTCATGCCATTTCGTAGCGCTCGCGCCGCTGCTGGGCGCGCTCTGACTCGGTGAGCGCCCGGATGAAGAGGGTGACGAGCGCGGCGCCCATGACGAGTGACTGCTCGACGGCCATGATCAGCCCGGCGATGGACTGGTCGTCGATCGCCGAGAGACCCCACAACCGGGGCTGGTGGACGTAGTAGGGGTAGAGGGCCGATGGCGCGAACGCGAGACCCATGCCGAGGGCGCCCACGAACAGCTTGCTGGCGGCCATGTAGACGACCGGCCCCATCCCGTCGAGGCGCAGACGGGAGCGGATCGGGGAGAGCAGGTGCCACCAGTAGAGCGACCCGGCGAGCACGAAGCTGAGGTGCTCGAGGATGTGGATGCCCGAGTGGCGGACGGCCAGGTCATAGGCGGCCGGGATGTGCCACAGCCAGATCGCGCTGATGTAGAGGAAGACCGCGAAGGCCGGGTGAGCGAGCGGGCCGGCGCGGCGCTCGAGATCGGACACCGTCCGGGTGACCGGCCGCAGGATGACCTTGGTCAGTCCGAGGATGCCGAGGACCGGAGCGATGTCGAGCAGCAGCATGTGCTGGATCATGTGGCCGAAGAACAGCTGGTCGGCGAGCGAGTCGAGTGGCGAGACCAGCGCCATCAGGGCGATCACGAGCGAGCCGAGGAAGCAGCACAGGCGCCACACGGGCGCCTCGGCCGTCGCCCGCGGGGAGTCACTCGTGCGCACGGCCCTCCAGCGCTTGAGGTAGACGGCGCCGATCAGCGCGGTGCCGGCGAGCACACCGGGGCTGAACGTCCACGAGAGGTCGGGGCTCATCCGCTCCGATTCTCCCACCTCGCCACCGCGCCGACGGCGCCCGCGGGTCTACGAAGCCTATGCGGACATTCATCGAGCGCCATTTACATCCGCCGTCGGCCGGCGTAGCATCGAATCATCGCCAGAGAAAAGGCCGACAGAAGGAGCCTGTGATGCAGATTGACATCAAGGGTCGCAACGTCCCGGTCACCGACGAGTTCCGCACGCACGCTGAGCGCCGTCTGACCAAGGTTACGCGACAGGTTTCAGACCTCGCCCGCCTGGAGATAGAGATCTTCAAGGAGCCCAATCCGCGGGTCTCCGACTGCCACGTCGCAGAGGGGACTCTCTACCTCAAGGGCGTCACGCTGCGCGCCCACGACGCCTCGCCGGAGATGCTCCACTCGCTCAACCTGATGGTCGACGAGCTCGCCCGCCAGGTCAAGCGCCACCGCGACAAACTGCGCCACCGCCGTGAGGCGCACGCCGCCGCGGCTCGCCAGGCGGCGATGGCGATGAGCAGCCGGGCCTCCCAGCCCTCGCTGTAGCGCTCACGGCGGCGCGGGGCCGCCGTTGCGCGCCGAGCAGTGGGCGACGGGAGCTATCCTTGGCCCATGCCTTCCCTGCTCGATCGCGCGCTGAACGTCGGCGAGGCGAAGAAGTTCAAGACCTACCAGAAGCGCGTCGCGCTGATCGGCGCTTTCGAGGCCGAGCTCGAACACGACAGCGACGCCGAGCTGCGTGAGCGCGTGGACGCACTGCGTGAGCGGTCGGTCGAGGGGGAGTCGCTCGACGCGCTGCTGCCCGAGTGCTTCGCGGTCGTCCGCGAGACGGGCAAGCGGACTCTCGGCATGCGCCACTTCGACGTCCAGCTGATCGGCGCGATGGCGCTGCACGAGGGTCAGATCGCGGAGATGAAGACAGGAGAGGGCAAGACCCTGACGGCGACGCTCGCCGTCGTCCTGAACGCCCTCGCGGTCCACGAGCCCGACCCGGAGAGCCCGGATGCGGCGCCGCAGCGTAAGGGCGTGCATCTGGTGACGGTCAACGACTACCTCGCCCGCCGCGACGCCGAATGGATGAGCCCGATCTACGACGCCCTCGGGGTCAGTGTGGGTGTGCTCGAGAACATGCAGCCCTACGAGCAGAAGCAGCGGGCCTACGCGTGCGACGTCGTCTACGGCACCAACTCGGAGTTCGGCTTCGACTACCTGCGCGACAACATGGCCAAGGACCTCAGCGAAAAGGTCCAGCGCGGACACCCGTTCGCGATCGTCGACGAGGTCGACAACATCCTGATCGACGAGGCGCGCACGCCGCTGATCATCTCGGGCGCGCCCGAACAGGCGGCCGACCTCTACGTCAAGTTCGCCCGCCTGGCTCCCCAGATGGTCGTGGGCAAGACGCCCGAAGGCATGGATCCCCGATCCAAGAAGCAGTTCATGGCCGACTTCGACTACGAGATCGACGAGAAGCACAAGACGGTGTCGATCACCGAGCAGGGCGTCGCCAAGGCAGAGCGCTTCCTCGGCATCGACCACCTCTACCGGGCCGAGAACGGCCATTTGGTCAATCACCTGATCCAGGCGCTGCGGTCGGAGTCGCTGTACAAGCGCGACGTCGACTACGCGGTCAGCGAGGGCGAGGTCAAGATCATCGACGAGTTCACCGGTCGCATCCTCGAGGGCCGTCGCTGGTCGGAGGGGCTGCATCAGGCCGTCGAGGCCAAGGAGCGCGTGTCGATCCAGGAGGAGAACCAGACCCTGGCGACGATCACCTACCAGAACTACTTCCGCCTGTACGACAAGCTCGCGGGCATGACCGGAACGGCTCTGACGGAGGCGACCGAGTTCATGAAGATCTACGAGCTGCCGGTCGTGCAGATCCCGACGAACAAACCGATGGTGCGCGACGACCGCAACGATCAGGTCTACAAGACGCGCGAGGGCAAGTGGAGCGCGGTCACCCGGGAGATCGCTGCCCGCCACGAGAACGGGCAGCCGGTGCTCGTGGGAACGATCTCGGTCGAGGTCTCAGAGCTGCTCTCCGAGCGTCTGGGGAAGGCGGGCATCAAGCACACCGTCCTGAACGCCAAGCCCGAGCACGCCGCGCGCGAGGCCGACACGGTGGCCGAGGCCGGCCAGCCGGGAGCCGTGACGATCGCCACCAACATGGCCGGCCGCGGGGTCGACATCAAGCTGGGCGGCAATCCCGAGCACCTCGCAGCCCAGCAGCTGGGGCGCGAAGGCGTCGAGGCGGATGACCGCGAGGAGTACGAGCGGCGCATGCAGGCGATCCTGCCCGAGGTCGAGCGCAGGCTGGCCGACAGTCGCGAGCAGGTGATGGCCGCCGGCGGTCTGTTCATCTGCGGCACGGAGCGCCACGAGTCGCGGCGGATCGACAACCAGCTCCGTGGCCGCGCCGGGCGCCAGGGCGACCCGGGCGAGTCGCGCTTCTTCCTCTCGGCCGAGGATGACCTCGTGCGCCTGTTCGCGGGCGACCGCATCTACCGCATCCTCGACAAACTCGGCGGCGTCGACGAGGACGGCAACGAGGAACCGATCGAGGCCTCGATGCTCTCCAAACAGATCGAGAAAGCCCAGAAGAAGGTCGAGGAGCAGAACTTCCTGATCCGCAAACGCGTGCTCGAGTACGACGACGTGATGAACGAGCAGCGCCGCGTCATCTACGCCTATCGCGACGAGGTGCTCGAGGGCAAGAGCATCGGCGAGGAGGCCCGTCAGGAAGTCATCAAGGTGATCGAGCGCACCGTCGATGAGTACACGCCGGGCGACTTCATGGAGGACTGGGACCTCGACGGCCTGTTCACGGCCCTGGGCCAGTTCTTCCCGGTCGACCTCGGTGGCGAGATGCTCGACCGCGAGACGCTCGACCGCAACACGCTGAGCGACCGGATCGTCGACGAGGCGGTCGAGCGCTACAACGCCCGCGAGGAGGCCCTCGGTGAGGAGCTGATGGGCGCCCTCGAGCGTTTCCTGCTGCTTCAGATCATCGACGAACGCTGGCGCGAGCACCTGTTCGACATGGACTATCTGCGCGAGGGCATCCACCTCCGTGGCTTCGCCCAGATCGACCCGCTCGTGGCCTACAAGAACGAGGCGTTCACGCTCTTTGGTGACCTCATGAACAGCGTGTGGGCCGACTACGCGCGCATGATCTTCAACGTCGAGGTCAACGTGGAGGGAGAGAACGGCGGACCGGCCGCGCCCGTTCCGTCCTTCGCGGCCGCCGGCAACTCGACGCGCGCGGGGCGCGTGTCCTACTCGGGCGGGCACAGTGCCGCCGGGGCGGGCGCTCTGGCTGCGGCGGCTGCCGCTGCCGGCGGCGCCGAGGCGCAGGCCTACGGCGAAGGCGGCGAGGGCGAAGCTCTCCCGGTCGTCGAGCAGCGCGTGGTCGATGACGAGCACCAGGTCGGGCGCAACGACCCCTGCTGGTGCGGCAGCGGTAAGAAGTTCAAGAAGTGCCACGGCGCTTAGACGGCCGTAGGCGCTTCACGAGGCGTTATCCTTGCTCGCCCATGTGCAGAGATGCCTCGCGAAGCGCCCATGCCCGTTGACTCGCTGAAGGCGGGCTCGGCACTCGTGCTGATCGACCTGCAGAGGGGCATAACGGCCCTGCCCACCGTCCACCCGGCCGATGAGGTCGTGGAGCGCGCCGCGCGGCTGGCCGGTGCTTTTCGCGACCACGAGCTCCCGGTCGTGCTGGTCAACGTCGCGTTCTCCCCCGACGGCGGGGACGTGCTGCGGGCGCGCGTCGACGCGCAGCCGCCGGCGGTCACGCAGTCGGCGGACTTCGCCGAGCTTCGCCCCGAGCTCGCCCAGGCGCCGGGCGACCTGCGCATCACCAAGCGCGGCTGGGACGCGTTCTTCGGCACCGAGCTCGACCTGCAGCTACGCCGCCGCGGAATCGAGGGGATCGTGCTCGCGGGCATCTCGACGAGCATCGGCGTCGAGGCGACGGCGCGCTCCGCACACGCCCACGGCTACGAGGTCGTCGTCGCCGCCGATGCTGTCACCGACATGAGCGAGAGTGCTCATCGCAACAGCATCGAGACGATCATGCCCCGGCTGGCGCGCCTCGGCGACACCGAGGCGATCATCGCGGCGCTGTGATGCGGCGCGGGCGCCGGCGCCCGCGCCCGCGCTGATAGCGTGGGGGCATGGCGACGACAGCCCCGAGCGAGTCCACACCGCAGCGGCTGGCCGCGATCCGTGAGCAGCTGAAACTGCTCTCGGACTATCTTTGACCCGGCTGGGCTGGGGGAGCGTGTAGCGGCACTCGAGAGCGAGATGGGCGCCGCGGGCTTCTGGGATGATTCAGAGCGCGCGGCAGGCGTCTCGGCGGAGCATGCTCGTGCCTCCCGCCGCTTGGAGACCTTCAACGCCCTGGCCGCAGACGTCGAGGATCTCGACGGGCTGGCGGAGATGGCAGCGGAGGAGGAGTCGCTGCAGGGGGAACTCGACGAGCAGATCCTCGCCGTCGAGGAGCGTCTCGCGGCGCTCGAGGAGCAGCGCCTCTTCTCGGGGCGCTATGACGCCGGCGACGCGCTGGTGACGGTCAACGCGGGCGCGGGCGGCACCGACGCACAGGACTGGGCGGAGATGGTGCTGCGGATGCTGATGCGCTGGGCCGAGCGGCGCGGTTTCCAGGTCGAGCTGCTCGAGGCGAGCGAGGGGGAGGAAGCGGGCATCAAGTCGGCCACGTTCAGGACCTCGGGGGAGAACGCCTACGGGCTGTTCGGCGCCGAGCGCGGCGTACATCGGCTGGTGAGGCTCTCACCTTTTGACTCGGCCCACCGCCGCCAGACGAGCTTCGCGGGAGTCGAGGTCGCGCCGGTCGTGCAGGACACGGGCGAGATCGAGATCAACGACGACGACCTCCAGGTCGACACCTATCGCGCCTCGGGCGCAGGCGGGCAGCACGTCAACAAGACCGACTCGGCCGTTCGCATCACGCACCGCCCGACGAACATCGTCGTGCAGTGCCAGAACGAGCGCTCGCAGTCCTCCAACCGGGCGACGGCGATGGCGATGTTGCGAGCCAAGCTGCTCGAGCGCAAGGAGCGCGAACGCCAGCAGGAGATCGCGGCCGAGAAGGGGGAGGCCCAGGACGTCAACTTTGGCTCGCAGATCCGCTCCTACGTCCTGCATCCCTACACGATGGTCAAGGACCACCGCACGGGCCACGAGATGGGCGACGTCCAGCGGGTGCTCGATGGTGACCTGGACGGCTTCGTGCGCGCGTTCCTGCTGGCCGGTGCGGGCAGGTCGTGATCGACGAGGTGATGGGCATGATCATCACGCTGTTTCTCAATCCG
>DAIRTT010000116.1:5178-8598 GCA_036803745.1 Solirubrobacteraceae bacterium | reverse complement strand
CGGATCCTTTTCGAGGAGACCCTCAAGCGCTACCCCAACATCAAACTCGCCGGCACACCCACACACGTCGAATCGCTGTTTGTGAATCAGCTCAAGCGGCTCCCGGTCGAGCTTTGAGCGACTTCAACGAGGCGATCATCGCCGAGTTCCGCGCACACGGCGGTCGCGTGGGCGGCCCCTTCGAGGGCGTGTCCGTGCTTTTGCTGAGCACGACCGGGGCAAAGAGCGGCGCGCAGCGCACGACGCCGGTCGTCTACATGCAGGACGGCGAGCGCTGGATCGTCTTCGCCTCAAAGGCGGGTGCACCGACCAACCCGGCCTGGTATCACAACCTTCTCGCGACGCCCACGGCGAGGATCGAGGTCGGCACCGTCTCGGTCGAGGTCAGGGCCGAGGTCCTCACGGGCGCCGAGCGCGATCGGCTGTTCGAACGTCAGGCCGTGCGCCATCCGCAGTTCGACGAGTACGCCGCGAACACCTCGCGCGTCATCCCGGTCCTTGCCCTGAGCACTCAGTCGAAGCTCGAGCCCGTCGCGCCGTAGGGCTCGGCGGCGGCGACGGCGAAGGAGCGCGCGCAGACGGCCGCAGGGCGCCGGACTCATCGCTCGCGCGCGATTAGTTTCGCGATCTCCCGCGGTCTTGACCAGGAGCGATGACGATCGAGGAGATCCCGATCCCGGCCCGCGGCCCGGTGACCGTGACGATGGGGGTCGGCGGTCCGCTTCGGCGCGCCGACCTCCCGGGCCTCTTCGAGCGCACCTGCGCGCTGCTCCAGGCGGCGGACGCCGAGACTCTGGAATGCGATGTCGCCGGCCTGGCTCCCGACGCGGTGGCGCTCGATGCGCTCGCGCGACTCGCGCTGGCAGGGCAACGCGGTGGGTATGAGATGCTCGTCCTGGGTGCGAGCGCCGAGCTGCGCTCGCTGGTGACTGGCCGGCCTCGCCGATGTGCTCGGCTGCGCGGCCTGCGACGCTAGGCGTCGAGGCGGGCCGGGAGCCCGAACAGCGGGAACAGCGAGTCGGTCGAGAGGAAGAACGTGAACTCGACGATCTCGGCGTCGGCCACCTCGAGCACCTGAAGCGCCCACGGCTCGTATCCGGTCCCGCTCTCACTCGGCTTGTACTGCCCGAAGGCGGGCGAGCCGTTGGCGCTGATCGTGGGGATGACCCGTGAGCCACGGCACGCTGCACCCGGTCCGACCCACCACCCGAGGATGTCGCGCCGTCCGCGCAGCCACAGTTCATATGGAGGCATCGACTGGGTGGCGTCCTCGTGGATGAGGCTCGTGAGAGCGTCCATGTCATAGCGCTCGAACGCATCCACGTAGCGGGCGAGCAGATCACGATCGTGCTCGCTGAGGGTCCCATTGCCGGCGTCGGCGACGTTCGCCGCCTCGATCGCGGCCCTGGCGCGCTGCAGCGTACTGTTGACCGCCGGCACGCTCGTCCCGAGCAGCTCGGCGACCTCCGAGGCTCGCCAGTTGAGCACCTCCCGCAGGATCAGCACGGCGCGCTGCCGCGGTGGGAGGTGCTGGAGGGCGGCCACGAAGGCCAGCCGAATGGTCTCGTGGGACTCCGCGACGGCGGCCGGATCGTTCTGCGCGAGAACCCTCCCGTCGGGGACCGGCTCGATCCACGTCACCTCGGGCAGGATCTCGCCGATCGGGCCGTCGGGCGACCGCGCCGGGCTCATGTCCATCGGTCGCGCGCGACGCTCCCGGCCGTTGAGCATGTCGAGGCACACGTTTGTGGCGATGCGGTAGAGCCAGGAGCGCAGCTGTGCACGACCCTCGAAGCGATCGAGTGCGCGCCACGCGCGCAGCAGGGCTTCCTGCACCGCGTCCTCGGCCTCGAACGGCGAGCCGAGCATCCGGTAGCAGTAGGCGGTCAGCTCGCATCGATGAAGCTCGAGATCACCGAAGGAGCGAGAATCGACCAGCGTTGAGCTCCCCACATCGGACATGCTACGACGCGCCGGCGATGAGTTCCGCGGCCATCGTGTCGGTGCATCTGCAACCAAGGCGCTGCGAGACCGCGGCGTGAACAGTCGGCCACCGAAGCGGGGGGCGATGATCGTGACAGAGAGGAAGGTCGCAATGGGGAAGGTCGTGGTCAGAGAGTTCATCGGCCTCGACGGCGTCATCGAGGCGCCCGAGCGATGAGCCGCCCGTACACCCGAGGCCTTCAGGAGGTCGGCGACGGGCTCTACGCCTACCTGCAGCCTGACGGTGGCTGGGGTTGGAGCAACGCGGGGCTGGTTGTCGACGGTCAGGACACGCTGCTGCTCGACACGCTCTACGACCTCGAGCTGACCAACCGGATGCTTCGCGAGATGCGCGACGCCGTGCCGGCGGCCGCCCGGATCGACACGCTCGTCAACACCCATGCCAACGGCGACCACTGCTACGGCAACGGTCTCGTGGAGGGCGCGCGCATCGTCGCCTCCGAGCGCACGGCGGCCGAGATGCCCGAGCTGCCCCCCGCAGCGATGGCTGCGCTCGTCGCGCAGGCTCCGCAGATGGGCGAGCTGGGCGCCTTCTTCCTGCGCTGCTTCGGCGCCTTCGACTTCGAAGGCATCGAGCTGGCGCTGCCGGATGAGACGTTCAGCGGAGAGCTGGCCCTGCGGGTGGGGAGCCGCGAGGTGCGCCTGATCGAGGTCGGCCCCGCCCACACCCGCGGCGACACGCTCGCGCTGCTGCCGGCAGAGCGCGTCCTGTTCACCGGCGACATCCTCTTCAGCGGGGCTCACCCGATCGCGTGGGCGGGCCCGGTGTCGAACTGGATCGCCGCGTGTGAGCGGATCATGGCGATGGACGTCGAGGTGATCGTGCCGGGGCACGGACCGATCGCACAGATGGGCGCCGTCCGTGAGCTGAAGGCGTACTTCGAGTACCTCTACGTCGAGGCCCGGGCCCGTCACGCGGAGGGCATGACCCCGCTGCAGGCCGCCCGCTCGATGGCGCTCGATCGGTGGGCAGACTGGGGCGAGAGCGAGCGGCTGGTCGTGAACATCGCCTCGATCTACAAAGAGCTGGACGGCGAGGAGGAGCCGCTCAACCCGCTTCTCGCCTTCCAGCAGATGGCCGAGCTCGCCGGCTCGAGCGACGAAGCGGAGAGCTAACGGGCGCTCGGCGCGACCGTGAGGTCGGCGAGGATGGGCGCATGGTCTGAGGGCTTGGACCCCTTGCGCGCGTCGCGGTCGATGTAGACGTCGGTGATGCCGGCGGCGAGATCGGCGTCGATCAGCAGCAGGTCGATTCGCATGCCGCATCCGCGATGGAACATCCCGGCGCGGTAGTCCCAGTAGGTGAACGGCGCGCCCTTGAGGGCGCGGGGCTGGAGGTCGCGCAGGCCGAGCTCGACGAGCTCGGCGATCGCCCGGCGCTCCTCGGGCGTGACGTGCGGCGAGCCGACGAACTCC
>DAIRTT010000116.1:0-5168 GCA_036803745.1 Solirubrobacteraceae bacterium | reverse complement strand
GGTCCCACACGTCGGCGTCGGAGGGCGCGACGTTGAAGTCTCCGCACAGCGCCAGCGGAACGCCGCCGGCCATCTCCTCGCGCATGGCGTCGCGCAGCGCGCGAAGCCACGCGAGCTTGTAGGCGTAGTGGGGATCCTCGAGAGTGCGTCCGTTGGGCGTGTAGATCGACCACACGCGCAGTCCTCCGCACGTCGCCCCGATCGCCCGCCGCTCCGGGTCGGGGAAGCCGGGCTCGCCGGCGAAACCCCGGCTGACGTCCTCGATGCCCACGCGCGAGAGGATCGCCACGCCGTTGTAGCCGCCGTCCCCGTGGGCCACCGAGCCATAGCCGACACTCTCGAGCTCGGCGTGCGGGAAGGCGGCGTCGGAGAGCTTTGTCTCCTGCAGGCAGAGCACGTCGGGCTCGACCTTCTCGAGCCAGTCGAGGACTCGCGGCATACGGACCAGCAGCGAGTTGACGTTCCAACTCGCCAGCCGCAGTCGCGCCGCGGGGGTGCCTTCCGGGTCCTTCCTCGCCTGCATGGCGGCCATTGTGACGCCTGGCTCAGGACGGGATGGCTGCGCCCTCGCGGAACGAGACACTCCCGGCGCGAGCCGGCCGGCCGACGAAGTAGCCGTGGACGACGTGGGCCCGCTGCCGGCCCTCGCCTCGCGGACGTCGTCGCGTGCTTTCAGGACGCGCCACCTCGACGGGGCCCGAGAGCAGGACGGGTGTGTGCGGCCGCGCGCTCATGCGTGCCTGCGGCCGGCCGCCGCCAGGCGTCGCGCGCGCACGCGACGGGGCTCGGGGCGCCCGTGCGAGCGGGCGGGGACCTGCACCGCGGGCCCGTGGTCGCCGGGACGCTGCCGGAAGGGCTCCGGTCGCCCGATGTGAAAGCCCTGTGCGTAGTCGACGCCGAGCTCGCCGAGCAGCTCGAGGACGTCGGCGTCCTCGACACCCTCGGCGACGGTTTCGAGGCCGAAGTCGCGGGCCAGCGCGATGATCGCCTGGACGACGTGGCGGCTGGCGCTGTTGCTCGCCAGGTCCCGGACGAACTCGATGTCGAGCTTCAGATAGTCGACGGGGATCTGCTTCAGATACGTGAGGCTGCCGTACCCGGTGCCGAAGTCGTCGAGTGCGATCTTGCAGCCGAGCTCGTGCAGGCGCTCCGCGAAGTTCCGCGCCGCCGCCTCGTCCTCGATGATGGCCGTCTCGGTGAGCTCGAAGACGAGCATGCCGGGGGCGACTGCGTACTGCTCGATGCATCGTTCGACGTGCTCGAGCACGTCGAGATCGCCGACCGAGCGCGCCGAGATGTTGAGCTCGACCGGGCAGCCCGAGCCGGCGAGCTGCGTCGCCTGCTTGATGACCCACCAGTCGATCTCGCCGATCAGCGCGTAGCGCTCGGCGACGGGCAGGAAGTCATCTGGCACGACAAGCTGCCCGTCGCGTTCGCGCATCCGTAGCAGCAGCTCGTGCTGAACGGTCTTGCCGCTGCGCAGGTCGACGATCGGCTGGGCGTGCAGGACGAATCGATCCTCGACGAGGGCGCGCTCGACGCGGTCTATGCAGGCGAGTGTGGCGAGGTCGCGCCGGTGCTTCTCCTCCTCGTGCTTGCGCTGGGAGATGTCCTGGAAGATGACGACGCAGCCCTGCAGGCCGTCGTCTGTCTGGAACGGCGCTGCCGTGTAGCCGACGGGCACGATGCGGCCGGAGTGGGCACAGAACCGGTCGTCCTCGACGCGCACGGTCATCTCCTGAGCGAGCGCCTCGGCGACGGCCGCGCCGAGGGGAGTCGATGGTTCCTGCTCGCCGTCTCTGCCGGGCTGTGTCAGCTCGTGGAGGAACCGGCCCTGCAGCTCGCCCTCGGGCCAGCCGAGGACCGTCTCGGCGGTGCGGTTGACGTAGGTGATGCGTCCGTCGACATCGACGGTGAACAGGCCCTCACCCATGCATTCGGTCACGGCTTGTGCGTAGTCGCGCGAATGCAGCAGCTCGGTCTCGGCCGCGACGCGGGCGGAGATATCGACGGCCACGCCGACGATCGCCGAGGGGTTGCCCTCCTCGTCGAGGATCAGCCGATTGCGGACATAGGCGGTGAAGAGGGATTGATCCTTGCGGCGGACGAGCAGCTCGCCGTCCCAGCGCCCGTCGCGCGCCAGCTCCAGAATGAGCAGTTCGGCTGCCTTGGCGTCCTCGGGCACGACCAAGTCCCGGGTGCTGCGCCCGGTCGCCTCCTCGCTGCTCCAGCCGTAGAGCGCCTCGGCGCCGCTGTTCCAGCTGATGACGACGCCGGACATGTCGGTGACGATCACGGACGCGTCGATCTGGTCCAGCAGGGTAGCCCGGACGCCGGCTTGGTCGAGCGCCGGGCGTCCCCCGCCGGGACGCGCGGGCATCGCGTCGAGGGCCGCCTTCCACAGGTCGATCGGACCGAAGCCACGATTGGCCGGCCGATCGCCCTCGGCGAGCACCGGGCGCGGGGGGCCCTTGGGCGCGTCCGCTGGGGGGCGGTCCCTGCGCGAGGCGTACAGGCGCATGTCCGCTCTGCGCGCGAGCTCCTCGAGGTCGGCGCCGTCGTCCGGGAAGATCGCCAGGCCCAGGGAGGCAGGCGCGCGCTCGGCGAGCGCCGCGGCGATCCTCGTCGCGCTCACACGGGCCTGCTCGGAGTCGACCTCGGGAAACAGCACGGCGAACTCGTCGCCGCCGAGGCGCCCGACCGCGTCGGCCTTGCGCGCGACCCGTTCGAGCGTGTCGGAGACCCAGCACAGGAGCTCATCGCCGGCGGCGTGGCCGAAGACGTCGTTGACCGGCTTGAAGTGGTCGATGTCGAGCATCAGGATCGCCCCCGAGCGACCCTTGCGGCGCATCGAGCCGATCTCGGCGATCGCTCGCTCCTCGAAACCGCGCCGGTTGAGACAGCCGGTCAGCGAATCGGTGCGCGAGACCTTCGCGAGCGCGTCGTGCTGGCGGTTGTGGTTCTGCGCCTGCCAGGCGCTCATCCCCGCCGTGCAGGCGAGCGAGATCGCGAACGCGCCCTCATAGGCGACGCTCGAGCCCCCGGCGGTGAGGGCGACGAGGAGATAGCTGAGGACCGAGATGATTCCGACGGTCACCACCGACGCCAGCGGGTAGGACATCGAGGAGAAGACCACGGGGATGAAGAAGACGAGCACGAGCGGGCTCGAGGTGCCTCCGTCGAGCAGCGTGCCGATGATGAGCATCGCGAAGTCCAACATCGTCCACGTCAGGAAGAAGGGCTCGCGCAGGCGGCTGCGCACGATCCGCTCGCGCGGCAGCGCCGAGACGAGCACTCCGGCGGCGACCGCCGAGGCGAACAGGATGGCGAGGGCGACGCGCTGGGGGCGGTGCAGGGTCAGGGCGACGTAGACCTCGCCGAGCCCGCCGATGCCGTATGTCAGCCAGATCCCGGCCGCGATCGTCGCTTCGCGCATGCGCAGCGCAGCGACGTCCATGACGGGAGCCTCCTCTCTGTGGCGCACAGAGGAGTATCGGGTCCCCGCGGGATTCTCCTGAGCGCCCTTCGGAGGCGCTAGACGCGCGATGAGTGCGCCGAGGAGCCCGCCGCGGTCGATCGCCCCGACCGCCGGGTTTCGCGCGGCAACCCCCCGCTCGAGCAGCTCGATGTCGATCGCGGCCTTGGCGAGCTCGAACGGGTCAGCGGCAACTGACCCCTAACGGGCGTAGGAGCCGCGGCTGGCCTCCGCATCGGGCGTCAGCTCGGGGGCGACCGCGAACGGCAGTTCCTCGGCCAGGCCCGCGCGCTCGAAGGCGCGATGCACCGAGTCCGAGCCGCGGAGGATCGAGAACCCGAAGCCACGGCGGTCGCACAGGCCTGAGCGGAAGGCCACCACCGCCACGCCGGTCGAGTCGATGCGCGTCAGGCGGCTGAGGTCGAGCGTGATGGCTGTGACCCCTTCGTCACAGAGGCGCTCGATCTCGGCTTCGAGTGCATGAGCGGTGCGGTGGCTCAGCTCACCGGTAGGGATCAGGGTGTGCGTCCATGCCCGGGCACGCGCGAGGGCTAGGTGGGGCTCGGTACGGGCAACCGACTGGGCACGCGAGAACTTCTCGAATGCGGGGTGGGGGCGGACTGCCCCGCGCGGCGGTCCGCCCTTCGGGGTGCGGGCCCGATTCTCCAGTCTTGACGCCGTCGGATGGCGTTTCATCAGATACAGCTCCTTTGAGGCTTCGGATTTGACTTCCAGGGAGCGCGGATCGTCCGATCGCGCTCGGGTGCGGAGAACCGGTGGAGCTAACCGGGCCGCTCTGGAATCAGTACGAAGCACGCCGTGAGCCACGGGCGCGAGGAGAGACGAAAGCGCCGCATTGCGCGCGAAGCGGACAGGAGAAGCAGTCCTCGGAGCGGGAGGAAGGCGGACAGGGCCAGACCAGACCCGCCGGCCCCGGATGCGCCCGAGGCACCGCTCGGTGCCGGTCCGGGCGCAGGGCTCGAGGGCCGTCCGCCTACGACCGCGCCGCCGCCGCCGCCGCCTTCACCGGGCATGTTGGCGTCCGCCGAGGCTGCCGTGAGCGGCACTCCACCGGCCGCCAGCGCGAGGCGGGCGGGTGCGAGCGCCGAGCGTCCGCCCAGCCAGGTCGCCGGGCAGGTCTTCAGGGAGGACAACGCGCAGCCCAGGCTTTCAACGCCCTGCGCCGCGGCGGCGCCGGCGGCGCCGGCAGCGGCGCCGCGGGAGGCCGCCGTTACGAGCGAAAGAGCCGATCCGAGCAGCGCTCCGGAGGGACTGGTCGGGGGCGGGCCCGCCGGAACGCTGGTTACCGGGCCCTGTTCCAGGCTCGCCGGTTCCACTGCGACTGCAGGCACGCTTGAGTCAGCTTCGGCGGCTGTCGCGAGCACCGTCCGCGGTGTGACGGGCTTCGGTATTTCTTCTGCGGCCAGTGGGACTTCATGTTTTTCTTCCGCCGCGACGGGCACCGTCGGGGGCGTGGAAACTTCGGGCGGAATGACCACCGGCGTTACGGGCACTTCGACGGGAATCGGCGGCGTCACGGGCGTTTCGGGCAGTTCGATCGCCGGGGGCGGTTCGGCCGCCGGGGGCGGTTCAGAGGCCGGGGGCGGTTCGGAGGCCGGGGGCGGTTCAGAGGCCGGGGGCGGTTCAGAGGCCGGGGGCGGTTCAGAGGCCGGGGGCGGTTCGGAGGCCGGGG
>DAIRTT010000115.1:0-8630 GCA_036803745.1 Solirubrobacteraceae bacterium | reverse complement strand
CCTTCCCGCCGATCGCCGACTACGGCTTCCTGTCGGACTGCCACACAGGCGCGCTGGTCGCCTCGGACGGCTCGATCGAGTGGATGTGCCTGCCGTACTTCGACTCGCCGTCGGTGTTCGGAGCGCTGCTGGATCGCGGGGCCGGCAGTTGGCGGGTGGGGCCCTACGGCGTCTATGTCCCGGCGGGCCGGCGCTACATACCGGGGACCAACGTGATCGAGACGACATGGATGACGCCGCAGGGGTGGCTGCGGGTCGTCGATGCGCTGACGATCGGCGACTGGCATGACAACGAGCGCGGCTCGAGCCACACGAGGCCGCCGACCGACTATGACGCCGACCACCTGATCGTGCGGATGATCGAATGCGTCCAGGGCCAGGTCCAGGTCGAGGTGGTGTGCGAGCCGATGCTCGACTACGGCGCGACGCCGGCGAACTGGAGCGTCGCCGACGGCGGCGAGGAGGGCGTATGCATGATGGACGCGACCGACGGCGAGACGGCGTTCCGGCTGTTCAGCGACATCCATATGGGCATCGAGGGCAACCGCACGCACGGCCGGCACACGATGAACGAAGGGGAGAAGCGCTTCTGCGCATTGTCGTGGACTGAGGAGCTGGGCGGTCCGCATACGGTCGAGGAGGCAGAGGGCCACCTTGACCGGACAAGCCATTTCTGGCGCAGCTGGCTGGCTGAAGGGACCTACCCCGACCATCCGTGGCGCTTTCACCTCCAGCGCTCGGCCCTCGTTCTCAAGGGCCTGACCTTCATGCCGACAGGCGCGCTGGTGGCGGCCCCGACGACCTCGCTGCCGGAGACGCCGGGAGGCGAACGCAACTGGGACTACCGCTTCTGCTGGATGCGCGACGCCTCGTTCACGCTGTGGGCGCTGCACGCGCTCGGGCTCAACTGGGAGGCGGACGACTTCGTCCAGTACGTCGCCGATATGGAGCGCAACGAGGACGGGTCGCTGCAGATCATGTACGGGATCCGGGGCCGCAAGGAGCTGACCGAGTCGACGCTCGACCACCTCGGCGGCTACGAAGGTGCGCGGCCGGTACGTATCGGCAATGGCGCCTTCGACCAGCGTCAGAACGACGTGTTCGGCGCGGTGCTCGACTCCGTGTACCTCCACTCCAAGAAGCGCGACCACATCCCCGAGCGGCTGTGGCCGGTGTTGGAGGACCAGGTCCGCTGCGCCGAGGCCGCATGGCGGGAACCCGACCAGGGGATCTGGGAGGCGCGCGGCGAGCCGCAGCACTACGTCTCATCCAAGCTGATGTGCTGGGTGGCGATGGACCGTGGCGCGCGCCTGGCCGAACGGCGAGGGCTCTCAGACAATGCCGAGAAGTGGCAGGCGGTGGCGGAGGAGATCCGCGAGGAGATCCTCGACCGCGGCGTCGACGATCGAGGGGTCTTCCGCCAGCACTACGACACCGACGCCCTCGACGCCTCCAACCTGCTCGTCCCGCTGGTGCGCTTCCTGGGTCCAGAGGACGAACGGGTGCGCGCGACGGTGATGGCGATCCGCGACGAGCTGACCGACGGTGGCCTGGTCCTGCGCTACCGCACGGACACGACCGACGACGGGCTCAAGGGCGAGGAGGGCACGTTCCTGATCTGCTCCTTCTGGCTGGTCTCGGCGCTCTCGGAGATCGGGCAGCACCGCGACGCAGAACACCTGTGCGAGCGGCTGCTCTCCTACTCATCCTCGCTCGAGCTCTACGCCGAGGAGCTCGAAGCTTCCTCGGGCCGCCACCTCGGCAACTATCCGCAGGCCCTCACCCACCTGGCGCTGATCAACGCCGTCACCCACGTGATCTCGGCACAGCAGGATCAGAGCTGATCGGCGGGCGCGCCCGCCGGAGCTAGTAGCCGGGCTCGCCGGGCAACAGGATGCGGGCGACCTCTCCCTCGAGCACGACCTTCGGCTGGATGGGAAGGACCTCGCGTCCGCGCGAATAGCTCAGCAGCTCCTCGACCGTGGCGAAGTCCGACAGCTGCTCGAGGTGCTTGATCGTCGGGAAGACCAGCACGATCTCCTCGGCGCCGTGTGCCGCCAGAGCCTGCGCGGGTGTGAACCACGCCAGGTCGATGCACTCCTCTCCGTCGACCCGCGGCTGCTGGCCGTCGGGCAGGGGCGCGAGGAAGAAGTGGGTGTCGAAGCGGATCTGCACCTCGGCGGGCGTGATCCATTGGGAGAACTTGACCAGCTCGGCCGGGTCGGCGAGTGTGATGGCGGCCTCCTCGGCGAGCTCGCGCACAGCTGCGGCGCGGTGGGCCTCATCGCCGTCGCCCTCCTCGGCGTCGACCGCGCCGCCCGGGAACACCCACACGCCGCCCATAAAGCGTGCCTTGGGCGTGCGCCTGACGAGCAGCACCTCGAGTGTCTCTGAGCCCCCGCGCAGCAGAATGACGGTGGCCGCCTGGCGGGGGCGGACCGGCGGACCGGCGTTGAGCTCCTCGCCCGGCCCGGGGCGCTCGCTGTCGAGGCGTGCGGGCATCGGCTGACCATACCGGCCGGTAGTCTTTGGCGCATGAACGCGACCGAGACCCTCCAGCGCTGGATCTGCGAATCCTGCGGCTACATCTATGACCCCGACGAGGGCGACCCGGACGGGGGCATACCGGCTGGAACGCCGTTCGACGCGATCCCCGACACGTGGTTCTGTCCGGTCTGCGGGGCGCGCAAGCGCGACTTCGTCCTCTACGAGGACTAGTCGGCTGTATGGGCCGCCCGGCTCGGCGTTGGCACTCGCCCGAGTGCTGAGCGAGCGCGGGTCAGATGTGCCGGAGGACTGGCGCCGGCTGCTCGCGCTCGATCGTGAGCGTGTCTGGCACCCCTATGGGGCGCTGCCGTCGGCGCTCGAGCCGTTGCCGGTCGTGTCGGCCGAGGGCGTGCGCCTGCGCCTGGCCGACGGGCGCGAGCTGATCGACGGGATGGCCTCCTGGTGGTGCGCCATCCACGGCTACCGCAATCCCCGCCTCGACGCTGCCGTGACCGATCAGCTCGGTCGCGTGGCCCACGTGATGTTCGGCGGGCTTACGCACGAGCCGGCCATCCGCCTGGCAGAGCGCCTGACGACGATGGCTCCGGCTGGTCTCGAGCGCGTGTTCCTGGCCGACTCGGGCTCGGTGTCGGTCGAGGTCGCGATCAAGCTGTGCCTGCAGTACCAGCATGCACGGGGGCGCATGGAGCGGACACGCCTGCTGACAGTACGGGGCGGATACCACGGCGACACCGCCGGAGCGATGGCGGTCTGTGACCCGGTGAGCGGCATGCACAGCCTGTTCTCGGGCGTGCTGGCCGAGCACGTCTTCGCCGACCGTCCGCCCGACGGCTTCCACGCAGGGCTGCAGGAGGACTGGGCGCGGCAGGTGAGTGAGCTCGCCCAGGAGCACTCGCAGGAGCTCGCCGGCGTGATCGTCGAGCCGGTCGTCCAGGGAGCCGGGGGGATGCGCTTCCACGCTCCCGAGTGCGTCGCCCACATGCGCGCAGTGTGCGACGCGCACGACATTCCGCTGGTGCTCGACGAGATCGCCACCGGCTTCGGCCGCACGGGCGCGATGTTCGCCTGCGAGCACGCCGGGGTCGCGCCCGACGTGATGTGCGTCGGCAAGGCCCTCACCGGCGGTTACATGACGATGGCGGCGACGCTCTGCACGGCCGAGATCGCCGAGGCCGTGTCCTCGGGCGAGGGCGGTGGCCTGATGCATGGGCCCACGTTCATGGCCAACCCGCTCGCCTGCGCAGTGGCGCTGGCGTCGCTGGAGCTGCTCGATGACGGCGGCTGGCGCGAGCGGGTCGCGGCGATCGAGGCGGGTCTGAGGGCAGGCCTCGAGCCCGCGCGCGGGATGACCGGGGTGCGCGACGTGCGGATTCTCGGCGCGATCGGTGTGATCGAGCTCGACCGGCCGGTCGACATCGCCGCCGCCACCGCGGCGGCCGTCGGGGCGGGCGTGTGGCTGCGGCCGTTCCGCGAGCTGATCTATGCGATGCCTCCGTACATCATCGGTGCGGCCGACCTGGCCGAAGTGGCCGAGGCGATGCTCCTCGCGGCGAGCGCCTCCACGGCCGCTACCGCCTAGCGAGGCTTGACGGGCCCAGTGCCTGCGTTTGTGTTTCCGCTTGGCCGGGCGGATCGTCAGTGTCCGCGAGAGGACCGTCGCGGGCTTGGCGGTGCCCCGGAGGCGGTGGGCTCGTCGATTTGAGCATCACGATCAGCGACGTGGCGGTCGTCGGGTCCGTCGCGTTCACGCGGCGAGCCAGCGCGGCCACGGGAGCGTGGAGCCGGCGGCGGCCAGGTCCGCGGTGAGCGGACGCGGTATGAACGGAAGGCAGGCGACCTCGACCTCGCCGAGTGCGGCGATGGTCTCGCGGTTCGAGAGCTCGATGGCGTCGGGATCCGCCCATGGCGTGAGGACGACGGCGCGTACGTCGAGGCCCGCCTCGCGTGCCGCGCGCAACGTGAGGAGCGTGTGGTTGATCGTGCCGAGGCCCGGCCTCGCGGCGATCACGACGGGAAGGCCGAGATCGCAGGCGAGATCGCAGATCGAGTAGGCCGCTGTCAGCGGGACGAGCAGGCCGCCGACCCCCTCGGCGATGAGCGTCGCGCCCTCACCGGCCGCCCGCGCGTGGCCGATCACGGCGGCCGGGTCGATCGTCTCGCCGGCCATCTCGGCGGCGAGGTGTGGCGAGGTGGCGGGACCGAAGAGCAGCGGGGAGACCTCGCCTGGGCTCTGGCCCGCGGCGCGCGCGAGCAGCTCGTGATCGGCGGGCCAGGCGCCCTCGGCTGGCTCCTCGATACCGGTCACGACGGGCTTGAAGGCCCGCACCGAGAGGCCCTCGGCTGCCATGCTCGCGAGCAGGCAGGCGCTCAGGACGCTCTTGCCGACGCCCGTGTCGGTCGCCGTGACGAACAGGCCGTCCAAGGACCCGGAGCTCGCCGTCAGGCGGCGCGCGCGCCGGAGAGGTCGCGCTCGATGTCGAACGGCGCACCTGTGGCCCGTTCGCCGTCGAAGGGTCCATCGGCGCGGCGGCTCGCGGATATCTCCCCCGCGAAATCGGCCTCCTGCCAGGCCTCCTCGCGCGCGGCCAGGCGCTCCGGGTGCCCGGCAGCCATCGACCCCGGGTCGAGGCCGATCCTGTGGGCGATCCGGCCGAGCAGGGCGGCCGCCGAACGCAGCTCGCCGGCGGTGTGGGAGGCCATCGCGGTCAGTCGCAGCCGGGATGTCCCGTCGGCAACCGTCGGGGGGCGGATCGCCTGCGCGAACACGCCGCCCTCGATTGCCTCCTGGCAGAGGCGCATCGCCTGGCGCTCCTCGCCGACGATCAGGGGAACGATGTGCATCTCGGTGTCCGCGACCGGGAAGCCCTCGGCCGCGAGCGCCTGGCGCAGAACGCGCGCGTTGGAGCGAAGGCGCTGCACCCGGTGGGGGCGTTCGCGCAGGAGATCGAGCGCGGCCAGGGCTCCGGCGACGGCGGGCGGTGGCGGGGCGGTGGAGAAGATCAGCGAGCGCGCCGTGTTGATGAGGTAGCGGACCATCTCATCGCTCGCGCACGCGTAGGCGCCGTATGACCCGAGGGCCTTGCCGAGCGTCCCGACGATCACGTCGACCTCTCCGTCGAGGCCGGCCTCGGCTACAGCGCCCCGCCCGTCGGGTCCGAGGTTGCCCGTGGCGTGGGCCTCGTCGATGACCGTCCGCGCCCCGTGACGGTGTGCGAGCTCGACCAGGTCGAGCAGCGGCGCGACGTCGCCGTCCATCGAGAAGACCGAGTCGCTGACGATGACCCGTCGAGCCCGCCCGTCGCGCCCGGCGCCGGCCTTGCGCATGCTCCAGTCGAGGTGCTCGACGTCGCGGTGCCGGTAGACGACGACATCGGCACGCGAGAGACGGCAGCCGTCGATGATCGACGCGTGGTTGAGCTCGTCGGAGAAGATCGTCTCGCCGGGGCCGGCGAGGGCGCCGAGGACGCCGAGGTTGGCGAGGTAGCCGGAGCCGAACAGGACGCAGGACTCGGTGCCCTCGAACGCCGCCAGGCGCTCCTCGAGGCGGCCGTGGATCGTCATCGTCCCGGAGACCAGTCGCGACGAGCCGGCGCCGACGCCCCAGCGGGTCGCCGCGTCGGCGGCCGCTTCACGGACCTTCGGGTGATCGGCCAGCCCCAGGTAGTTGTTGGAGCACAGCAGCAGGACCGGCTTGCCCTCCAGCAGAACCGTCGGGCCCTGGGGGCCGCTGATCAGGCGCAGGCGACGCGAGAGACCGAGATGCTCGAGGTCGGCCAGTCTCTCTGCGATCTCGCTCATGCCCGTAGCGCGCTCAGCCGACCGGGACCCGATTGGGCGCGCCGTCGGGCCGTGGCGGCACGACGCGCTTGGCGCGAAAGCGCAGTTGGGTCGAGGGATCCCACAGCCGGACTCCGAGGTCGACCGGCTGCTCGCTCGGCTCGTCGTACAGGAGCTCCTCGACCACGTCCGGCGTCTCGCCGGCCAGCCAGCCCGAGCGATTGTCGGGGCGGGGGTTGGCGGCGTTGTCGGGCTGGCGGGCGACGTTGAGACCGAGCTCCTCGAACATCGCCCGGTCGGTCTCGGGCTCGTTGCCGAGGGTCGTCAGAAAGTTGCCCATCATCACGCCGTTGATGCCCGCCTGGACGGCGAGCTGTTGGAGCTCGCCGAGGTTCTCGACGCGGCCGCCACAGAGGCGGAAGAGCGCTTCGGGCAGGATCAGCCGGAAGATGGCGATCCACTTGACGGCCTCCCACGGGTCCATGTACTCGCGGTCGCCGAACTTGGTTCCGGGACGCGGGTTGAGCATGTTGATCGGCACGCTCGTCGGGTCGATCGCCGCGAGCTCGAACGCCATCTCGACACGCTGGCCGCGGGTCTCGCCGAGATTGAGGATGCCGCCGACGCAGGTCTCCAGGCCCGCCTCCTTGACCGCGTCGATCGTCCGCAGGCGGCCCTCGTACCGGACGGTGCTGGTGACCTCGCCGTAGTAGCTGTGGGCGGTCTCGACGTTGTGGTGGACACGCTGGATGCCGGCGTCGCGAAGGGCACGGGCGCGCTCGGCCGAGATGTGCCCGACCGACGCGCAGCGCTTGAGGTTGGTCTGCTCGGAGACTAGCCGGACGCCCTCGAGGTACTTCTGGAAGTCGCGCTTGGAGAGACCCTGGCCCTGGGTGACCATGCAGAAGCGGTGTGCCCCGGCGGCCTCGGCGGCGCGCGCATGCTCGAGGATCTGCTCGGGCTCCATCATCGCGTGCATCGGCGTCTCGGCGTCGGCGAAACGAGATTGCGCGCAGAAACCGCAGTCCTCGGCGCACCCGCCGGACTTGGCGTTGACGAGCGAGCACATGTCGGTCGAGTCGGCGAAGCGCTCGACCCGCGCTTCCCAGGCGCGCTGGATCAGCGCTTCGATCTCTGTGTGATCGTCGATCTCGCCGAGCCGGAGGGCCTCATCGCGAGTGATCAGCGGCGTCATGCGCCACAAGTTATGAGGTGGCCCGGACGCCTATTCGCCCCGCCAGCGGGGGGGTCGCTTCTCGGCGAAGGCGCGCATGCCCTCGCGTATGTCCTGGGAGGCGAAGGACGCCTGGCGCAGCTCGATCAGCTCGGCCTCGACGTCGCTGGGCAGTTCGCTCTCGGCGAGCAGCAGCTCGGCGATCACGCGCTTGTTGCCCGTCTGGGCGAGTGGCGCGTTGCCGGCCAGCTCCGCGGCGATCTCGAGCGCGAGCGCCTCCAGCTCGGCGGCGGGCGCGAGCCGGTTGACGAGGCCCCATGCGAGACCGCTCGGCGCGTCGATGTATTTGCCGAGTAGGAACAGCTCGCGCGTGCGCGGCACGCCGATCGCGTCGATGAAGCGGCGCAGGCCGGTGTGGGAGTAGACGAGGCCGAGCTTGGCCGGAGGCATGCCGAGCTTGATGTCGTCCTGGGCGACGCGCAGGTCGCATGAGAGGGCCAGCTCGAGGCCGCCGCCGATCGTGTGGCCGGGCAGCATCGCAACGGTCGGGTAGGGGAATGCTTCGAGCGCGTCGATCGCTTCGGTGAAGGGGTGGGCCACGAGCTTCTCGGCGCGCTCCTCGAACTCCTCGGCGGGAATCTCGCCGATGTCGTACCCGGCCGAGAACATGCCGTGCGCTCCGGTCACGATCACGCAGCGAGCCTCGGAGCCCGGCTGGGCGAGCTCGATGAGCGTGGAGCTGATCGCGTCGAGGATGGGATGGTCGAGCGCGTTGCGCTTGGCCGGGTTGGAGATCGTGATGCGGACCACGCCGGCGGCGGGCTCGTCGATCAGGAGCTTGCCGTCGGCCAGCTCGCGAGGGGGGGCGCTGGGCGACACGGGCGACAGGCTAGCCGAGCGCGGCTCGGCTAGGCCCGGCGCGGCGCTCGTGCCGCGCGCGGCACGAGGCGGCGCGGTTGCTAGTCGAGCACGACGAGGGTGTCACCCTCGTTGACCGCCTGGCCCTCCTGGCAGAGGATTTCCTTGACCGTTCCGGCGTCCTCGGCCTCGACGGGCATCTCCATCTTCATCGACTCGAGGATCGCCACCGTGTCGCCCTCCTCGATGGTGTCGCCGACGGCGCACTCGATTTTCCATACCGTGCCGGTTATATGAGCCTCTACGTCCGTCA
>DAIRTT010000114.1:0-8936 GCA_036803745.1 Solirubrobacteraceae bacterium | reverse complement strand
GGAAGATCATGCCCTCCTTGGTGTTCCAGTCGAGGATCGACTCCATCGTGTCCTCGACGCTGAGGATGAAGCAGGCGCTGCACTGCGGGCTCTCCTCGAAGCCGACGTTGAACCAGACGGGCGAGTTGAAGGCGGCCATCTGGTGGAGGAGGATGTGGGTCAGCTCGTGGTTGAACGCGCGCGCGTCATCTTCGGTGGCGAAGTAGCCGCCCGTGCGCCCCCAGCCGGTGATCGTGCCGGCGACGCGGCTGACCATGTCCTTGACCGAGCGCTCGCGCTCGGGTGAGCCGATCTGTCCGCGGAAGTACTTCTGGGCGACGATGTTGGTGGCGTTCTGGGACCAGCTCTTGGGGAACTCGACGTCCTTCTGCTCGAAGGCGACGCGGTCGCCATGGCCGATACGGGCGTCGCGTGTCTCCCACTCGACGGCATCGAACGGATGGGTGCCCGGAGTCGTGAACAGGCGCTTGATCGACAGCGCCCGACCGGTGGCGGTGTCGTGTGCGGGTGTGGTGTGCGTTACGGGGTTCATCGGGCCTTCCTCCTCTGCTGCGCCTACGTCTGGCGCCTGCTCGACTCGTTCAAAATCAGGGCGGTCGAGCATCGTCGCGGACGGGCCAGATGGAACGAATCGACTACCCATTTTACTAGTAATGGAGCCGTTTACCGGACCGGTGATCGTTCTCGGCCCATCCATCGGGCGCGCGCTCGACGCCGTCTCCGACACCGTGCTGGGCTGCGGCGCACACTAGTCCGCGGCCGGCGTCCGCCGCGGGGGCGACTGCGCAACTTGCAGGGTTCTCGTTGTGCCGGCTGCTAGGAGGTGCGGGCCGTTCGGCTAGCGGCCGAGCCTTGCCCAGTCCGTGAATTCCGACCACGTGGCCGAGGCGCGGAAGCTGCCCTCGGCGAGGGAGTGGCGCATCGAGACGATCCAGCGTGGCTCGACGGCCTGGGAGCGCCCGATCGCCCAGGCAAGGCAGGCGAGGGCGAGCAGGCCGGCGAGGACGGCAAGCGCGATGACGGGCGCGGAGAGCCCTTTGGAGCTCGCCGCCGGGTGCGCGCCGGCGGTGGAGGTGGTCTGGGGCGTGGCGGCGCCGGGCGCAGGCGCGGCCGGCGCGGGCGTCGTCGTCGTGGTCGGCGCCGCCGTCGTGGTCGGCACCGTGCCCGCCGGCGCTGCGGCGGTGCCCGGCACGGCGGTGCTCGCGGGCGTGGTCGCGGTGGCGGCCCCCGGCGCGGCGCCCGCCGGGGTGGTGGCGGTCGGGGTGCTCGTGACGGTGCCCGCGGCTGTCCCGCCCGCGACGGCCGAGGTGGCGGCGCCCGAGGGCGCGGCGAGCAGCGTGAGGGCAGCGAGGGTGCAGGCGCACAGGCGGCCTGCCCTCAGGAGGTGCGGGTGGAGCTCGGCGTGGGCCATCGCCTAGATCATGCCAGTGGCGGGCGGGTGGCCCGGGGGAGCAGGTCCTCGACGGCGGCGAGAGCCTCGCGGAGGACCTCGCCGGGCGCGAGGCGGGCGTCGATCACGCGAATCCGCTCGGGCTCGGCGGCGGCGAGCTGATCGTAGGCGGAGGCGATGGCGGCGAAGAAGTCGTCGCGCTCGAGCTCGAGCCGGTCGGGTGCCTCGTCGCGGTCGCGCTGGCGGGCGCGGCCGTCGGCGGGGGAGATGCGCAGCAGCAGCGTCCGGTCGGGCGCGAGCGGGCCGGTGGCGAAGCGGTTGACGGCGCGGACGTCCTCGACGCCGAGGCTGCGGCCGGCGCCCTGATAGGCGAGCGAGGAGTCGACGAAGCGATCGAGCAGGACGATCGTGCCGGAGGTGAGGAGCGGCTGCAGGCGCTGCTCGACGAGCTGGGCGCGGGCGGCGGCGTAGAGGAGTGCCTCGGCGCGCGGCGCGATCGCGAGCGCGGGGTCCTTGACGAGGGCGCGGATGCGCTCGGAAACCTCGACCCCGCCGGGCTCGCGCAGCAGCTCGACGCTCGGCGCGCGCGCAGCGAGCTCCCGGGCTAGGGTGTCGGCGAGCGTCGACTTGCCGGCGCCGTCGAGTCCCTCGATCGTGATCAGGCGCCCGCGGGCCACGTGCGAGACGGTAGCGGCACGGGCGGCTCTAGGATGGGCCTGGTGTCGGCCGAGCAGAGGATGACAGCCGGGCAGACCGGTGAGACGGGGCGCCACGGGGAGGCATCGGGCGAGGATCTGCTGCAACTGCCGGGGGTCGCGCTGCACCCGCACGCACGCGCGGTGCTCGAGCCGGCCCTCGCGCCGGGCGGGCACCCGTCGCACGCGTATCTGTTCCACGGGCCGCCGGGGACGGGAAAGCGGGCGGTGGCGCGGGCGTTCGCGGCGGCGCTGCTGGCCGAGGGGGCACGCAACCGCCAGACGGTCGCCGAGCGGGTGAGCCGTGACTGCCATGCCGACCTGACGTGGGTGGTGCCGTCGGGGGCGGCCGAGATGCTGGTGTCGGACATCGAGGAGCCGGTGGTGGCGGCGGCGACGCGGACGCCGTTTGAGTCGGCGCGGAGGGTGTTCGTGATCGAGGCGGTCGACACGATGAACGACCAGACGGCCAACCGGATGCTCAAGACGCTCGAGGAGCCTCCGCCGTTCGCCCACCTGGTGCTCCTGACCGACCGCCGCGAGGACGTGCTGGCGACGATCGCCTCGCGCTGTCAGCTCGTCCGCTTCGACCCGCTGCCGGCGGCCGCGATCGCGGCGGGCCTCGAGGGGGTCGAGGATGACCGTGCGCTCGCGAGCGCACGGCTGGCGCTGGGAGACGCGGACATGGCGGCCCGCCTGGCGGGCGGGGAGGGGACGGCGCTGCGCGCGAGCGCCGAGGGGTTCGTGCGGGCGTCGCTGGCGGGGACGACGGCGAGCCGGCCGTGGATGGTGCTGCTCGAGCGCGCCAAGGGCGCCGCGACCGCGGCGGGCGAGGCGGCCCAGGAGCGTTTGGCGGCCCAGCTCGAGTTTCTGCCGGGCAAGGAGCGCAAACGCTTCGAACGCGAAGGTCTGGACGGCCGGCGGAGAGCCGAGCGGCGGGCGCGCCGGGAGACGCTCGATCAGGCCCTGCGCCTCGGCGAGCTGTGGCTGCGCGACGTGCTGTGCGTGCGCGAAGGCGCCGCCGAGCTCGTCTTCGCGGTCGACCGCCGCGCGGAGCTCGAGGCGGATGCGTCCGAGCGCGAGCCGCGGGCGCTGCGCGAGGGGATTGAGCTCCTCGGCTCGACCCGGCTGAGCCTGTCGGTCAACGTGTCGGAGGAGCTGGCGCTCGAGGCGCTGGCCTACCGTCTGGAAGGGCTACTGGCCGTTTGAGTCGATCGGCCCGAGGTTCGGCGCGATGCCGAACGTGTCGAAGGCCAAGAAGCGCGAGAAGAGGCGGTTCTCGGGACCGTGATAGTCGGCGGAGCCGGTCGTGAGCAGGCCGAGTGCCTGGCAGCGATCGGCGAGCAGGCGGGTCTGGTCCTCGTCGTGACTGACGTAGAAGGCCTCGACGCCGTCGATGCCGAGAGCCTTGAAGCGGTCGATGGTCTCGAGCACTTCGGTGGGATCGCTGATGTCCCAGAAGGGGTGGGCCCAGACGGCGACGCCGCCGGCCTCGTGAATGGCCTCGACGGCCTGCCCGACGGTGGGTGTCTCGCGCAGGCGGAAGGCGGGACGGCCCTCGATCAGGTAGCCCCTGATGAGCGAGCCGATGTCGTCGATCTCCTCGTCCTGCAGGCGCTGGGCGTTGGCGGGAGCGGACAGGACGGCTTCGGCGAGGTGCGGGCGGCCGATCGGTTTGCCCGCGGCCACGCGGTCGTCGAGCTGGCGTTCGTCGAGCTCGAAGCCGGCTTCGCGCAGGCCGTCGGCCATCCGCAGCGTGCGCTTCTCGCGGTCGGCGAGGAACTCGGCGAGACGTTCGGTGAGGACGGCGTCTTTGTGGTCGATGCCGTAGCCGAGGATGTGGAGTTCGCGGGGGACGGGCGAGCCGTCGTCGACAGCCGAGATCTCGACGGCCGATACGACACGCACCCCGAGCCGCTCACCCGCGGCGATGGCCTCGGAGACGCCGCTGACGGTGTCGTGGTCCGACAGGGCGAGCAGCTCGACGCCGGCGGCGGCTGCGCGCTCGACGACCTCGGCGGCCGGGAGCGCGCCGTCGGAGTTGGTCGAGTGGGACTGCAGATCGAAGCGCGGGGTCATCGCGCGGGGAGCGTATGTGATCGCTTCAGAGCCGCGCGTGCTGGTGGTCCGCGGCGTCGGCGGCGGTGCCGGCGCGGGTGAGGGCGATGGCGCGCCGTCCGACGGCGCCGCGCAGGCGCCTGACGGCGGCGTGGTAACGGCGCGCCTTGTCATAGAGGACGCGGTCTCGGTCGCCGTCGAGCAGGTCGAGCTCGGCGCGGGCGGCGTCGGTGTCGGTGGCCCGCCGGCGGGCTCCCAGCCACAGGACCTCGAGATAGGCGAGGGCGGCGCCGAGCTGGTCCTCCGGGATCGAGCTGGGCTGCTCGATCTCGCGCAGGACCGGCAGTACCTCGCTGATCAGCCAGCGCTGCTCGCCGTGGGCGCGCAGCAGCAGGCAGATGTCGTGGGCGTCGCTGATGTCGTGGTGGTCGGTCATGAGTGAGAGGATGTGGGTGAGCGGACTGATTCGCTCATCTGTGGCTTCGGCGGCCGAAGATCCGTGCTTTAGAACCTGGGTCGAGTCTCCACGCTTCTCCGGCAGGCGCCCACCGATCCACGCGATTCAAGGATCGGGGGCCCGGGAACCGATAGGAGCTACGGGGGAACGCAACTAGACGAAAGCGAGATGTACGTAGCCGATTCCGATCCGACCGCCCGCACGGCAGGGCAGTACGCCCGCGCGACGGTCCGGCGCCTGCGCATGCGCACCCTGGTGATCCTGGGCGCCCTGGCCGTGGCGACGGCTCTGCTGGGACGGGCCTTCGGCCTGCATGACGTTCGTTTCCTCGCCTCGGAGATCGCGCTGCTGGTGAGCATGTTCGTGATCTCCCGCTTCGTCCTCCCGCTGGTGGAGCGCCGCGACCGCGGCGCGAGCGGCGAGGAGCAGGTGGGCGCGCTGCTCGAGGGCCTGACCGGGACCGGCTGGCGGGTGATCCATGACGCGACGCTCGGGCGGGGCAACGTCGACCACATCCTGATCGGGCCGGCGGGAGTCCTGACGATCGAGACCAAGAGCCACCCGGGACCGATCCGCGTGGGCCGCGTTCACGGGGCCACGCTCGGCCAGGCGCGGGCCCAGGCCAAGGCGATCAAACGCGTGACGGGTGTGGAGGTGGAGCCCCTGATCGTGTACAGCCGCGCGTGGGTCGACAGGCCGCTGAGCCGGCGCAAGGGCGTTCGGGTGCTGCCGGCAAGGATGCTCCTCGGCTTCCTCGCCAAGCGCCCGCGCCGCCTGTCCGACGAGGAGGTCGACCGGGCTCAGGAGCTGCTGGCACGGGCGCTGATCGAGCACGAGCAGGCGGGCTGAGTGACGCGCGCGCGGCGCCTGGTGCTGCGCTGAGTAGCCCCCCGCCGGCGCCGCGGGAGGACCGCGGGCGCTAGTTTGATGGGCATGTCCATCTCGCCGATAAGAATGCGTCCGGTCTCGCAGGAGAGCGAACGGCGTCGGGCGCGCCTGGTGCTGGCGATCGCGACGATCGGGATCATGGCGACGCTGATGGCCTACGCGCTCGCCCCCGGGGTGCGCCACGCGGTCGGCCACGCCGCCCACAGCGTCAAGGGGGCGGTCAGCGGCGTGCTCGACCACGACAAGCAGGCGGGGGCCAAGAAGCAGACGACGAGCAGCACGCCGACGGTGAGCACGCCTGCGGCTGCCGGCGGATCGGCCTCCCCCACTAAATAGACGTAGGGCGCGATGGCGCTAGCTTGTGTCGATGGCGACGACGACTGCGGCGGAGCGGGCGAACGACGCAAGCGCGGTCTCGCTCGCCGGGCTGCCGCCCGGCCCGCGGGCGCCGGCGGTGGTGCAGACGCTCCTGTGGGCGGTCGCGCCGACGTGGCTGATGGATCGCTGCGCGCGCACGCTGGGCGACTCGTTCACGCTGACGTTCGCTCCGAGCGGCCTGAAACTTGTGCTCGTGAGTGACCCCGAGGCGGTCAAGACCGTCTTCACGGCGCCGGCCGAGCTGGCGCCCTCGGCGGCGGGAGCCTCGCCGGTGGCACCCGTGATGGGACCGAGCTCGGTGATCGTGCTGACGGGGCCCGAGCACATGCGCCAGCGCAAGCTGCTGCTGCCCCCGTTCCACGGCGAGCGGATGCGCGAGTACGAGTCGGTGATCGTCGAGGAGACCAGGAGAGACATGGCGAGCTGGCCGCTCGGCGAGCCGATGCGCCTGCAGGAGCGCACGCGGGCGATCACCCTCGAGGTGATCCTGCGTGCGGTCTTCGGCGTGGAGGCCGAGCGGATGGGCCCGCTGCGGGCGGCGATCGGCGAGCTGCTCGAGCCGATGCACACGGTTGCGCTGCTGCGGGTGGCGCTGCGCCGCTCGGGTGTGGGGACGCTGACGGGCGGGATCGCGCGGGCGCTGGGGCGCCTGGATGAGGTGATCTACACCGAGATCGGGACGAGGCGCGAGCAGAGCGACCTGGGCGAGCGGGCGGACATCCTCTCGCTGCTCATGCTCGCCCGCGACGAGGACGGCCGGCCGATGACCGACAGCGAGCTGCGCGACGAGCTGGTTACGCTCCTGCTGGCCGGCCACGAGACGACGGCCACGGCGACGGCCTGGGCGATCGAGCGCCTGATCCGCCACCCCGACAAGCTCGAGCGGCTCGTGGGCGAGCTGGACGCAGGCGAGGACGCCTACGTGACGGCGGTCGTCAACGAGACGCTGCGGGTGCGACCGGTCGTGCCGATCGTGGTGCGGATGCTGAGCGGGCCGATGCACGTGGGCGGCTATGAGCTGCCGGCGGGCACCCGGGTGGTTCCCGCGATCTACCTGACCAACCGCAACCCCGGCGTGTACGAGCGTCCGGCCGAGTTCATGCCCGAGCGCTTCCTCGGCGAGGGACCGGAGACGTTCTCGTGGATCCCCTTCGGCGGCGGCATCCGCCGCTGCATCGGCGCGTCGTTCGCACTGCTCGAGATGAAGCTGATCCTGTCGACCGTGCTGGGCGAGCTGCGCCCGAGCCTGCCCCGCCGCGCGGGCCGCCGTCGCGGCGAGCTGATCCGCAGGCGGGCCATCACCCTCGTGCCGTCCGCCGGAGCCAAGGTCGTGTGGGAGAGACGGCCGGGGAGATAGATGATGAGGGGCCGCCTCCCGGCGGCCGGGTGGGGTGCGCGCGGAGGATCGCCGCGCGCTCGCCGGCCCCGGATTGCGGCCGGGCCTGGGGGTAGCTTGGAGGGATGCACATGACGGCGGCCACGCGGCCGCGATCGGCCGACGCCGCCGCGCGGCCCGAGCCCGAGGAGCTGCTGGCTCGCTTCGGCCTGGACTCGTTTCGCCCGGGGCAGCGCGAGGCGGTCCAGGCCGCCCTGGAAGGCCGCGACAGCCTGGTCGTGATGCCGACGGGGGGCGGAAAGTCGCTCTGCTACCAGCTCCCTGCGCTGGCGGCCGAGGAGGGCCTGGTGGTGGTCGTGAGCCCGCTGATCGCGCTGATGAGCGACCAGTGGCGGCGGCTGCAGGAGGCGGGCGTGCGCTCGACGATGCTGGCGTCGGGGATGCAGGACGGCCACAACCTCCGGGCGCTCCGCGAGATCGAGTCGGGCGAGGTGCAGCTCGTGCTGGCGGCCCCCGAGCGTTTCGCCTCGGCGGCCTTCCGCGAGGCGCTGGCAGCCCGCAGGGTCGACCTGTTCGTGGTCGACGAGGCTCACTGCGTGACCGAGTGGGGGCACGACTTCCGCCCCGACTACCTGCGCCTGCACGAGGCCATCTCCTCGCTGGGCGACGGCGAGGGGTCGCGCCCGGCGGTGATGGCGGCGACGGCGACGGCGACGCCGCGGGTGGCTCGGGAGATCGCGGCGCGGCTCGGCCTGCGCGACCCGGTGTCGGTGCGCTCGGGCTTCGACCGGCCGAACCTGACCTTCGACGTGGTGAGCGTTGAGGGCAAGGGGGCGCTGGCGCGCAAGCGGGCGGCGCTCGCGCATGTCCTCGCCGAGGACGGCGCGCGGCCGGCGATCGTCTACTGCGGGACGCGCAAGGACAGCGAGGACGTGGCCGGGCGGCTCAGGGCCGAGGGCATCGGGGCGGTCGTCTACCACGCGGGCATGGCGCCTGAGGCGCGCCGGGAGAGCCAGACGGCGTTCATGGAAGGGCGCGCCGAGGTGGTTGTGGCAACGAACGCGTTCGGGATGGGCGTCGACAAGGCGGACGTGCGGACGGTCGTCCACTGGGCGCTGCCGACGAGCCTCGAGGCCTACTACCAGGAGGCCGGACGTGCGGGCCGCGACGGCCTGCCGGCACGGGCGCTGCTGCTGGCCTCGCGCATGGATCTGGGCCGCCTGATCCGCTTCATCAAAGAGCGCGAGACGAGCGTCGAGGACGTGCGGGGCTTCGTGGAACGGCTGCGCGCGGGAGCCGAGGGCGAGACGCTGGCGATCGGCCACGGCGAGCTGGGCGAGCGTCAGCGGGTGCTGCTCTCGATCGCCGAGCGGGCCGGCGCGGTCGAGCTGCAGCCGGGCGGCCGCGACGGCCTGCTCGTGCGCCTCACCGGCCAGGGCAGCCCCCGCAAGGCCCAGCTGGCGATCCGCGAGGCGAGAGACCGCAGCTGGGAGTCCTACCGCTCGATCGAGCGCTACAGCGCCGAGGCCCAGCTCTGCCGCCGCCGCCAGATCCTCGACCACTTCGGCGACGACGAGGAGTGTCATCCGACGGTCCGCTGCTGCGACGTGTGCGAGGGAGACGAGGCGCTCGTGCGGGCCGTCCATGCGCCGATCGCCAAGGAGTCCCGGCGCCGGTCCGGACGCGGCTCGGGCTCGAGCCGGACGGCCGGCGCGCCGGGCGAGGGCCCGCCGG
>DAIRTT010000113.1:8710-9009 GCA_036803745.1 Solirubrobacteraceae bacterium | reverse complement strand
GCGCGCTCCTCGGCTGAGATCTCGACGTTGCGGGGCGTCAGCATGAAGACCTTGTCGGCGATCCGCTGCATGCCTCCTTCGAGCGCATAGGTCAGGCCCGAGGCGAAGTCGATCAGTCGCTTCGACAGATCGGTGTCCGAGCTCTGGAGGTTGAGGATCACCGGGATCGAGTCCTTGAACTTGTCGGCGATCTGCTGGGCGTCGTTGAACGACTTGGGCACCACGAGGTGAACCTGGACGTCGCCGTTGCCGCGTCCTCCGACCGGCTTGAGCACGGTCGTCGAGCGCCCGCGCGGAGC
>DAIRTT010000113.1:0-8700 GCA_036803745.1 Solirubrobacteraceae bacterium | reverse complement strand
GTCGCCGGCGTCTTCCTCGGCGAAGATGTCATCGAACTCGTCGCGGCGGCGGCGCAGGCGCCGGACGTTCGGCCGCTCGCGATAGCGATCCTCGATCTCGGCCTCGGGGGCCGCCTCCTCCTCATAGTCGTCGTGGTACTCCTCGGCTAGGCCGAAGTAGACGAGCGCGCTGTGCCAGGAGTCACGGAAGGCCATGGGTGTAGGTGCGTGTTCGCCCGGCGAGCGGGTTTCCCTGCCTGGCGATGCTAGTAATTCGTCGGCGCCGGGGCGTCCCGGTCGCACCGCTAATGGTACAGCCTAGTGCCGATTCGCACGATTGTTGCCCCCTCCTCGGCCGCCACGGCGTAATCCTGGGAGGTTCCCATCGACGCATGCTCGAGCCCCCGTTCGTCGGCCAGACCGCGCAGGGCGGCGAACCAGCGGCGGCTGTCCTCGGCCCGCTCTGCCTGCGGCGGCATCGTCATCAGCCCGGCGACCGGCACCGGGGCTCGCTCGACGAAAGCGTCCAGCTCCCGCGGCGCGATCCCCGCCTTACCGTCCTCCCCCGCGATGTTGACCTCGATCAGGATGCCCAGGCCCGGCCTCGCCTCGTCACGATGGCGCGCGAGTGCCGCGAGCGCCGACTCCGAGGCGACCGAGTGGATCAGGCGGACGTGGGGCACGATCAGGCGCACGCGCCGGCTCTGAAGCTGGCCGATGAAGTCCCATTCGAACAACGCGCCGTGGACGGCCGTCTTCTCCTGCAGATCCTGGGCGCGGTTCTCGCCGACGAGTCGCACACCCGCCTCGGCGAGGATCGGAAGGTCAGAGGCTGCGACGTACTTGGTCGCCGCCAGGATCTCGGCCGGCCTGCCGCCACGCCCGGCGCGCGCGGCTGCGGCGGCGAGCTCGTCGGAGACCTCGGCGAGGTTGGCGCGGATGCGCTCGGCGCTCAGTCCCGTGATCAGCTCAACCACGCGACTCCCGCCTGGCGGCCGGCGCGCTCGCCTTCGCGTCGATGGGAGAAGAAGCGCTCGTCGCAGATCGTGCACGCCTCCACGTCGAGCACCTCATTCACTCCGGCCGCGAGCAGGCGCTCGTGGGCGATCGCCCGCAGGTCGATGTTGCGGCCGTGTGCGTGGGCGCCGCCCAGGGCGCCGTGAACCTCGGGGCCGACCTCGTAGCAGCAGACGCCTGCCGCCGGCCCGGCGACGGCCACGATCGGCCCGTCGCCACCGAGCTCCCGCACCGCCAGAACGCCCTCCTCGAGCACGCCCGCGGCCATGCCGCGCCAGCCGGCATGGACCATCGCGACGGCGCCGGCGCGGCCGAGGGCCACGGGCATGCAGTCCGCGCCCAGAACCATCGTCGCGACTCCCGCGAGCGCGGTCGCCTGCCCATCGGCCGGGTCCGCCGGCCGATGCTGCCCGGTGCGCGGCTCGGCCGCGGGCAGCTCACTCACCCTCGCGACGAGAGCACCGTGAATCTGGTGCCCCCGGACCAGGCGCTCGGCACCGGTGAGCAGGCGCAGCCGCTCGCGCGCCTCGATGCCCTGCTCGGCGCCCTCGCCGCCGACGCTCGAGACGTTGCCGAGCGTGCGGTCGCTGAACAGAGCCCGCCCGCCGCCCGGCAGCTCGACGATCACTGGAGCGCTCACGTCGCGACCCCCAGCGCGGCGCTCAGCTCCGCGTCGCGGCCGCCCTCGAGCTCGCCGTCCAACTTCAAGTCCAAGGTCCGCGCCAGACGTCGGCCGACCTCCGGCCCCTCGGGAACCCCGGCCGCCAGCAGGTCGCCTCCATCGATCTCCAGGCTCACGTGGCGCTGCCGGGTGAGCCATCTCTCGACCGCCGCCTCGGCGCCGGGATCGCCGCGTGACGCGAGTCCGCCGATCAGCGCGACACCCTCGACCGGGCGTCCCGAGAGCAGCGCGCCCAACCGCGAGGGACGCGTGTCCCGCTCGATCTGCGCCGCCACCGAGTTGACCCCGAACGCGCCGGCCAGGACGCGCGCGCGCGTCTCGGCAAGGAATTCGAAGTCCTCCATGAGCGCGGCAGCCGCGTCACGCGCCGGTGGCCCGTCCTCGTCGGGCGGATGGAAGAGGGCGATCATGTCGAGCAGCTCGCGGACACCGTCCTCGGGCATCAGCCCCGAGGCCCGCCGGTGAAGGTCGGCGTCGAAGCGGGTAGGCAGGCCCAGCGCTGCGAGCACGCCGAGCTCGCCGAGCTCGCCGAAGCCGTCGCAGTTGCCCTCCTCGGTGAACAGCCACAGCTCCGATGCCACCCGCCCGCCGGAGACCGTCCGCAGCGCGCCGGCCGCGATTGCGGCGCGTGCGAGCTCGAGTGTCCCGGCCTCGATCTCGAAGCCGAGCCGGGAGGCATACCGCGCGAGACGCAGCAGCCTGGTCGGGTCATCCTCGAAGCTGCGCTCGTGCAGCACCCGCAGGCGCCCCGCGCGCAGGTCCTCGAGCGCATGCTCGACCGCGTGCAGCTCGCCCGGATGCGCTCCCGCGAGCGGGAGGCTGATGGCGTTGACGGTGAAGTCCCGGCGAGCGAGGTCCTCTGTGACCGTGCCCGGGCGCACCTCGGGCAGGGCACCCGGAGCGGGGTAGGACTCGGCGCGCCGCTCGGCCATGTCGATGCGGCCATGGATCCAGGCGAGCGAGGCGGTGCCGAAGCGCTCATGGAGCGTCGGCACGAGCGGCTCGCCAGCCGGGCGCTCATCCTCCGGAAACGAGCCCGCGAGCGCGGCCGCCGCCTCCGCCGATCCACGGGCGAGTGTCACGTCGAGCTCTCGCGGCCGGAGCCCGAGCAGGAGATCGCGCACGGCGCCCCCGACGAGGGCGATGTCAGGACGCCCGCGAGCCAGCGCCAGCAGCTCGGCTCCGCCCGGCAACCGAGGGAGGCGCTCGAGCACCTCCTCCGCGCCGGTGATCGTGCGCGCGCCCGACATCGTGCCCGCCGCCTCAGACCTCGCGGACGGGGATGCCGGCGCCCGCCAGATGAGCCTTGGCCTCGGCGACCGTGAAGCGCCCATAGTGGAAGATCGACGCGCACAGCACCGCATCGGCACCGGCCCGCAGGGCATCCGCGAGATGCTCGAGCTCCCCGGCGCCGCCGGAGGCGATCACGGGCACCCCGACCGCCCCGCTGACAGCGCTCGTCAGGGGCAGGTCATACCCGTCGCTCGTGCCGTCGCGATCCATGCTCGTGAGCAGGATCTCCCCCGCCCCGCGCTCGACCGCCTCTCGAGCCCACCCCACGACGTCGCGGCCGGTCGGCGTCCTTCCGCCCGCCAGATAGGCATCCCAGCCGGCCTCGCCGTCGGAGCCGCGAGACTTGGCGTCGATCGCCAGCACGACGCACTGGGCGCCGAACACATCCGCCAGCTCGTCGAGCAGTTCGGGGCGCTCCAGCGCAGCTGAGTTCACCGACACCTTGTCGGCGCCGGCGTCGAGCACGGCCTGGGCGTCTGCGACCGTGCGTATGCCGCCTCCGATCGTGAAGGGGACGAACACCTCATCGACCGTGCTGCGTGCCAGCCTCGCGATCGTGTCGCGCTTCTCGTGCGTTGCCGTGATGTCGAGGAACACGAGCTCGTCGGCGCCCTCGAGGTCGTAGTGGCGGGCGAGCTCGACCGGATCGCCGGCATCGCGGATGTCGACGAATTCGACGCCCTTGACGACTCGGCCCGCGTCCACGTCGAGGCAGGGGATGACGCGCTTGTAATGCATGTGCCAACGGTATCCGGTCGCCGCCCGCAGCTCGTAGGGCCCGCCATGTGTCTCGCGCCCGCCCTAGCCCTGCAGTGCCTCGTGGGCCTCCGCGATGGTGAAGCGCCGCTCGTAGAGGGCCGTCCCGACGATCACGCCGTCCAGGCGTGTCAGGTCGAGCTCGGCCCTCAACGCCGCCAGCGCACGCAGGTCATCGAGCGTGCCGATCCCGCCCGAGAAGATCAGGCTGCCCTCGCCGGTCGCCGCGGCCACCCAGGCAACCTCGTCGCGGTTGGCGCCGTCGAGCATGCCGTCGTGATCGATGTTGGTGAAGACAAAATGGCGCACCCCCCGCTCGCGCAGCCCGGCGAACGCGTCGCGCGCCCGAACATCGGTCGTCTGCTCCCAGCCGTGGGTCGCCACAAGGCCGCCGCGGACGTCGACGCCGACCAGGATGCGATCCGGCTCGTGGGTCTGGAGCACCTCGTCCAGCAGTCCGGGGTTGGTGAAGGCGGCCGTGCCGAGGATCACTCGGGCGGCTCCGGCGTCGAGCGCCCGGGCGACGGCATCGGCGGACCGCAGACCGCCGCCGTACTGGACGGGCACGCCCGTCTCCCGTGCGATCCGTCGCAGGTGCTCGAGATTGACCGGTTCCCCGGCCTTGGCGCCGTCGAGGTCGACCACGTGCAGGAAACGGGCGCCCGCGCTCGTCCAACCGAGCGCGGCGGAAACGGGGTCCTCGTCATAGACCTTCTTGGCCGCGAAGTCGCCCTTGACGAGGCGGACGGCGTTGCCGCCGAGGATGTCGATCGCCGGGTAGAGCCTCACCCTTGGACCGACCGCAGCTCGGCCGGCGCCGCTGCGGCGCAGATCCGGGCGAAGTTGGCGAGCAGGCGCAGTCCGGCGGCCGAGGACTTCTCTGGGTGGAACTGGACGCCGTAGAAGCTGCCGTGCTCCACGGCCGTGACGAACGGCGCACCGTAGTCGGCCGTGCCGAGCACGTCCTCGGGCGCCTCGGGTACGGGCGCGAAGGAGTGGACGTGGTAGAAGGCGCAGCGCGAGGGCAGCTCGGCGATCAGGGGCGAGGACGGCGCGGTGAAGCTGACCTCGTTCCAACCGATGTGAGGGAGCTTGAGGCCGCGCGCGCGCAGCGCTCGGACCTCGCCTGGCACGATCCCCAGGCCGCGGGCGCCGCCGAGCTCCTCCGAGCCGTCGAAAGCCAGCTGCATCCCAAGGCAGATGCCGAGGACCGGCGTGCCGGAGGCGACGAGCTCGCGCAGCAGCTCGTCGAGACCGAGCGCGCACAGGTTCTCCATCGCCCGCGGGAACGCCCCCACCCCGGGCACGACCACGCCGGCGGCGCCACGCAGCGTGTCGCGATCGCTCGTGACGGTGGTGCGGGCGCCGACGTGCTCGAGCGCCTTCTCGACCGACCGGCGGTTGCCCATGCCGTAGTCGAGCACCGCGATCTCGACCGGCTGCTCGACCAGCGGGCTCATGAGGTCAGAGTGCCCTTGGTGCTGGGCACGCCCGTCTCGCTCGGATCGATCGCGACGGCCGCGCGAAGGGCACGGGCGAAGGCCTTGAACGCGGCCTCAATCATGTGGTGGGCGTTGGTGCCGGCCTCGATGCGGAGGTGGAGCGTCAGCTTGGCGCTGTTGGCGAGCGCGCGGAAGAACTCCTCGGCGAGCTCGTGGTCGAAGCCCCCCGTGGACCCGGCGGGGAGATCCGCCTCGAACAGCGTGAACGGGCGCCCGGAGATGTCAAGCGCGCAGCTCGCGCGCGCCTCGTCCATGGGCACCGTCGCAGAGCCGTAGCGCACGATCCCGATCCGCTGTCCGAGCGCCTTGTCGAGCGCCTGGCCGAACACGATCGCGGTGTCCTCGGCGGTGTGGTGGGCGCCCGTCTGGAGGTCCCCCGTGACAGACACGTCGAGGTCGAGCCTGCCGTGGCGAGCGAGCAGATCGAGCATGTGGTCGAGGAAGCCGACGCCTGTCGCCCGCGTGCCCTCGCCGGTGCCGTCGATTCCCAGAGTGAGGCGCACGTCGGTCTCGGCTGTCTTTCGCTCAATCGTCGCTCGGCGGCTCATGACGATGGATTCTCCACGACTCGGGCCTCCATCGACTCCGCGTGGACCTCGAAGCCCTCGGCACGGGCTATCGGAGCGCCCGCGGCCGCCAGTCGCTCGGCGCCCTCCCTCACCTGCACCTCGGTCATCCGGCGGCGGAAGTGGCGCGGCGAGAGCGCCGAGGCGAAGCGGGCCGCGCCGCCCGTCGGCAGGACGTGATTTGACCCTGCGACGTAGTCGCCGAACGCGGTCGCGCTCGCCGCACCCACGAACACGCAGCCGGCGGCGCGAACCGACGGCGCGAGCGCTTCGACCTCGACGCCGATCAGTTGGAGGTGCTCGGCCGCGAACTCGTTGGCGAGTGCCACGGCGGCGCGGGCGCTGTCGACCTCGACGATCGCGAACTCCGCCTCGCCGACCGTCGGGCGTTCGAGAACGAGGGCTTCGAGCTCGGCGGCCAGGGCATCGCAGACGCTCGGCGACGGCGATGCCGAGACGACGAGGCTCCCCTCGCCGTGCTCGCCCTGGGCGAGCATGTCGAGCGCCGCGAGACGGATCTCACCGGCGGCGACGTGTGGGCCGAGCAGAACGAGCAGATCGCTCGGCCCGGCGAAGCCGTCGATGCCGATGGCGGTCGAGACCTGGTGCTTGGCCTCCTGCACGTAGAGGTTGCCCGGCCCGACGAGCACGTCGACCCGTGCGACCGTCTCGGTCCCGTAGGCGAGCGCGGCGATCGCCTGAGCGCCGCCCATGCGGTAGACCCGCTCGACCCCGCACAGCCTGCAGGTGCCGAGGATGGCCGGGTCGATCATCCCGCCGCGCCCCGGCGGAGCGCAGACGGCGACATCGAGGACGCCCGCCGAGCGGGCGGTGACGACACCCATGACGACAGTGCTCGGATACGGCGCCCGGCCGCCCGGGACATAGACGGCGGCGGAGGCGACGGGCACCTCGCGCACGATCACGCGCTGCCCCTGCGGCAGCTCGACGGCCGCGTCTGCCGCGACGCCCGCCTCGGCGACGAGGGCCACGTTGGCGATCGCCACCTGCAGGCCGGCGACGAGCTCGAGCGGGAGCTGCAGGAGCGCCTCGTCGAGCTCCTCCGCGGAGACGCTCAGCGGGCCCGGCTCGGCTCCTGCGGTGTCGAAGCGACGGGTGTAGCGCTCGACGGCGGCGTCACCCTCCTCACGGACGGCCGCCACGATCTCGCGGACCGAGTCGGCCACCGAGGAGCCGCCCGGGATCAGCGAGCGCACTTGCGCTGCTGCGGCTGCGGTGCCGCCACGTCGCTGCACATCCTCGGCGCTCAGGCGGGTGATCTGCATCTCAGTCGGCGACCGGCACGGCACGGCAGCGCAGGCGCTCGAGCACGTCGTCGATCTCGGCGGCCCTCAGCTTGTGGGCTACCGGGTTGGCGATCAGCCGGGCGGTGCAGACGACGATCTCCTCGCGGATGATCAGGTTGTTCTCGCGCAGCGTCGTCCCCGTCGCCGTGAGGTCGACGATCGCCTCGACCATGCCGGTCAGGGGCGCCAGCTCGACGGAGCCCTTGACCTCGACGATCTCGGCCTGGCGGCCGGTCTCCTCGAGGTAGCGCGAGGCGATGCGGGGGTACTTGGTGGCGACGCGCATGACGCCCAACCGCCGCAGCGCCTCGTGGGCCGGGTCGGGGCCGGCCTCGCTGGCGAGGACCATCGTGCAGCGCCCATAGCCGAGGTCGAGGAGCTCATAGACCTGGCGCCCACCCTCGCCCGGGCCGTGGGCTGCCTGCTCGAGCAGCACGTCCTTGCCGGTCACGCCCAGGTCGGCGGCGCCGGCCTCGACATAGGTCGGGACGTCTGAGGGGCGCATCGTGATCACGCCGATGTCCTCGAACAGCAGCTTGCGGTCGTTGGAGCGCAGCTCGGCCGGGTCGAGGCCGAGGCCGGCGAGCAAGTCGACCGTGTCGCCGAACAGCGCCCCGCGCGGCACCGCGATCGTGAGGCCGTTGACCGAGCTCACGCTCCCGGCTCCGTGCTCGCGGCGGCGCTCTGTGCTGCGCCGCCGTCGTGGGCGCTCGCCAGAAGGGCTCCGGTGCCGCGCTCCTCGCCCGCCAGGGCGATGTGCAGGCGATCGACACCCAGGGCGAAGCCGACAGCCGGCAGCCGCCGCCCGAAGCGGCCGAGCAGCTCGTCGTAGCGTCCGCCCCCGCCGATCGGAGAGCCGAGCGCCGGGTCATAGACGTCGAAGACCGCGCCCGTGTAGTAGCCGATGTTCCTGACCAGGCCGAGGTCGAAGATGACCCGCTCGGCGACCGTGGGGTCGAGGAGCTCGTGGACCTGGCGCAGGCCGGTCACCGCCTCATCGGCGATCCCGGGTGTATCGGAGAGCATCTCTGGACCGCCGCGGCGCTGGGGCACGTCCATCAGCAGCTCGGCCGCCTCGCCCTTCAGTCCCGAGTCGGCCAGCGCCTGCTCGAGCCCGACGAAATCGCGTGAGACGAGCGTCCCCAGCAGGGCGGCCCGCGAGGACTCGGGCACATCGAGGCTCGCCATCAGGGCCGGAAACAGGGACGCGTCGCCGAGACCCACGCGGTAGTCCTTCAGACCGGTCGCGTCGAGCGAGTGACACAGCACGGTGAGAGCCTCGGCGGTGCCCTGGGGCGCGGGCGAGCCGATCAGCTCGATCCCGGCCTGCAGCAGCTCGCGCGGCTGCCCACGTGCGGGACGCACGCCCCGGTAGCAGTGGGCGAAGTAGCAGAAGCGCAGCGGCGGCTCGCTGCCGGAGTAGCGGCTGGCGACGACGCGCGCGATCGGGACCGTCATGTCCGAGCGCAGGACGAGCACGGCGCCCGACTCGTCGTAGACGCGGTAGGCCGGCTTGGCTTCGGCCATGTCGGCGCGGGCGAGGACCGACTCGTACTCCAGCGCCGGCGTGTAGACCTCGCCGTAGCCGTGGCGCTCGA